>DASRDY010000337.1:0-39190 GCA_035652355.1 Blastocatellia bacterium
AGGATTTCACCTGCGGGATTTGTGAAGCGCCAATTGAAAAGGCTCCATAGCCATCCTGCCATTGAAATCTCGAAAACTCGTCGCCTTGTTCCTTCATCCATTTGGAAGAACTTCTTTTCAACGCCTCCATCAAATCAGAAAGAGAGATATTTTTCGATTGCGAAATCAACAGATGAATATGATTGGCGGTTCCACCAGCGTCAAGCAGGCGCGATTGTTGTTTCCGTGCTATCCCACCAAAATAAGCATGCAGTCGTGGTTCGACAGCAGGCGTAATCATGTCGACACGATCTTTGGTTGAAAAAATCACGTGAACGAGGAGGCTGGTTAAGGTTTGCGCCATACGCTGATCTTCTTTCTCCGACCCCTTCAGGGTCGGTCGGGGTTGTGTGTCGGTCCGTGGGCGTCGCTTCGCTCTGCCCACGGCTATTTACTGCTTGCCCTTCGGGCAATGGGCGGCCGTAAATTAGACCCGGCAACAATAAGACACTGTCTCCGAAATGTCCAAACCTCAGAGCGCAGACTGAATGTCTGCGCCACAGCTATGTTAACGATTTTATTTTACTGTAACCGCGCCTGATCCGCTCTGACGCTGATGACCAAGGCCAATCTTCGGCTCTTTTGACCAATCCGGCCGCCACAGGGTTATTCTCGATGTAGGTTACGACGCGGTAAAACTCGTTATCGGTCCGAACCCAATGATCGAAACACTCCTCCTCCCAGAATGAATGGCCGGTTCTGCCCAATAATCGATTGGCTTCTCTCGCAGTCGCTCCTTTTAATCGCTTGGTGATCCTGGGAAGATCTTGGACGACAGGTTCTAATTCGTCCATTAACTCCATAAGTTTCGGCCGCAGCAGCACATGGATATGGTTCGCCATGACCACAAACGACCATAAATGATAGAGGTTTGCATAACGGGATAACAACGCGTCGACCACGATAGCTGCAATTTGCGGATTCTTAAGCCAGAGTGGACCTGACTCTGCCCTATCTAAAATAGAATCCGTCGCAGCGAACAGTTTTTTATACTGACGAGTTTGGAAATCATATTTTGCTTCACTTACTCTTGGTATCTCGCGTTCCAGCAAGCGCCGCAGTTCGATTAGTCGCTTAACAGCTATGGCGGGAAGCGAGCCGTACAATCGCCAGGTCAGGAATATTGAAGCACCCGGTGGATGCCAATGAGGAAGGTCTCGTTTATAAAAGAGTTTCTGCACATTTACAGTGGCGCAGACATTCAGTCTGCGCAGGTACGTTAACAAACTGGCCAGTCTCTACCACCAAATAGGTTAATCAGTCAGCGCAGACTGAATGTCTGCGCCACTTTAGCCTTGTGAAGGAATTCGCCGATGGGCTTCATCGGTTTTCAACAAAGTTGTGAGATCGTTCATCTTTTCGGACAGCCGAGACAATGCCATTTCGCTGTAGTGCTGCGGCGATGATGCAATCGACTTAATGCTAGCTATATGATTTAACGATCTGCTTATTCGGCGCTCACTGAATCTGCCGTTACGCATGGCACGAACCAGGGCTTCGTGCGCCTGATAGATGCGCTCGGTCTTCTGGCATACCGCCAGCATATCTTCGCCCGCTTCAACAGCCATTACACAGGCTTCACCGAAATCCATAGAATTAAGGATCGCTCCCATCTCCATATCATCGGTAATCGTCAGCCCTTTGAATTCCATTTCGTCTCGCAGGAGCTTCGTCACAACGTTGTGAGATAACGATCCCGGAATCCTGGTTGTATCGAACGCTTCGTAATGAGCGTGCGAAATCATCACCACATTCAGGCGCGCATTGAGCTTAGAGAACAGATCTCGATATGGAGCGATATCCTCGGCCCACAGCTGGTCTCTTGTACGCTTCACGACCGGTAACTCCGCATGCGCATCGACAGACACATCGCCAAGTCCCGGAAAATGTTTTCCGCATCCGACTATGCCGTTGTTTTGCAGACCTTCCAGATAAGCGCCGGCAAGGCGAATGACTTTGGCAGCATTTGAACCAAAATATCTGTCCTGTAATCCGTTGTCAGCGTCGGGATGATAGCGAACATCAAGTACTGGCGCGAAATTCATATTTAAGCCGAGAAGGCGCAGAATCTCGGCTGTCAACTCGCCCTGTCGATATGACATCGCGGCATCCATCGCTACGCGCTGCATTTCCGCCGAAGGCGTCGGAAAGAACATGTTCTTCAAGCGGTCAACGCGACCGCCTTCCTGATCGATGCTAACGAGCAGCGCAATCTGCGACATTGATCGAAGCTGAGAGGTCAGCTCCGCAACTTGACCGCCGCTTTCGATGTTTCTGGCAAAGAGGACTACGCCGCCGGGCTGTACTGTTTCAAACATGCGGCGCGTTTCATCATCGACGGTCTTTCCAGGAATCCCGACGAAAAGCAACTGTCCGATTTTTTGTTCCAGAGTTAAAGTCATTAGCCGATAATACGAATTATTTTTACCACGGAGTCACAGAGGCACAGAGTTACTAAATTCTCTGTGTCTCTGTGCCTCAGTGGTGAAAAATGTTTGAACATAACCTGCTTTTATTTTTCAAAGAGTGCCCGTAGGCTCTCAGTATAAGGTGGCCGAGCGATACCTTTCTCAGTAATTATCGCAGCGACAAATCGATTCGGCGTCACGTCAAATGCCGGATTCGCGACGGTTACTCCACTCGGGGCGATCTGCTGTCCTTTAACATGCGTTACTTCCTTAATTGTTCGGTCTTCAATTGGAATCTGCTCGCCTGTAGGAATCGATAAATCAAGAGTCGACGTCGGAGCCGCGACGTAAAAAGGAATGCCGTGCTCTTTTGCCAGCACCGCAACCATATAAGTGCCGATCTTGTTCGCCGTATCACCATTGGCTGCAATTCTGTCGGCGCCAACGACGACGCAATCCACTTTGCCGGCTTTCATGAAATGTCCGGACATATTGTCCGTGATCAGGGTCACGGGAATATTATCCTTCATCAATTCCCAGGCGGTCAGTCGTGCGCCTTGCAGGAATGGTCGGGTCTCATCCGCAAATACCTGAATATTCTTTCCTGCCTCGACTGCTCCACGAATTACCCCGAGGGCCGTTCCGAATCCGCCCGCTGTCGCCAGAGCTCCGGCGTTGCAATGCGTCAACACTGTCGCTTTGTCAGGAATCAACTCGCCGCCCAATCGACCCAGCTGCTCGTTCGCTTTCAAATCTTCTTCAAATACAAGTTTTGATTCGGCGACTAATCGATTTTTAATTTCGTCAATCGATGCGCCTTCAGCTTTGAGGTTGTTGAACAACCGAGTCATTCGATCCACTGCCCAGAACAGGTTAACCGCAGTGGGACGTGTGCCAGCAATAACTTTGGTGGTTTCCTGAAAATCGCGTTCGAACTCATCCATCGTCGTGGCTTTTGAATCCAACGCACCACGCGCAATTCCCATCGCAGCCGCAACACCGATGGCCGGAGCGCCCCTGATCACCATCTCTTTGATTGCAAAAGCGACTTCCTGATACGTTTTGAATACCGGGTAAAGTTCTTCGGTCGGCAAGTAGCGCTGATCGACCATTACCACTCCGTCGTCAGTCCACTCTACTGTCTTGATCATGGCACTCTCACGTTTCTGTCAGGCGCTCAAAGGTCAATCATAATACCGAACTCGGTAAACTGTAGCAACGGCTTTCGGTTTCTCTCGCTGCCGCATCCATAGCGGCATTTTCATTTAGCATACGCAGGTTGACAGTGCCTTTTATAAGAAACTATACTCCGTGAGCTTGTTTGTTAGTCGTTTGACATCAGCGCTGACAGAGCGCAGCGTGAAAGTCGCATAAAGAAGAGGAGACGCGTGCCTCATACTGTTGAAGGAAAACTTCGAGCCGATGGTTTCAAGTTCGCCATCGTCGCCAGCCGTTTCAACGATTTCGTCGTTAGCAGACTACTAGGCGGAGCGACAGATACTTTACAGCGTCTCGGCGCGAATCCCGATCACATAACAATTTATCGAGTTCCAGGGTCCTGGGAACTTCCGTTAACAGTTAAGAAAGTGGCAGAGACCAGTCGGTTCGATGCAATCATCTGTCTGGGAGCGCTGATTCGCGGAGAGACTCCGCACTTCGACTATATTGCGGGCGAAGTGAGCAAGGGCCTTTCATCGATTGCGCTGGAGACGGGTATACCGATTACGTTTGGCGTTTTGACCGTAGACACCGTTGAGCAGGCTATTGATCGGGCCGGGCTTAAGTCAGGCAATAAAGGCTCTGAAGCGGCAATGTCCGCTATTGAGCTGGTCAATCTTTACAAGGAAATTTAATCGCAATCATAGTCCGTCGGTGTATTTACGCCGACATTTTGTTTTTTTCGGGCATTATCGATTGGATATTTGAATTATGGGTGCCAGACGCAAAGCCAGGGAATGCGCTCTGCAAATGCTCTTTCAGTTCGATGTGGCGCAGCCAAGCCTGGATGAGTTGTTGCGGACGTATTGGGGAGAGATGAGCGAGGCCAAAGATGACGTGAAGGAATTCGCTTCACGCCTGGCCAGCGGTACTATCGTTCACCTTGAAGAAATAGATAACCTGATCGGCGTTCGCGCTGAACATTGGCGAATTGAGCGAATGGCCATTGTCGACCGAAACCTGCTCAGGCTGGCTGTCTACGAATTTCTTTTCGAGCCGTCAACTCCGAAAACCGTCGTCATCAACGAAGCGTTGGAGATCGCCAGGCGTTTCAGTACGTTTGAGGCGACCCAGTTTATAAACGGAGTTCTTGACAGTATAAAACGAGATCTCGAAGGAGAGAATTCTTCGGCCAGCACGGCCTGATTGAATACCCGCAATCGCGGAAAATCGTCCGATTGCACATCTTCCACTGCCGCCTATGCCAGCCGATCATCTTGCAACCCAGATTGCAGAAGAGATCGAACGATTGATCGGTCGAATCAAAGAACAATTCAGACAGCTTCAGCAAGAGCCGGTCAAAAAACAACCCGAAATCCTTTCTGACCTTTTCAGATCGGCGCACACTTTAAAGGCGGTCTACAGTACCGGAGGTTTTGATGAGCAGGCAGGGCTCGCACACGAATTCGAGCGTATTCTGGACAGCCTCAGATTCGGCGCTAAAATCTCGAACAAGGAGGCCCTGCAAAAACTGGAAGAAACACTGCGAGCTTTTGAAAAGGGTATTGATATCCCGGGCTCTGCCAATCGACAGGTAAAGCGATCCAGAAAAGTGCCCGCCACCGAAAGAGACGAAGCCCGCGCCGGTAACGCATCCCTCATCGATCAATTGGAAATCCCCGATGATTTGCGCAGCGCCCTGACCGAATTTGAAGATCATCGTCTGGCTGAAAATCTACGATCTGAACGAAACATCTTTGAGATCAGCGTAGTGTTTGCCTCAAAAGGATTCGACAAGGAATTGGCGGCCTTGCGCGAGCGACTGAACACCGAAGGCGAAGTCATCAGCGTCCTGCCTGAGCCCAGTCCCCAAAAGGGACAGGTTGAATTTCGGCTCTTGTTTGCGACTGGTGAATCTCAAAAGTCGATCAGGAACCTTGTCGGCGCACTGGCATCGGGGATAGTTGAGTTAAAGAAGAGACAGGAGCCGGCTCAATCAACCGCAAGCGAGCGAACCCTGTCGGACGCATTTGCTTTTCTTGCGGCAGCGGCGAAAAGATTGACTGATTCCCTGGGGAAGCAGGTTGAAATATATCAGGAAGGAAGCGACACAACCGTTCCGGCGACTCTTGCGGAAGAACTTCGCGAGCCTCTTCTTCACGTCGTTAGGAATGCAGTTGTGCATGGTATTGAAGAACCGCATGTCCGCAAGCGGTCGCGTAAACCAGTGAAAGGCTCGCTGGTGATGCATGCTGTCGCCAGGCGCGGCAACCTGATCATTGAAATAACCGACGACGGGGCAGGCATCGATTTAAAAGAGGTTATGAGCCAGGCGGTAAAACTCGGTTTTGTAAAATCGAATGCGAAACTGCCGCGTGCGGAGCGGCTCGATCTGATATTTCTTTCGGGATTTACCACCACCAGCGAAGCGGATCTCGCTTCCGGTCGCGGAATTGGTCTTGATGTCGTCGCCAGATTTATCGAGCGAGAAAAGGGATCGATCTCGCTCAAAAGCCGCGTCGGAAAAGGCACTAGCTTTACAATTAAGCTTCCCCTCAACAAAGCAGACGAATGAGGCTACCGATCGTGACGAATTAGCTTGGGTTGCTAAGGCGCAAACACCAGGCTTTACGCGCCACATCAATAACGCCAGTCGTCCATCATTTGAACGCCACACCATGAGGCAAGGTACCAACTGATATATTGGCTACGACAGTATTAGTCACTGGGTTTATCACAGCTACTTTGGAATTTAAGCGGCTGGTAACGTAGACCAGAGTTCCTGCCGCATTGACCGCCACTCCATTCGGAAAACCACCGACTGATATGGTCGCGACGACGGTATTTGTGCTGGTGTCGATCACCGATACATTGTTACTCTGCAAATTCACAGAATAGAGACGCCCGAGCGTCGAATTGACGGCCAGAGCAAAAGGTTCAGTCCCAACCGTGATGTTCGCAGTGATAGTATTTGTAGACGTATCAATCACCGATACTTTGCTGGAGCTGACGTCGGAGCCGTTACCTACATAGAGGTAGGTTCCCGTCGCATCAATAGCGAGAGCCTCCGGACCGCTTGCGATTGGCACAGAAGCGATTACTGTATTGGTGCTTGTATCTATTACCGATATGTTTTGGGAAGGCCCATCGTTAGCGACGTAAACGCGTGTTCCCGCGGGATTGATTGCCAGGCTGTCCGGAAGATCTCCCACTGTCACAGTCGCCACCACGGTATTGGTAGATGTATCTATTACTGACACACTGCTATCAAAAGAGTTACCAACGTAGACGCGAGTTCCCGCAGGATTAACCACCAAAGGATTTGGACGGCTGCCGACGGGCACTGTAGCGATGACGAGGTTGGTGGCAGTATCGATCACCGATACGCTGTTACCGAGGAAGTTAGAAACATAGGCGCGAGTTCCTGTCGCATTCACTGCCACACCCTGGGGTTCTGAACCGGCCGTTATGGTCGTGAGAACAGTGCTGGAAGACGCGTCTATTACTGACACAGTATTGTCCGACGTATTTGCAACGTAAGCTCTGCTTGAATTCTGCTCAAGAACAGTCAATCGCGATAATATAGATGTCAGATCGGGCGTTGTTCCGGCCGCACCTGTGTCGCCCTTATCTCCCTTGTCGCCTTTGTCTCCTTTATCACCTGTGTCGCCTTTTGGCCCGGCGGGGCCAGTCGCAAAGTCAACGACCGATACGGTCAAATACGGCAGGTTGCCCACGACACCCGCCAGACCGGTAAATTTTGACGAATATTTGACCAGAGCAGAGCCTACGGTCTGTCCGGCCGTAAAGGTGACCTTGGCGCATACCGTGTCCGAATACGCAAACTGCTTGGTGTTGGCATTGGTATAGGTAATAGTCAGTTTGTTGTTATTCGCAGCGTTCAGGTGTGTCTGAAAGTCGCTGGACGATAGCGTGGATGAATGCACCAGAACAGAGGAATCGACCGCAGTGACAGATCCAATGGTAGTATCGAACTGGAAACCGATTACGTCATTCTGACTGAACGACAGCGTGCCGGCCGTAGAGAGCGGAGTCATACAAAGCAATGCGCTGCTGGATTGTCCTTCGGAAAAGATCGATGGGCTGATCGTAAACCCAACCGTAGCACTTGTTTGAGCCATCACTGGAGAAATTCGAAGCAAGATCAAGACTAGAACGCAAGACAAACAGATGGAGCCTGCTCTGCTTGATAAGGGGAATCTCATCAATTTTATCTCCTCGTATTAGTTGTTGACTGACGACCAGAATTGAATGATAGTAAGTGAAACTTACCTACCGAGTATCGCACGAGTCCCCGACGGTATACAAGCGCATGACTTGTTCCGTAGAGTCAGAACAGAGACACGCAGACAAGGTCGTATTCGAGCATTTGCATATTCGCCATGGTTGACCCGTGCATTCCTCATCAATGATTTGCTATCCTAATGGGCTGTTTAGTTTTATTATTTCCGAACGGCGGTGAGCGCGCGGATTCGAAACTATGATTGTCAATTGTTCCAAATGCGCAACGGGTTATACGATAAATGAACGCCAGGTTCAGGGTGGCAGAGTTCTGTTGCGCTGTCCCACATGCAGGAGCTGGTTCAGCGTTGCGATCACGGCGGCCAGGACTGAACCGCCGGTCGTTACTCCACCGGAACTGCCCAAACTGAAGGAGATCGATCTCGACGATACGAACGAATCGACAGAGTCTCACCCCGC
This sequence comes from Blastocatellia bacterium, assembly GCA_035652355.1. Taxonomy (GTDB): domain Bacteria; phylum Acidobacteriota; class Blastocatellia; order DASRDY01; family DASRDY01; genus DASRDY01. The sequence goes on from DASRDY010000337.1 coordinate 8,328, forward strand.
TGCGCAGGAGGTTGCTGACTCGGCTTCCGCAAATGGCTCAGACCAAACTGCTGTAGAAGCGCCGCTGCCTCCGCTGAAAGTACTGATCGCCGACGCGCCGAATCCGTTTCGCCAGCGGATCCTCAATGCTCTGAATCGAGTTGAGACAAATCTGGAAACTGTTGTTGCGGATGACGGCAGGTTTGCGATTGACCGTTTGGAGGATTTCACTCCTGACGCGGCGATAATCGGCACGGGCATCGAGAACGTATACTGTTTCGAGATTTGCGATTACATCCGCTCAAAAGAACGTTTGAAGGATGCGCGCATAATCTTTGCCAGCGAACTGCACGAGGCTGCCTGGAATTGCGGTGAGCCTGAAAGCCTGCATGGAGCGGACGCCTGGCTCAGCAATGCCTCAACCGACGAAGAGTTGTTAACGCGATTAACCCGGCACCTGAATGAGGCGAGAATGACCCATCAGGAAACGGCTTCTTGAACGCGAGGTGATTATGAAGGTGAGCGACATTTTAGTCCCAATCGATTTCTCTCCTTCATCTTTGAAAGCGCTCGACTATGCGACGACGCTGCTCGAGCCTGAAGGCGAGATATATCTTCTTCATGTAGTGGACACTGAACTGGCGGAGCGTTTCGAGAAAAGCGGACTCGGCAAGAGCAGTGACGCGGTCGAGAAGATGCGAGCCCAGGCCGATGCGGCTATTGATGAGATTCTGGACGAGAGAAAAGGTCCAGACGGAAAGTTCAATAAAATGATCGTCGTGGGCTTGCCGTTTGTTGAGATTCTGAGAATCTCAAAGGACCTCGATTTCAGCCTCGTCGTGATGGGAATTCGAGGCGACACATCGCCGGTTCAAGAGCTCTTCTTCGGCAGCACGACTGACAAGGTAATCCGCGGCACGAAGATTCCTGTTGTGTGCGTGCCCGCGTAAAGCGTTTCTACGCAAAAGCGCTCAAGAATTTGATTTGCAAAATCACGTTCTCCTGCCCATAATGCGGACGCCGTCCGACGTAATTGCGCAATAAATACAGATAATAGGAGACGTTCCACCCCGGTCTTCTCAGATATTTTCCTGAGACGATTTTGTTAACAAATTAACCAAAACTCAGAAGGAGGATGTTATGTCAATAACTCGGAGAGTTACGGCGGAATTCCTTGGCACTTTCTGGCTTGTACTCGGAGGCTGTGGCGCCGCTGTTCTGGCCGCTGCGTTTCCAACACTCGGAATCGGTTTTGTCGGAGTTGCGCTCGCATTTGGTCTGACTGTATTAACGATGGCGTACGCAATCGGACACATTTCGGGTTGTCACCTCAATCCAGCGGTCTCGATTGGTTTATGGGCTGGCAAGAGATTTCCTGCGTCTGATCTAATCCCTTACATCCTCGCCCAGGTTATAGGCGCAATCGCGGGCGCTGGCGTGTTGTTTGTGATCGCCAGTGGAAAAGCCGGTTTCAGTGTAGCCGGTGGGTTCGCTTCGAATGGTTATGCCGCGCATTCTCCAGGCGGTTATTCACTCGCGGCCTGCCTGACTGCGGAAGTTGTTTTTACTTTCATGTTCCTGATGATCATCCTTGGTTCAACCGATAAGCGAGCGCCGAGTGGCCTTGCGCCAATCGCAATCGGACTCGGTCTCACATTAATTCATTTGATCAGCATTCCGGTTACGAACACATCGGTAAATCCGGCTCGAAGCACCGGTCCCGCACTTTTCGCTGGTGGCTGGGCGATTTCGCAGCTTTGGCTGTTCTGGGTTGCGCCAATAGTTGGAGCGGCAATCGCGGGCTTTGCATATTCGCAGCTTGCCGGCGAACCTCGGGTTGAAACAAAGATCGAAGAACCGAAAGTAGCCAAGGCCGCAGCAAGTTGATTTTTGTCTTTACGCTTATTTCAACTAACAGGCGCGCATTGATATTCCGTTTGCGCGCCCTGTTTTATTTGTGAGAATTCTTAAATAAGATCGGTCTTTACGTAGTTACAAATTGTAGTTACGCCTTTATTAATGCGTTATGAATGGGATGAGGTCAAACGCCAGTCAAATATCCTCAGCCATGGCATTGACGTTGTCGATGTTGAAGAGGTGTTCGAATGTGAGACCGTCACCATCCTCGATGACAGGTTTGATTTGGAGAGACGCGCTTTGTAACGGTGGGATTACTCAATGGTCGGGTAATTGTGATTGTCCATACGGAAACAGATGAAGTCATCCGCATCATTTCAGCAAGAAAGGCCACGATAAATGAAGAAATCAACTACTTCAAAGAAACCGCAAACTTATTAGCTCCGGAAGTTGCCGAGGCTTTTCCGGCCAGCGATACTGTTAACGATGCCTTGCGTTTGCTAATCACTATCGCAAAGACCAAGGTAGTGATATCTAAAGAACGGAGACTTGTTTGAACTCAGCGCATTAGAGAAGTCACCGCGAAGAAACCCTTTTGCGAGGTTTCGGCTCCTCTTCAGGTTTTGGTTCCGGACGAACCATCGGTTGTGGAGGGCGCACTCTGACAAGCGCATTCTTGAATTGATCCGATCCGCTGATCGGATCCTGCGCTAGGTACTGCGAAACAAAATCAAAAAACCGCTTAAACTCGCGCTGCATCTCGTCCATCTTTTCGCGCATGTTCAATATGATCTCGATGCCGGCCAGGTTGACTCCCATATCGCGGGTGAGATTTAGGATAAGTTCCAGCCGTTCCAGATCTTCGTCCGTGTAATAACGAGTATTGCCGCCGCTTCGTGACGGTTTGATCAGACCCTCGCGCTCGTAAAGCCTGAGGGTTTGCTCATGCACGCCGTACATACTGGCTACTGTGCTGATTGTGTATCCCTTTGGCTTGCGGTTCATTCCCATGTAGCGCAGGCTTCCAGCCTGCGCCCCTCCCTTAGCATCTCACTCTGAATTTACGCCCTGTCTTCCTGCGGTAGCGCAGGCTGGAAGCCTGCGCTACATCACTCCAACCCCATCGCGGCTCGCGGATTCTCCGGATTCATCTTGGCAAATTGACGGAGAATCTCTTTCGTATCCTCGCTCACGATCTTCGGCAGAGTAATCTTCACTTCGACATATTGATCGCCCCGTACGTTTCCACGCAGGCTCGGAGCGCCTTTCTCGCGCATACGGAATTTCTGACCCGACTGAGTTCCCGGTGGAATCCGCAACTGAGCCTTGCCGTCAATCGTCGGCACCTCGATCTTCGCTCCCAATGCTGCTTCCGGCACGGTAATCGGAATGGTGCAATAAATGTTATCGCCTTTACGTGTGAAGAAAGCATGCGCCGTAACGTTGGTTATTATGTACAAATCGCCTGGTGCGCCACCCAGGACGCCTGCTTCGCCTTTTCCGGCCACGCGAACCCTCGATCCGGTATCGACGCCCGCCGGAATTCGCACTTTGACATTTTCGGACTGCGGCAATCGCCCTGTTCCACGGCATTTGTCGCAAGGCTGACGCCGTTTCCCCGTGCCGCCGCAATCCGGACAAGGTATATTCATTCGCATGCGGCCGCTTTGGTTGACGATTTGTCCACTGCCTTTGCAGGTGGGACAGGAGGTAAGAGCCCCGCCCAGATCACCCGCGCCGTTGCATTTGTTGCAGGTCTCGCTGCGCGTGATCGTAATCGTTGCCGTTATCCCTTTTATGGCATCTTCAAAACTGAGTGACAACGGATACTCGATATCCGCTCCTCGCTGCGCGCGCGGTCTTGGCGGTTCCGTGGCGCGTCCACCACCACCAAACAGGCTGCTGAATATATCGCTGAAACTTCCGCCGCCGAAATCGAATCCGCTGAAGTTAAATCCTCCAGCCTGTTGTCCGGCCGCTCCTTCGACAAAGTTGTCGGAGTACGAACCGTACTCGTCATAGATCTTGCGTTTCTTTGGATCGGACAGGACGTCAAACGCCTCAGAGATTTTTTTGAACTTCTCTTCTGCGCTTTTATCGCCAGGATTTACGTCCGGATGGTATTTTCGCGCGAGACGACGATAGGCCTTTTTGATATCCTCGGCCTTTGCCCCCTTGTCGACTCCCAGCGTTTTGTAATAATCGTCGCGTGATGCCATTGTTTGTAATTAGTCGCTGATTTCAATTCGCTCGGTTTTTCCAATGGGGCGTTTCGGCAATGTCACGTATAACACGCCTTGTGCCAGTCGAGCGTTTATCGCATCTGAATCGACCGCCTGCGGCAGATTGAACGATCGGTAAAACGATCCATACTGCCGTTCCATTCGATGGAACTGTTCGCCGTCCGAATCGCGCTCTCGCACACGACTTCCTCGTAACAATAGTTTGTCTCCGACTACCGTAACCTCGATATCTTCTCTCTTGATTCCCGGTAATTCGGCGGTTACGACGATGTCGTCGGTCGTTTCGTAAATATCAATCGGCGGAGACCACGTCCCGGCAGCGATCGCCTCGTGACGGAACTGATCGCTAAACATCTCGTTCAGCCGCTCCTGTAGAGCAGCGAGTTCATTCAGTAGTTTCCGCCGATTCATCATAGCAGTGGGCGGTGGTCGGTGATCAGGGGTCAGTTAAGAACTAGTCCATGGGCAGGGATAATGATCAGGGCTGATCTCCGACCACCGCGCCACCGACCCCTGACCACCGATCCCCGGCCACCTGTTTCGAATTACTTCTTGTCGTCGACGTCCACGTATTCGGCGTCGATAACGTCATCGCTCGATTTCGCGCCGCCGCCGGATGACTGTTGACCGCCGCCACTTGTGCTGCCGCCGCCAGTTTCTCCGCCGCCCGCTCCCGCCTGCTGAGCCTGTCCGTACATTACTTCGGCCAGCTTATGCGAGGAACGAGTCAACGTGTCGAACGCCTGATTGATGATCGTTGCATCGTTGCTGTCCAGTTTGGACTTGGCATCCGCCAAAGCACCCTGGACTTCCGTCTTGGTCGCCTCGTTCAGCTTGTCACCGAAATCGCTCAACGTCTTTTCAGTCGAGTAGATCAACGAGTCGAGCTTGTTGCGAGCCTCGATTGCTTCGCGGCGTTTCTGGTCCTCGGAAGCGTTCGCTTCGGCTTCGCGCATCATCTTGTCGATCTCTTCCTTCGACAGACCCGACGAAGAAGTGATGGTGATCTTCTGTTCGCGACCGGTTCCAAGGTCTTTCGCCGACACATTCACGATGCCATTGGCGTCGATGTCGAATGTGACTTCGATCTGCGGCATGCCTCGCGGTGCGGGCGGAATACCTACCAGGTGGAACTTGCCCAGCGTGCGGTTATCGCGCGCCATCGGTCGTTCGCCCTGAATCACGTGAACCTCGACGCTGGTCTGACTATCCGATGCGGTCGAGAAGATCTCCGACTTGCGAGTCGGAATCGTCGTGTTGCGATCGATCAGTTTCGTCGCCACGCCGCCCAGGGTTTCAATGCCAAGGCTCAGCGGAGTAACGTCCAGCAGCAACAGATCCTTTACGTCGCCTGCCAGAACGCCTGCCTGAATGGCAGCGCCGACTGCAACGACTTCGTCCGGGTTAACGCCCTTGTGGGGCTCTTTGCCGAAAAGTTCTTTCACCAGGGTCTGGACCTTCGGGATTCGAGTCGAACCGCCGACCAGCACTACTTCATCGATCTGGCTCGCCTTTACTCCGGCGTCTTCCAGGGCTCGCTTGCAGGGCTCCAGCGTTCTGCGAAGAATGTCGTCTACTAACTGCTCGAACTTCGCGCGAGTCAGTTTCATCACCAGGTGCTTCGGACCTGATTGATCCGCGGTTATAAACGGCAGGTTGATCTCACTTTCCATTGTTGACGAAAGCTCGATCTTAGCCTTTTCCGCCGCTTCCTTCAGTCGCTGCAGAGCCATCTTGTCGTTCGAGAGGTCGATGCCCTGGTCCTTCTTAAATTCGTCGATAATCCAGTCGATAATTCTCTGGTCGATGTTGTCGCCGCCCAGGTGAGTATCGCCGTTGGTCGATTTCACTTCGACAACGCCTTCACCGACTTCCAGGATCGATATATCAAATGTGCCGCCGCCAAAGTCGAATACCGCTATGGTCTCGTCCTTTTTCTTATCCAGTCCATACGCCAGAGCCGCAGCCGTAGGCTCGTTGACGATTCGCATCACTTCCAGACCGGCGATCTTTCCGGCGTCCTTTGTCGCCTGGCGCTGCGAGTCATTAAAATAAGCAGGAACCGTGATAACCGCCTTGTCGACTTTCTGTCCCAGGTAGTCTTCCGCCGCCTGCTTTAACTTCTGCAAGATCATCGCGGAAACTTCCGGCGGCGTATATTCCTTGTCGCCGGCGATAACCCTGACATCGCCGTTCGGAGCCTGCGATACCTTGTACGGCACCATCTTCATTTCTTCGTTTACTTCGTTGAATTTGCGCCCCATAAAGCGTTTGATCGAGTAAACGGTGTTCTCCGGATTGGTTACCGCCTGGCGTTTGGCAACTTGGCCAACCAACCGATTACCATCCTTTGTAAATCCGACTACGGATGGGGTAGTGCGCGCGCCTTCGGCGTTGGTTATCACAACGGGCTCGCCGCCTTCCATCACTGCAACCACAGAGTTGGTTGTTCCCAAGTCTATGCCTATGATTTTGCTCATATTTTCAAAGCCTCCAATTAATCTGGCTACAATTGCAAATTAAGTAAGAAGGATTTTAAAGCCTGAGTGTATTGTTGTCAAGTTTCTTATGCAATATTTTATAAATATTCACTCAGATTTCTTATCTCATTGCTAAATCAGAAAGCAAGCCCCAGTCCAATTCGGGAAGTTCAGCGAGTTCGAAGTGCAGCCTTTAGACTGCTGTTTTCGAAAGAGGCAAACTAATGCTTGTACTGTGGAACCAGAGAGTTTGGCCAACTGGTGTCACACTGTCACGATTTCATTAAGTCTTTTAACGGCAGTTTGTTGCGCTGTGACACCTGGCGTGACAGGAGGGTTACAACGCTGAGTTTGGTCAACCGATGTCACAAACAGCACCGATGCCTGACCCCACGACTACTGTTTTATTTCCTTGCTGATATTTTCTGAGTATCATACAGTTTTGCTTGACTATCTCCGGAGTTTCGCTTAATTTTCGCCAAGCGTTAAGAGATGGCTAACCACAGAGGACGCAGAGGACACGGAGATTTTATGATTTCTACTCTGCGACCTCTGCGTCCTCTGTGGTAAATCCTGTTTGGAATCCAGATTTGCCGGAGGACGGCAATGAAAAAAACAGATCGTCAACTTGGCTATATCCTGCTGCTTCAGGCAGGGAAAAGTTACACCGCCGAACAGCTTGCTGCCCATTTCGAGATTTGCAAGCGCACCGTTTACCGTGACATCCAGGCAATTTCCGAGGCGGGTGTGCCGATTGTATCGCTGCCAGGAAAGGGCTACGAGCTGATGGAAGGTTATTACCTTCCTCCAGTTGCGTTTACGTCAGACGAAGCCGCAGCGCTCTTTCTGGCGAACCAATTCGCTTTGCAGCAGACCGACGCCAGCGTTCGCGCCGACCTGAACACGGCGATGGCAAAGATCGAAGCGATCCTGCCAAACAATACTCTTGAGGAGCTGAACAAATTCAAACGCGCCGTCCACGTAAAGTTCTATAAAAACGACGGCGAAAACACCGGTGTCAACGTTAACCATCTGAACCAGATAAAGGAATCGATCGTTGCCCAGCGAATCCTGCGGTTGAATTATCATGCGCAGACTTCGGACGAGCCGACCTTGCGGATGGTCGAGCCGATGTGGCTGGTCTATTACGGGCGCAACTGGCATCTGATCGGCTATTGCAGATTGCGCGAAGACATCCGCGATTTCCGCCTGGACCGAATAAAGCGCCTGACGATCACCGAAGAGACCTTTATCCTGCGCGAACAATACAAACTGGAAGAGTACCTGCGGCGCACCAAGCATTTCGAAGGCATCCACGAAGTCCGAGTCCGGTTGACTCCGACGGGGGCGAAATGGGCTCGTCGATGGTTCAGTTGGGGAACGGTAACCGAGTCGGCTGACGGCGAGTACGTGATAATGAGCTTTATGGTCGACAAACTGGACGAGATGACTGCGTGGTTGTTGTCGTTCGGCTCAATGGCAGAGGTATTGTCGCCGGAGACTCTGCGCCGGAAGATAGCCGAAGAGGCTGGAAAGGTTGCGAGTTTCTACGCAAGGACGGCAGTGAGAGCAAGTTAGAGCTAAATGTTAGATGGATATTTCAAATATTAATGCCAAGGACATTCTAAGTTTAGCCTGCCATAGAGTGTTTCCTGGCATCCGGTGCGCTGCCGGAGGCATTCGCTTGCGAAAGCGAGACTTGAACTTTGAAAAGCAGCCATGCTACAGTTTTTGGCCCGATAGTTGTTCAATATTTGCCAGGAGGAGACAGTAGGTTATGCCGATCTACGAATATGTTTGCGATAAATGCGGTAAGCATCTGGAAGTGATGCAGAAAATGAGCGATGCCCCGCTCAAGCGCTGCCCGGACTGTCGCGGCAAATTGGAAAAGGTGATTTCCCAGACCAGCTTTCAACTGAAAGGCGGCGGATGGTACGTCACCGATTACGCTAAGTCCGGCTCAAAATCAGCGAAGACCGATAAAACCGAGAAGACCGAAAAAACCGAATCGAAATCGGAAACAAAAACCAGCGACAGCAGCAAATCGAGCAAGTCCGATGATTGACTCGAAAGAAATTCCAGATCACAACCGCAAAACCGGCCATCGCGCCGGTTTTTGCTTTTCATCGGTCGGGTGCTAAACTCTGATTTGTCCTCAGGAAAGAGCGCCTCAGGCGACCGGCAGGTTATTGCGAAAATGAGATTAGTACGACCAATAATAGGCGGTGAGTGTGGAGTGCTGTGACTTGTCACAGCTTTGGCCTGAGCCGATTTGTCGGCTCTTGATGTAGCACGGGCATCCTGCCCGGGGCTTTTATTGGTAAATGCGCGGGCAAGATGCCCACGCTACATGTTGCGGCGACAAGTCGCCGCATACTAAAGCGGTAACAAGTTACCGCACTCCATATTTCGCAAATCATGTCGAATTCGTGAGTTGGTGAGCGTGTATGAAAAGCCGTTTAGTCCTTGCGGCAATAGTTTTAACAGCCCTTGCTGTTCCCTGCATTTCCCGTCAATCCGGACGGTCGACTGAATTCAGGAAGACTACTCTGAACCTGATAATCAATTTTCCCGGTAACGCAAACAGCGCGGATCAGGAAGTGACCAAAGAAGATCTCGCTTTATTCGACGGTGGAGTCGAGCAATCGATCGACAACGTCACTGCCGACCATTCCGCCGCGCACGTCGTGTTGCTGGTCGATAATACCGCCAGCTTAAAACTGGAAGTAAACGCCATTGGACCGTTGGCGCACAAGGTTTTGAGCGAGCTCTACGGCGACGACGAAGCGATGGTAATAGCCTATGCAGAATCCGCCGAGGTTCTTCAACCATTCACAAAAGACGCGAACAAGCTCCGTGATGCCACAAAGCGCTTTAAAAAAGAAGGAATGCCGCGGCTTTTCGACGCAATCAGTGCGACTTTGGACGACGCACTATTGAAGGAGATTGGCAGCGGAAAGCGTGTGATCGTCCTGATCTCTGACGGCTACGATCGAGATAGCCAGGTCAAATTCGAAGACGTTCTTGCCAAACTCCAGGACGACAACATAGTTGTTTACGCCATTCAGGTGTCGGATCGGACTCTCGGCGTTTCCCGCAGATCGGGACCGAAACCAGTCGAAGCGATCCAGCAACTGACCGAAGGTACGGGCGGAAAAGCCTACAGCGTTCAGGATATTGACAAAGCTTCAAAAGAAATCTCAGAAGAGATGCGGCACGGCTGGTATCAGCTCAGCTACAGCCCGGCCGGAGTGAACTCGATGAAGCAGCGAAGGCTGCTGGTTACCGCATTCGAGAACAAATTCAAGGTCCGCACGAAATCGATGATCCCTTGATGATCATGTCTGAGCGAATAAAAGTGGCGCAGACATTCAGTCTGCGCCCGTTTTGGTACCGATCATTCCTCAATTAGAGCGAGCCTTAACTAGCGCAGATTGAATGTCTGCGCCACCTCTTCCGATGATCCCAAAAACTTGAATCGCATTATCAGCAGACTCTCGATTGACGCTCCGGAGCTTTTCGGGTTATATGTTTCGTGCTTGTTACATCAGCTTGGCCGCATGATATTTAAGGAGCCTTGATGATGAAACGTTCTTTTACAGCTCTGATACTTATTTACTTGTCATGCAGTTTGTGCTGGGCAGCAACTGACCCGTTCTTAGGCAATTGGAAGCTTGATCCATCCAAAACCCAGCTTGTCGATGAAATGAAAGTTACTGCTGCCGGCGCGAATAAATTCAGCTTCATATTCGATGGCACTAATAGTGAGTCAATTGTGGCCGACGGAACTGATCAGCCTGGCCTCAACGGAACCACCTTTTCTGTCGCCATTCAGGATGCCCACACCTGGAAAGTTGTGCGAAAACAAGATGGTCGCGAAGTTATTACGGCAATTTGGAAACTTTCTGAAGATGGCAACACCCTCCGCGACTCCTTCACGACTCCGCAGCCGAACGGGTCGCCATTGACCATCAACTACGTGTATCAGCGAACTGCGGGAACGTCAGGCTTTGCCGGAACCTGGGAAAGCACGGTCCAGGAGGGGATTACCGCCTTCGAAATGAAGATCCAGCCATTCGAGAACAGCGGACTCCAAATCGGAGCAAGCAGGAAGTTAAAATTCGATGGGAAAGATTACGCAAGCCCTGCCATCGGCCCTGATGGCACGATATCGGGGCGCCGCATGGACGACCGCAGTCTTGAAATTACCGACAAGATGAACGGAAAGGTCATCGCCACTGAGGAACTGAAGCTCTCTGCCGACGACAAGATCTTAACCAGGACCATTCATCAAGTCGGAAGGAGCAAGCCGAACATCTATGTCTTCAATCGGCAGTAGGCTTGCGCTGGAATCTGAGTCCGTATTTCAGATTCTATTTTGAAGCTTCTGCATCGGGATCGCCCCAGATGTAATGGTTGAACCAGTTCAGGTTGTGCTCCATTACGGCGCGGTTGGATTTGGGTTTATCGATGCCATGACCGAATCCTTTATACATATAGAAACGAACCGCTACTCCGACATCCTGAAGACCTTGGAAAAGCTCAAACGCATTTGCGATGGGCACACGGCGGTCTAACTCCCCGTGTTGGATCATAGTCGGAGTTTTGGCGTTCTTGATGTTTGTCATAGGAGAAGTCTTTCGATAAATCTCCATATCATCCCACGGCGTGGACTGCAGATAATGGCGCGTGAACGGATGAATATCGGTATTCACATAGTAAGTGATCCAATCGGAGATTCCCGCGCCTACCGAGACTGCCTTGAAGCGGTCGCTGTTTGTCGTGATGTACGCCGATATGTAGCCGCCCTGGCTCCAGCCCATAGCTCCGACGCGATCTTTATCCGCCCATCCCTTTGCGATTAAGTAGTCAACACCACTGATCACATCCCAATAATCACCGACACCCAGGTTACGTACGTTGAGACCGCGAAACTTTTCGCCGTAGCCGGCGCTTCCGCGATAGTTCGGTTCGAGGATCAATGCGCCTCTGGCCGCCCAAATTTCTTTCGGATAGTACCGATCTCCGCCGGGGATTGCCCGCGAAGTTCCGGTCGGCCCACCGTGAATGACAACCAGCAATGGGTATTTCTTCGTCGGATCGAAATCGGCCGGTTTCATCAATGCGCCTTCAATCACGGTACCGTCGGTGCTTTTCCACGAGATCATCTCGCGCGTTGCCAGTTTGAAATCTTTCAGCTGAGCCGCAAAATCGGTCAATTTCTTCGGGGCAAATGGCTTGACCGTGGATGTATAAATTTCCGGATAATGAGTTGAATCAGCTTCGATGAATGCCATCTGTTTAAAGTCGCCAGTAAAAGTGAATGAAGAGAACGCAGAGTTTTCCGGTCCGCTGATGCGCTCGATCGTCAGCTTCTTCGGATCAACGCGAAAAATATGTGCCGCAGTCTTCTGCGCGCCAGTGAAATAGATGCCATCCGCAGTCCAGTTTACAAACGAAGCATTCTCGTCAAATTCCTGCGTCACGTTCGAGATAGTTCCACCCTCGGCCGGAACAACAGCCAGATACGTATTCCTGAAAAAGAAGTCCGATTTTCCCATCGCCGTGTTGAAAATTATCTGTTTCCCGTCCGGCGACCACTCGGGGTTTGTGTCCGGTCCTGGCTGATCCACGATCTTCTTCATCGAATTGTCGGTGAAATTGTAAACGTAGATATCGGCAGTATCTGAAAACGAGAGATCGGGATTGATCCGCGCGTCAAAGGCAATGCGTCGCCCATCAGGCGACCACGAAAACGCGCCGACTGTGAACTGGTGTCCTTGAGTGAGCCGTTTCGGCTCGCCGCCGTTTACATCCACAACCCACAGATGGGTCATGTTGTAATCGTGCTGGATCATCTCGTAATCGGAATATTTCTCTTTGCGATCCTTCGTTTCCTTGGTTTCAGGATCGGCCATTACAAACGCGATGCGCGATCCGTCCGGTGACCATTGAAACGAAGCGACTCCGGTCTCGACTTTGGTTATCGGGCGAGCTTCGCCGCCCATCGGCGAAATCAAATATATCTGGCGTTTACCGTCGCGATCAGAGATGAAAGCCAGCAATCGTCCGTCAGGTGACCATAGAGGGTTGGAGTTATTTTTCTTTGAGCTAGTCAGTTTTATGATTTCGCCTGTTTGAGTATTTGCCAGCCAGATTTGGCTGTCATAACTGTTATCTGCCCAGTTTGTTTGTTGAACGGTGTAAACGACAAAATGACCATCCGGAGAAATGCGTGCGCCGGAAGGGCTTTGCAGGCTGATAAGCTCATCGATTGTCGGAACGCGTTTGTCGGCCGCAGCAACCGGCAAGCAGAATAAAAAGACAATAACCAGCAGCAATAAGCGTTTATTCATGGCGAAACCTCTTGACTTGGACGGTAAGTTTGGTAGGAAGAAACTATCTAGCTGTTAGGTCAGTGTCAAGATAAACCGACAATCAGCCAGCATCAATGAATCTGGCGCGGACCTGTTTGTCGGGCAGGAGGCAGGTATCGTACTTCCCGAAAAACCTGTAGCGATATTTCGCAATCAGATTGTAGAAGATGTCTCTGATCGGCGCCGGCACGATGTAGAAGACCAGAAACAGCTTCCAAATCCCGCCCAGGTAATTCATTACCTTCAACGCCGCGCGCGAACGAATAGAGACTTTTTCGCCGCCATTTCCGTCCGATTCAACCCATACCACTGAATCTACACTTTTAAGTTCCTGATGACGCGCGATGACAGATTGACCGTAATCGCTCTGCAAAGCAGCAAATCGCAGAGTTCCTTTTTGGTCGTTCTTCAATATGGTCTGAATAGTCTTGTTGCAAAACCCGCAGACGCCGTCATAGAGGAGCACCGGCCCCGGTTTTGTATTTGTTGTCGTCATCTGATCCATTGCCACCTGACTTCATTATACTCAGGTGGCAATGCCGATCATCTATTTCTTTGCCGAATCGTCTTTTGATTTGGCCGCCTTGCTCATCTGTTCGCGAAGTATCGCTGCTCTTTTCGCCGCAACTTTGTCCATTGCAATCGGATTCGAAGATGACATCCATTCCATCATTGAAGAGAGCATCAATTCCTTCAAATAAGCAAAGGAGAAGCCTTCGGTTTTGCCAGTCACCTTAGCTATTCCCTTTGCCGATAACTGTAAATCTTTTTGCAAAGAATTGTTCCAGGTCGACAGATAGGACGCCCGCTCATCTGCTGCAGGAAGATTGAAATAGTACTTCCTGTCGAAACGGCTCGGCCTGTCCAAAATGGCCGGATCCAGTTTTTCCGGGTGGTTCGTCGTCGCAAGAACCACGACTCCCGTGTTGGCTGCAAACCCATCCATTTCGTTCAAGAAATAAGATCGGTTCCTGCCGTCTACGAGCGAATCCATATCCTCCATCACCACAATGCACGGAGTAGTTTGACGAGCCCTTTGGAACAATCTCTTCATGCTGTATTCAGCGCCATACGACGAGTAAAAGTTCTTGACGTAAAGGCACGGCTGTTTCAAATGATTGATCAGCGCTTTTACAGTGTGCGTCTTGCCATTGCCGGGTGGACCTATCAGCAGGACTCCGCGTTTCCACGGAATTCCGTATTTTTCGTAGAGTTCACGGGACGCAAAGAACCGCTCGAAATCCGATTTGATCTCTTCTTTCAAATTCGGACTTAGAATCAGGTTATCGAGCGTTGCTCGCTTGATCGCTGCGAATAATTCTTCGTTCTTATTCCAGTAACTATCTTCATAAACCAGGATTTCACCGCGCACCTCGGCGTCCCAGTCACAGACTGCCTGGAAGAAGTCCTTTGCGATCGTTTCCGTGTCCGCGATTATCCAGTGATAACGGGTCTTACAACTGCCCTCATACCACGAGACAAAAACGACATCCAGCAATTCACCGCGCCACAAAACATTGAGCCAGGTGTTCTCTCGTTCAAGAGACAGTTTTTTGCCGACCCCTTCCCACCCGGTTGTAACCTGGTTATGGACGGATGATTCATTGACAATCGAGCACTGTCCGGCCTTTTCGTATGCGGCCAGATTGAAGCTGTACGACTCGCCTTCGACAATTGCTCGGTTTTTGTATAGCTCTGAGAGCTTGCGGCTGATATTGTAACCTTTGAAGTCCGTGGGCTCGCAGAGCGCTTCGCTAATAAAATCCTTCAGTATCATAATTCACGTTTGATTATGCGGATCGACACACGATTCGCGACAAAATCCTACTCAACCTGCGGTTGAAGCAGACGTTCTGAAGTCAGGCGAGGTTTATCCGAACGAACTATCCCTGTGTAAGAGCAATCTCTTTTTATGTCTGTTTGAAAACCTTGCCTCAAGGCTTAAAGCGGCGGAAAAGCCATCAGGAATTACTTGTAAGGGTGTGGTGACGCATAATCATTACCTCCCTTAATAAAGGGAAATAAAAAGATAATGCCATTCATTAGCCAAGTCAAACCAAATGTGGCCCTAGGGCGTGGTTCAAACTTTTGGGTGGTATGATCCTTTTCTTGCAGCTGCCTTTCAGGCAGCTTTCCCGAAGGGTTATTAGACACACCGTTTTACGGCGTGGTTGCCGGGCCGGAAATTCTCTGAGGGCGCTTTCAGCGTCCTTACTTTAGACTGCTTTAGCTATGTGTCGCGGCCAAAGCCGATCCAGAAGAGCGTTGAAACGCGCTAGACTGGTTGTGGCCTCACTTTCCCGGCTCTAAAACAGCCGGTCTGACAACTCTCCGGGAAAGCCTCGTGAACGACGCTTTGAAACATCTTGCGCCCAACAACTTGAGCTACACCCGTGGCCCTGCGGCCAACTGAAATCACGTGAGATTTATCCCGCCATCGACGTGAAGGTTTGCGCCGGTTATCCATGAAGCATCGTCGCTGGCTAGAAACAGCGCGGCCTTTGCGATATCAATTGGCTTTCCAATTCGTCCTAGCGGATGCATAGCAGCAAACTGCTTTTCCCAAGCCTCCATATCGTCAATTTTCCGAGCCGCATGAATGGGCGTATCAACAACACCGGGACTGATTATGTTTACTCGAATTCCTTTGGATGCGTAATCAAGCGCCATGCTCTTGCTCATCATGTTCAGTGCGGCTTTGCTTGCGCTGTAAACCGTAAATGCGGGAACAACCTTTTCGCCTAAAGTCGAAGAGATGTTAATTATCGAACCGCCGCCGCTGCGTTCGATCTCTGGTAGCGCAAGTCGGCAAAGATGAAAGACTCCTCGGACATTAATTGCAAAGACCTGGTCGGCCATCTCAGCATCGGTTTCTGTAACTGATCCTACAGTAAGAACTCCTGCATTATTGACGAGTATGTGAAGTTTGCCAAAAGCCTTCAGAGTTTGCTCAATTAACTTTTCATGGTCTTTGTCGTTAGATATGTCGGCTGGGATCGCAAGACATTTGCCGCCCGAAGCAGTAATGCCACCTTGCACTTCGTTGATCATTTCCGGTCTTCGGCCTGTAATGACAACACTGGCACCTTCGGTGGCGAAAAGCTCGGCAATGGCTCTACCGATTCCAGTTCCGCCGCCGGTTATGATTGCGACCTTATCTTTAAGTTTCATTGCCACATCCTGATTGAAGCTTATGTGTTTGGCAACAAGTCAGTAGACGAACTAAACGATCTTATCGGTAGCATCCACGGTTACTCAGTGGATCTTAAGCCTGGCAATTGCGCTTTGAATTCAACATCTTTGCAGACGTCACTTAATGCCAATCTGCATTCTATTGATTGGAGGGTTACAACATCTGACAGATCATTATATTCGTTGTATTCCCATTTGTCCGAACTTTGCTTAAAGTAGTGGGTTATATGCGGCCTATGCTGAGCGATTAAAAGATACTCGCGTAAACTTGGAATCGATTTATAAAATGTAAATTTGTCGCCTCTATCGTAAGCCTCAGTCGACGGAGAAAGGATTTCCATAATCAATATGGGGTTCAGCAGCCGATCTACACCGTGAAATTCGTCTATTTCAATCTTCTCACAGGCTACGCTGCCATCAGAATATCGATAAGGCGGGGCCGTTAGCACATTGATCCGCATTTCGCCCGAAAACAAATGGCACTTTTTTCCTTCGAGTTGCCTCAGGAATACATAAGTGGTGTTCAGCATAATCCTGTCGTGATTTCGCGATCCACCGCTCATCGCGAAGATTTCCCCATTCCAGAACTCGTGTCTACCTTCCGACTCTCGATCAAGCGCCAGATATTCTTCGAGGGTATATTTACGTTTAGGATTCGTCTCCATGCGTCCTTTAAATCACAAACATTTTATCACACCTGAACATTTCTTCACTCAGCTTCCGGGTAGCAACACGCGAATCAGATTGTGATAGTATTCATTCTTGATGAACATATTCGAACTAACAAGACAGTTGATCGATCTGGAATCGATAACCGGGCACGAGCGCGAAGTCGGTCTCTTTGTGCGCGATATCCTCGAAAAAGATGGATTTGAAGTGACGGCTCAACCAATCGATGAGACGAAGTTCAATCTGTTCGCGACACTGGGTACGCCGACTGTTGTACTGTCGACTCATCTGGACACGGTGCCGCCGTTCTTTTCGTCCAGCGAGACGGATGAGTACATCTTCGGCCGTGGCGCTTGTGACACTAAAGGCATTATCGCTTCGATGATTTTTGCCGCTCGTGAATTGAAGAGCAGTGGAATAAAAGACCTCGGTCTGCTGTTCGTTACTGGTGAGGAGAGTGGAAGCGACGGCGCTCGACTCGCTAATAGTAATGCGCCCGCTTCAGTAAAGTATTTGATCAACGGTGAGCCGACCGAAAACAAACTTGCTCTGGGATCAAAGGGGGCATTGCGACTAGAGGTAACAACGACTGGAAAACGTGGTCATTCGGCTTATCCGCATGTGGGCGAATCGGCAATCGAAAAGCTGCTGGACATCCTAAATGATGTTAGGGCGCTTGCGCTGCCGGAACATCCCATACTTGGCAAAACAACGTGCAACATCGGGACTATCTCAGGAGGCATCCAGGCGAATGTCATCCCTGACAGTGGTCGCACGGAGCTGATGCTCAGAACTGTTACTGACACAGGTGCGGTCCGCGATTTGATAGCGAAGACGGTTGGAGCCCGTGGCACCGTGAAAACAAATTTCGAGTGCGAGCCGTTATTACTGGAGGCGGTGCCGGGATTCGAGACCGGGGTAATGGCGTTCACCACGGACATCCCATTGCTGGATAATTGGGGTAAGCCGTTTTTGCTGGGACCGGGATCAATTTTGGATGCTCACACCGAAGCGGAAAAAATATCAAAACGAGAATTGACCGAATCGGTTGACTTGTACGTTTCGTTAACAAAAAAATTACTGGTAGAAAAAAATTGATTTCAAGTTTGGAGGCAAATTGTAAGAAAAGATCATGAGCAAAATCAAAGTCGGGGTATTAGGGGCGACCGGCGCAGTCGGTCAAAAATTTGTCAAACTGCTGGAAAACCACCCGTGGTTCGAAGTCACGGCGCTGGCGGCCTCGGATCGTTCGGCAGGAAAGCCTTACGCCGAAGCAGTACCGTGGAAGCAGAACACTCCCATTCCCGCGGCAGTTAAGAACAAGAAGGTCCAGCCCTGCGTACCAGAACTTGATTGCAAGATTGTTTTCTCAGGTCTTGATTCTTCGATCGCGGGCGAAGCAGAAGAAGCTTTTGCGCGCGCTGGCTATGCTGTCCTGACCAATTCAAAGAATCACCGAATGGATCGTTACGTTCCTCTGGTGATTCCCGAAATCAATCACGACCATTTGCGGATCATCGAAAAACAGCAACACGAAAGCAACTGGAAAGGGATGATTGTCGCGAATTCAAATTGCTCGACCATGTTTCTCACGATGGCGCTGGCGCCTCTCTATCGAACGTTCGGGGTCGAGAAAGTTATGGTGACAACGATGCAGGCAGTTTCCGGAGCAGGTTATCCGGGAGTGCCTTCGCTGGACATACTTGGAAATGTCGTTCCGTTCATCAACGATGAAGAAGAGAAGTTGGAGATCGAGCCACAAAAAATCTGCGGCGACTATGTTGATGGCGAAATTCGCTATGCGCCATTTGTGGTGAGCGCGCATTGCAATCGAGTAGCCGTCGAAGACGGTCACACCGAATGCGTTTCGGTGAAGCTCGCGCGAAAGGCAAGCCTTGATGAAGTTCGCTCGGTGTTGACTTTAAAGTCATTGCCACAGGAATTGGGACTGCCCAGCGCTCCGTCGGATGCGCTGATCGTTTGCGAGCAGCGAGACCGGCCGCAACCCCGCTTTGACGTGAACACGGCAGACGGAATGGCGACGTTAGTCGGAAGGCTGCGACCGTGTCCGATTCTTGATTACAAATTTGTAGCCCTGGGTCACAACACAATCCGAGGCGCAGCAGGCGCGGCCATATTGAACGCAGAGTTGCTGAAGGCACAGGGTTATATAGGATAGGATTTTGGAGTGCGCCGACCCGGCGGCGATTTGGTAGTCCTTCCAAAAGGAGTGCTTTAACACGCATCGAGCTATAACCGAAAGACTTCCAAAGCGCCGCCAAGTCGGCGCACTCCAAAAAGAAATATGATCGTGATGAAGTTTGGCGGCACCTCAGTAGGAGATGTCGCCGCAATCAAACGGCTGACCGACATTGTGCGGGAACGATTGAATCGCCAACCAATCGTTGTTGTGTCGGCAATGGGAAAGACGACTCGGCGTCTATTAACCGCAGCCGCGCATGCGGCCGAAGGCAATGTAGAAGCCTCAACTCACCTGCTGGGTGAACTCAAGCAATATCACCGCGAAATCGGACGTCAAGTCATAAAAAATTTCGATAGCTCGAAAACGAACGAGGATCTGAACACCCGCTTTGCCGAAATTGAACAAACACTTTCGAAAATCGATCAGGCTGGTACCTTGACCCCGATTTTGCACGACGAAATAGCTGCCTACGGCGAGTTGCTATCGACCATAATTATCGCTGCAGCGCTGGAAGATTGCACCGTTCCAACGGCCTGGTTCGACGTCAGGAAAATAATCATTACCAATGATAACCACACGCGAGCAACTCCTGTCTTTGAATTAACCAATCAGAACTTTGAATCCCAGGTTCTGCCGGTGATTGAATCAGGTCGAGTTCCGGTAATTCAAGGTTATATCGGATCGACTCGGCAGGGCGTTACGACAACATTGGGATTTGAAGGCTCCGACTACACCGCAGCGATAACCGCCGCCGCGCTTAATGCCGAAGAAGTCCAGATTTGGAAAGATGTCGATGGTCTAATGACCGCCGACCCGAATTTAGTCGGCAGCGCTCTCACGGTCAGGTGCATTTCATTTACTGAAGCTGCCGAATTGACACATTTAGGCGCAAAGGTCTTGCACCCAAAAGCCGTGCAGCCGGCCGCGACTCGGAATATCCCGATTCACATTTACAACGCGAAACGGCGCTCGCCTATTGGCACCGTTATCAGTCGAGATGGTCGCCGCTGCAACAACGTCGTTAAATCGATTGCGTTCAAACAGGGGATCGCTCTGCTGCGGATCGTGCCTCGCACGATGGCTGATCTGCCGATGGTTCAGTGTTCGCTTGAGGCATTGGCCGCTCGCGGTGGAACGATATACTTGCTGAGCGGTTTCGCGGCCGGCCTGCGCCTGGCAATCGAAGATGCGTCTGATCTCACAGCCTTGACGGAAGAGCTCGCCGACATCGCTGACGTTGAGATTAGTAGAAAACTGGCGATAGTTACTGTCGTTGGTGAAGGCCTTTTGTCGACTCCGGTGATATCGGCAATTGCTTTTGACACGTTGCGACGCAGCGAGCTTGCGTTTGCCGCTTTCGGTGCTCCGGGCAACAGTCTGAGTCTGGTTGTTGATGAACGCGAAGTCGCCGATCTGGTTTCTCGCCTGCACGAACGTTTCTTTCACAACTATGACGCGGAAGTTTTCGCTCCGGTTGAGCCTATGGATCGGTTTTCGTTGCAGTGATTAATCCAAATACAATATTTTATGCCTACAGTCGAACTATCGGTAAATGCATCTTCGCTTGAAGAAATGGATCGCTTAGCCAAAGAACTCGAAATATCGCGTGATGATTTTATTCACTTGGCATTCTCGTTTGCTCTGCGAAATCAAAAAACAATGGTTAAAGAACGGCAACATGAGCTTGGTTATGCTAGGCATCCAATGGATCCTGAAGAGATTGATTTATACGATCGTGAGCGCATTTGGTCTTAATGAAAGCTAAGACACGAAGTCTGATTACAAAGGTTACATGATGAACATAGCAATTCTTGGCTACGGCAAGATGGGACACCTTGTTGAAGAAGTTGCCAAAAATCAGCGGATCAACGTTCCAATAATTCTGGATGCCGAAAACGAAGGCGGCCGTGAGATCACTGCGGAAAAACTCAAAGATATCGATGTGTGCATCGATTTCTCTATGCCCACTGCCGTGATTGACAATGTCAAAGCCTGCGCCGCAATCGGAAAGAATCTGGTGATCGGCACTACAGGATGGTATCAGCATCTGGATCAGATTCGATCGATCGTCCAATCGTCTGCGATTGGCGTGGTTTACGGCGCTAATTTTTCAATCGGGATGAACCTGTTCTTCAAGATTGTCGAAGAAGCGGCGCGCTTAGTCAGCAAGTTTGAAACCTACGATCCGTTTATTCACGAGGCGCATCATAAACGAAAGCTGGACGCCCCGTCCGGCACTGCCATAGAGCTCGAACGCCTAATGAAATCCGAATACAAATCGCTGCCGGTCAGCAGTACTCGTGCGGGTTACATTCCTGGCACACACATAATAGGTTTTGATTCCGAAGCCGATACGATCACATTGACTCACACGGCGCGAAGTCGCCAGGGCTTTGCCGAAGGCGCAGTCATGGCGGCGAAATGGATCAACGGACGCAAAGGCCTCTACGAATTTCGCGAAATTTTCGGCAGCGCCCTTGTGGTTTGAGATGTTTAGTTGATTCAATCCCGCTGACTGATATAAAACTACAGATATCATCATATCGTTACCGGAGAAGACTAAATGTTAGACCTTAAAGGATGCGGCACTGCGCTGGTCACCCCATTTACCGCCGACGGCAAATTGGATGAGAGCGCCTTGAGACGATTCGTCGATTTTCAAATTGAAAACGGAATCGATTTTCTGGTTCCCTGCGGAACTACCGGCGAAAGCGCAACACTTACCGAAGCCGAACACCTGCGTGTTATCGAAATCACAATCGATCAAGCGCGAAAACGCGTTCCAGTTATAGGAGGCGCTGGCGGTAACAATACAGCGCACATTATCGATCTGGCAAAGAAGGTAGAAGCGCTCGGAGTAGACGGCATTCTCTCCGTCTCGCCTTACTACAACAAGCCGACGCAGGAAGGTCTTTATCAACATTTCAAGGCGGTCGCCGCAAGCGTTAAGGTTCCTATTGTCGTTTACAACGTACCCGGCCGCACGGCGGTCAACATCCTTCCCGATACAGTCATCCGTCTGTCCGCAATCGACAACATTATCGCTGTAAAAGAGGCCTCTGGCAGCATGGATCAAATTACAGAGATCTGCGTGCGGGTTCCTGATGGCTTCAAAGTCTTCTCCGGCGACGATTCAATGACCGTTCCGATTATGTCAGTCGGCGGCGTGGGAATCATTTCGGTGGCGTCGAATGAAATTCCCGCCGAAATGACAGAACTCGCTGGTCTTTGTCTCAAGGGTGATTATGCTGCTGCGCAGAAACTCAATAAGAAACTATTCCCAATCATGAAGATCAATTTTATCGAGACCAGTCCCGGTCCAGTGAAAGCAGCAGTTGCAATGATGGGCTTAATAACTGAATCGTATCGTTTGCCCATCGTTCCCGTTCAACCTGAAACTCGTGCGAAACTGCGAGCAGTTTTGGAATCACTTAACCTGATACCTGCGGGAGCGGCTGTTTAAAAGAGGATCGACAATGTCATTAAAAGAACAGATTGAGTCGCTATTTGATTTGCCCGCCGGTGAGCTTAACGACGACGCCCGATCGGTTTTTGCCCAGTTCAAACAGGAACTGAATGCCGGTCGAGTCCGCGCTGCGGAAAAACAGGATGATCAATGGCACGTGAATACCTGGGTAAAGAAGGGAATTCTGCTCGGGTTTCGCCTTGGAACGCTGGTTGATTATTCCATCGACAAACATTTTCACTTTTACGACAAACATACGTATCCGCTGAAAGAAATCATTCCGGAAGACGGCGTTCGAATCGTTCCCGGCGGCTCGTCAATCAGAGACGGCTGTTATGTCGGTCGAGGCGTCACCTGCATGCCTCCGATGTATATCAACGCTGGCTCGTACATTGACGACGGCACGATGGTCGATTCGCACGCTCTGGTCGGATCGTGCGCGCAAATCGGCAAACGCGTTCATCTGAGCGCCGCCGCACAGATCGGCGGAGTCCTCGAGCCGGTCGGCTCGATGCCAGTGATCATCGAAGACGACGTTCTGGTCGGTGGTAACTGCGGAATCTATGAAGGTACTATTGTTCGAGAACGCGCCGTAATCGGTGCGGGAACGATCTTGACCGGCTCGACGCCGCTTTTTGACATTATTAATAACCAGATAATTAAAAGAACCGATGACCAGCCGCTGGTCGTTCCGGAAGGCGCTGTTGTAGTTCCTGGTGCGCGTGCAATCAGTTCGGGCTGGGGCAGGGATATGGGACTGTCGCTCTATGCTCCGATCATTGTTAAGTACCGCGACGAGAAGACCGATAAATCCATTAAGCTGGAAGATATACTGCGCTAAGTGCTCTTATTTATCTTTTTTCAGCCTGGCCGAAGTGGTGCTTGACAGTTTTGCAGCACCCAATTTATAGTTTTGCGAGAGTATCGCTTGGTGCCGCCCAGATTTAGGAAGGCGTTTGTGAACCTCCCGAATTTCCTTACTCTATCGCGCATCTTTATCGTGCCGTTGCTGGTTGTCGTCTTGTTGACGAAATTTCCGGGCGATTTGTTTGGAGTGTCGCAACAGGTTCTGGGCGTTTCGATCTTCCTCGCAGCTTCATTGACCGACCTTTTGGACGGAATGCTGGCGCGCAGCCGCGGACAGGTTACGACGCTTGGGATTTTGCTCGATCCGATTGCAGACAAGCTGTTGATCTCCGCCGCGCTGATTTCGCTGGTGGAAAATCATCTTGCTCCCGCGTGGGCGGTCGTGATCATCATCGGCAGAGAGTTCGCCGTCAGTGGCTTTCGCTCAATCGCCGCCGCCGAAGGCGTTCACATTCCGGCTTCCCGCGCGGGCAAGCTGAAAATGGTTTCGCAAGTCTGCGCAATCACATTATTGATTCTTGGCAGCGAAATGAGCGGTGCAACCCAGGGAGATTCCCTTGCCCCCGTCCAAGGCAGCGCGCTTCCATTTTTTAAAGCGGTAATAGCCAAAATCGGGCACGAATCATTGTCATTTGCCGATTACAAGATTCTTTCATACGGCGCCGGTCGAGCGATGCTGTGGATAGTGGTTTTCTCTTCAATCTACTCGATGGTCGGATATTTCCGCCAATTCTATGGCAAGCTCCGCGATCGCATCCAGGTGCGCCAGCGCCGTCGGCTGCGCCTTATGGCACGTCGGCGCGCGCGACGAATCGCGCGTTTGAAAGATGTCGGCCCAGAGCCCAGTCCAAGCCCCAGCGATATCTGAAGTTCAGAGTACAAGCTTTAGCTTGCCAGTTTTCCGAAAGCAGCAGCCTGAAAGCTGAAACTCATCTAGTGTTCAACAGTAGAATCGATATTCTCCAGCTTCCTGGTTGTCTGTTCGGTAACGCTTTCCGGTGGATGAAATCCTGACGGATCAGTTCGCGCTGCCGGCGGCTGGTATGGAGGAATCGGATTAGTTTGAACGCGCGCAGTAGTTCGCGGCGAAGAAATCTGTGGTTGTGAACTCAAACTTGCAGTGGTATGCCGAGCGGCCAGAATATTCCCAATGCCCTTCGCCAGGCTGCTGCATCCCCAGATTAAAAGCCACAGTACAACCCAGATTGCCCACCTTTCGTGCATTAATACGATTACAACGAAAATAGCCAGCAATATCCCAGCGCCTGTAACAGCATCCTTGTAACCCCGAGCCATTTGTTTATTAAGCGACGTCAAATCGACCGGCTGTCCCGACTGTGTTTGATCGGTGTTGACTCCCTGGTTGTCACGGCTGGCCAGCGCGCTTGAAACCACACCAAGGTCGGTCCCACAATTCTTACAGAACCGCTGTGTAGGCTGAGCTAAAGTGCCGCAACTTGGACAAAACATAATAATCACCGCTGGCGAAAACCGTTGCTTAATAATAACACTGCTGTTCCGTATAACGAAAACTGCGGTCGGTTTGATCTCAGGAATATTCCACTTATGCCGAGCCTCCGCCGAGACGATAAGACGGCCAAATACCCACTTGGAAGGGAACATTTATGAACAGCAACATGGATCGCCGGATCGAAAAACGAGTATGGCTGAAGATGCCATTAACCATCAGTCAGGAAACCGGAACGCCGAAATCGCCGACTGCCCTGGTAGAGACGATCAATGTCAGCAGACACGGCGCCTGCCTGCTCACAGATTGCCAGATCGAAATCGGCGATTCGCTTACTCTGTTTCCTACGGGAAACGAGACCGACACCGCAATTACGGGCCGAGTCACCTGGCAGGACCTGGTCGGCGTTCGCCAGCGGATCGGTGTCAAATTCGATTGCGAGCCTTCTAATTGGGTTATCGCGTAACGGCAGGCAGGATTTAATGCCGCGGCTGTTCATTTGCGCCCGTTACGGCAGCCTGCCATTAGCCTGTCAGACTGCGTTGTTCGACGCCCGATAATTTTGCTGTTCGTGCTATCATTCAATTTACCCGGAACGAAGAGCCCATAGTTAAAAAACACAGGATTGGCCCGATGACTTTAAAGATGTATACAACAGTCTGGTGTCCGGACTGTCACGCCGCTAAACGATTTTTGCAGGAACGTGGAATCGCATACGAAGAGATCAATATCGAGAGCACGCCAGGAGCAGCCGATCTGGTGAAGAAAATAAACAACGGCAAGCGCAGCGTTCCCACGTTCGTGACCGACGACAAATCTTTCAACTGCAGTCCATTTGATGCTAATAAGATGAAGACTGAGCTTGGCCTGAGCTAGCTGTTTCACATCAATGAGCATGGAAAACCTGGAAATAATCATTCGTCCTGCAACGACTGCCGACGTGTCGGCGATTGTCGATCTTCTTACTTCATCGCACTTGCCGATTGATGGAGTAGAGCAGTTTATAGATGATTTTTTTGTGGCCGAATCGGATTCAAGAATCATTGGTTGCGCCGGTCTGGAGATATACGGTGCGGCGGGTTTGGTCCGCTCTGTTGCGGTTGCTCCGGAGTATCGCGGCCGAAAGATTGCAGAGAAATTGTACGGCGAATTGGTAAATCGCGGGCGCGAGAAAGGCTTGCGAGAGTTGGCCTTGCTGACAACCGATGCCGCCGCCTACTTCACTCGTTTTGGATTCAAGGTAACAAAACGCGAAGAGATCGATCCTGACCTTTTGGAATCAGAGCAATTCAAAACAATCTGCCCCTCGACCGCCATTTGCATGCGCGTAGCGTTAGGTTGCAAACCCATCGGAACACAATTGGGCTTGAAGCGAGGATTGTAGGGGCAGGGCTAACCCCTGCCCGGATTGCCGATAGGCAATTAAACGATAGTTAATCAAATATTTCATTGTGCTACGCACGATCCGGGCAGGGACTAGCCCTGCCCCTACGTAGTTGCGTGCGCTGGCCTATTCTGGTAATCCATGTATGTTTCAACGGCTCTCTCGATCAAACAATCCGCTAAGATCTATGATTAAATTAGCTCACATACTTTATTTGCTGGCATTATGTGGTGGTGTTTGGTGTTTTACTAACGTCTCGTTTGCCCAGAACAAACTCGAGGTCTCGACTTCAATCGAAAGCAATCTTGGTCAAAGCGTGCAATCGCACCTTGCCTCCTGGACCAAAACGGATAAAGCGAGCCTTTCGCTGGTTAAAGAGCCTGTTTATCAATCAGCTCAACCGGAATACGGCAAAGTAATCGTTGGCAATTCCGCCAGCAAAAAAGAGATTGCCGTCGTAATCGACGAAATCGACGGCAAACCCGCGCGAATCTATGTTGACGCCAACAATAACCGGGATCTGACTGACGACGGAGCGGCCGAATGGACGCCGAACGAATCAGGGGTTCTTTTTAAATCGATCACCATCGATGCCACTATTACAGTTGACGGCAAAGATCAGATTGTGAAGTTGCCTTACGGTTTTATTCGCTTTACGGACAAGGTTCGTAAACAGGCCGGAGTATTTTACGGCTGCGAATACGGTCGGTCGGGCACAGTCAAGGTCAGAGATCAACAATACAAATTCGTAGCGATGACTGCCAGTAGTCAGGGGCTCTTTTCGAATCCCGCTGACATCAGATTCATTATCGACGAGCATCAGACCGGCAAGTTAGACACTTCGAAAGACTCAAAACAGTCCTATACCCCAGGCCAGATATTTTTGCTGGACGGCGAAGCCTACAAATTGTCCGGAGCGTCCGAAATCGGCGACAAGATTTATCTGGAAATCTTACCTTTGCGAATCCCAAAGGAATGGCACGCTAAAGTGGGCGATTCAATAGTCGATTTCGGCTTTAAGACTTTGGATGGTCGCACAATGAGGTTGTCGGATTTCAAAGGCAAAGTTGTGTTGCTGGATTTCTGGGCTACGTGGTGCGGCCCGTGTCGTATCGACCTGCCCAATATGAAGAAGCTATACAGCGATCTCGATCACTCAAAGTTCGAAATCATCGGCGTCAGCGTAGACGGCCCGGACACCAGAACGAACCTTCAGACCGTAAAAAATTATGTAGAAAAGAATCACGTCGACTGGCCGATCACCTACAACGATACTGGATGGAACGATCTGATCTCGGTGTTGTATAAAGCGGCTGGCATTCCTTATCAATTAATAATCGACAAAAATGGCATCATTCGAATGATTGAGCGCGGAGTCGACGAATCCGGAGATAAAGTGCCGCGCTACGAATCCGAAATCAAAAAGCTGATCAATAAGTAGAGGCAGTTTTGGCGCGTCCATCGCAGGTTTGTAGTTGCGACTTCAGCAGCTTGCTATTTGATGGCACGATGGACTACTTCGCTTTGCGGCCTTAAACTCTGGGTCATGAAAATGGTGCTTCGGATCATAGTTGGAGTACTGATGCTGGCCTTCCTTTGTTTGTCATCCAGTGGAACCCAAACCCATCAAAAGGCAGATGCGGACACGGTTTTTGCTGAGATTAAATCGCTTCAGCCCACGATTAGACGCGTACCATTACAGTCGGATGATGTCGTTCTTACTGGGCGGTACCAGGACCGAATAGAGGGCTCTCCCTCAATGTCAGAAGAAGATATCTATCTGTTTCCGGACCACTCTTACATCTATACGTTAATGACGGACGTTGCTCCGCAGTTCATAACCGACCAAGGCGGCTGGCAATATGTTAACGGGGTGATTGAGTTAAAACCGAATACATCTAACGACAAAGTGGGCCACAACTTACGATTTATTATCCTGCTATTTGATCGTAGCGGAAAGACATATCAAATGATCCTTGGCTTGGACGGCGATCAAGAACAGTTCATAAACGAGGCAAAGCGCACCAATCCACAGCTAATCTTGGATAAGAGTAGCTACAAGAAAACTGAAGAGATCAATGAGGAGATGTCTAAAGGAAAAAAGGAATATTTACTAGAGTGTTGTAGCAAACCTCGCTCCCATTCGTAAATCGCGAACAGGTCGTAATTCCAGCGGCTAATGTCGGTATCATTTCATAGGCTAGTTGACCGATGTCGGAGCCAGTCGCTATAGTACACCGGTAAAACGTATCATGCCAATCGCTCCCTAATTGCGCAGGACCCTCAGCGGATTGTTACTACCTGCGGCTCGACCAGCACGCGCGCCTCTGGATTGTAATAGTCATATAGCGTCGATGCCGCCAGCTTTGCGTGAACAGGGAAGCGCGGTTTCACAGCAAAGTTTATCGTTGTCGCAGCCGCACGCGGCCAAACGTAGAAGACGACTCGGTCCGGCAGCACGTCGTAACGCCACAAACTCCAGTTACTCTCTTTGACGGTTTTTTCCAGAGACGCTCTGTCCACTTCGCAGCCCGGTAATAAACCGACTTCGGCCATCATCATTCCGTATCCGCGGAACGCCATCCGTTCTACCTCAACAGAATAGTTGATTGTCTCACCGGAATTCGCTATGTCTTTATCGATCTTGACCGACATTCGCAAGTCTTTGTATGTTCCAATCCTTTCTGACTTGGACCACGGTATGTAATGTGATTCAACCACCTGAACTGCCATAGATTGGCCGCCACCGTTGCGATGAAGCTGGACAGTGTTGCGGCCGTTACGGAGTCTTCCAGTCAGATCGACCGTTATGGGATTGGATAGATCACCTCCCGAAGGAATAGTAACGGGTTGGACCGGCTGCCCGTTGACTACTGCTTGCAACTCTGTTGCGGGCGAAGCCTTAATTTCATCGGACAAAATGATCAAAGTATGCAGAACCCGAACCGTTGCCTGACTGGAATACCATACTCCGTAACGATCTTTCTGCTTAATCAGGAAGAGCAAGGCCGGGTTGATCAGGTTGCCTGTCGTGTCCGACCGCCATTCGGGGAGACGATGAACGCGAGTTACCGCTTCAAGAGCGAGAGCCGTCGTTTCGATCCTGCCGCCTTGACCCCAACCGTAGAATGGAGTGTTTACTTCAAGGTTCCAGTATTTCCCCGAACCCCCGGTCAATGCCAGTTGCTCAAGCTGCTGGGCCGCGGCGATAGCTTTTTCCTTATTGCCAGAATCAATCTGAGCCAGTGTATACAGGGCGATTACATAAGGATCAGGGAATTCCTTTATAGCCGACTCAACATAATCCAAGGACTTCTTGAGTTTAGGATCGTCCTTTGACAGAAACCGCGCGAGCACGGCGCAAACATAAGCGGTTTCTCTTGGTGCGCCGTCTTCATATATCTGGTGATACCTGGCCGAATCGGTCACCCAACGACCATCTTGACCCTGTCGAGCAAGCAGATAATCCTGCATACGCTTTTGAATGTCTGTGTTGATGGTGATGAATTCGCCGGCATCGGCCAAGAACCTGAGCGCATAAGCAGTCAGGGCGAAATCAGAATGATAACCAGTGAAATATGCAACTCCTCCATCCGATGTGATGAAGCTGGTGAGTCGATCATAACCGGCCTGAACGTTACGACGGGCGGCAGCCTGAACTTCGGGCAAGGGCTTGCCCGTTTGCTTGAGATATTGCAAAACGAGGATGTTTGGGTAGGTCGATGAAATTGTCTGTTCAGCACAACCGCCCGGTCGTTGCAGGATTCCTTCGATTCCTTCCAGCGCCTGAGAAAACAGATTCGGATAGAGTTTCAGTTTCAGTTGACGACCGCTGTTAAGCGCATAGTCCGGCACGTTGAATTCAAGTTTGGAATTCTGGGTGACCAAATCTCCAATTGTCTGCACCATCTCTTCGCCGTCAGGATGGACAGTCGTTGTTTTTTCGACCGCATCGCTATCGTCGCCGCCAATGCCGGTAATGGTTTCCTTTTGTTCGCCCGAAGCGATAGCGCGAAACCGGAAATGCTCGGTGACCGAATCACCGGCCGGAGCGGCGACGCTCTTTTCTGATTTATCCTCCAGGTTGAACCATGATTCCGGTTTAAGAGTTAGCTTCACATCCTGTTTATGATCGGTGTAATTGCGCACGACAACAGGAAGGCTGATCTCGTCGCCTTCTGTCAAAACTTTAGGCGGATCGGGTTCAACGAAGAATGGTTGAAAAGCTTTGATCTCGGCCTGGGCGACGCCGATGCGACCATCCTTGGTCGAGCCAATTACGCCCATCTTCCAGGTTGTGATTGTGTCTGCCAGTTTGAATTCAACGTGGGCACGCCCTTTTTTGTCAGTGACAAGCATCGGCTGCCACAGGAGGTTTTCTGGGAAGTATTGTCTGACTTTCGGGGTCGACATCACATGGGATTCGTTTATGCTCTGGACCGCAGATCGTTTGGTAATGGTTACAGACGCAGAATTGGTCTGGACCAACTCGTTTACTTGCCTGACCTCAATAGTCTCATTAACACCGCCGACGTTCAGAGCCTGTTATTAACTTTAGTGCTGGACCCGCAATAGTTTAGCATGGTACCGTGGCCGAATGAGAGATAAAGAGAAACGGTATCCGAGTGATGTAACTGACGAGGAATGGGAATTTGTCGCTCCATATTTAGCATTGATA
>DASRDY010000338.1:0-5165 GCA_035652355.1 Blastocatellia bacterium
CGAAAATGTTCTTGCGGTCGATATAATTCTGCCAAATTCGAAGTACGGAGAAGAGACACAGCAGGCAGCATTTTATAGCGATTTGCTGAGCCGTATCAAAGCTCTGCCGCAGGTTCATTCTGTCGGCGTGATCAACAATCTTCCTCTGGCAGGTGGTGAAACTAACGGTGATTTCGACGTTGAAGGCCACGAGCCTTTTCCGCCTGGACAAGAGCCAATTTCTGAAAAATACGTAACGAGTCCCGATTATTTTCGCGCAATGGGTATTTCATTGTTGAAGGGACGTTTCTTCACCGATAGCGACGTTAAATCCGCGCCCGCGGTCGCGATTGTCAATCAGTCGCTGGCTCAGCAGATTTGGCCAAATCAGGATCCGATTGGAAAGAAGATTAAAATCGGCTGGTTAACCGATGACTGGCAGGAAGTCATCGGAGTCGTAAATAACATCAAACACGATACTCTGGACGCTCAGGATACTATGGAGACTTACACTCCTTATACTCAGACGCCAGTGCAGGGGCTGACTCTTGCTATTCGAACGAACGGTGATCCCACCGCTCTCGCAAGTTCGATTCGAAGCCAGGTCCAAAGCGTCGATAGAGACCAACCAATTTCTAACATAACTACTCTCGAAGAAGTGATGTCGAAATCGGTTGCGCCGCGCCGATTCAGCATGGTGCTGCTGGCGATTTTTGCCGGGGTGGCATTGGTCCTGGCGGCCGTCGGAATTTATGGGATTATGTCGTATTCGGTCAATCAGCGTACGCAGGAGATCGGCATCCGAATGGCTCTTGGAGCTCAACAGCGAAATGTACTTCTATTGATTGTCGGCCAGGGAATGATCCTGACGTTCATCGGAGTGGGGATCGGTCTTGCGGCATCGTGGTGGTTAACAAGACTGATGACTACACTTCTTTTTGGCGTCACCGCAACCGATGGG
This sequence comes from Blastocatellia bacterium, assembly GCA_035652355.1. Lineage (GTDB taxonomy): Bacteria > Acidobacteriota > Blastocatellia > DASRDY01 > DASRDY01 > DASRDY01. The sequence continues at coordinate 941 of DASRDY010000338.1, forward strand.
ACGACGTTTTGGGGCATATCCTTGCTTTTGATAGCGATAGCGTTTCTGTCCTGCTACATGCCGGGTCGCAGGGCAACATTGATCGATCCATTAACAGCTCTAAGATACGAGTGATCGCGGCAATACGGCAAGCGGAGGATGAAATCATGAAAAGGCGACTCATTACTGTTTTGATTTTTGCTTTCCTGTTGATCCTGATGGTGTCCGGTGCTGTTATGGTTTCGGCACAGGGTCAATCGGTCGAAGAGATTCACAGAAGCTTTCCGATTTCATCGGATGGACGAATCAGCCTTGAGAATATCAACGGCCGCGTTCAGATAAAGGGATGGGATCGAAACGAGGTAAAAATCGACGCTGTTAAGCGCGCAAATCGCGAAGAGCGCTTGCGGGAAGTCGATGTTCAGATAACAGCCGATTCGAATTCCGTAAGAATTAAGACGAAATATTCCTCGAATAATTTGGTATGGAGCGATAACGCCTATTGCGAGGACTGCAATCCAGCTTCAGTCGATTTTACGTTGATGGTTCCGCGAGGCGTTCGGATTGATAAGATCGCAGTAGTTAATAGTCCAATTGATATTGAAGATCTGACCGGTTTCGTGGATGCCTCTTCCGTTAACGGCCACCTACGGGCGACTAAGTTGTACGGACAGACGCGACTATCGACCGTAAACGGCCGATTGGAAGCGGATTTCGCGGTACTGCGCGAGTCACAGCGCGTATCCCTCGGATCGGTCAATGGCTCAGTCGCATTAACCCTGCCATTTGCCGCGAACGCCGAAATCAGTGCCAGCACGGTACACGGCGGGATCAGCAATGATTTTGGATTTGAGGCTACCGATGGGCGTTACGTCGGGCACAGCCTCTCAGGCGTTCTTGGCGATGGCAGTTCGCGTATTACTCTTAATAATGTGAACGGAAGTATATCGATTCACCGCGAGGGCAACAGTTCACAGAGCAACCTGAGTCAGAATAAAAGAAAAGCTTCGACTATAAAATCCACGCGATCATTGTCCGCCGATGAAGAATTTATACAAAAAGGAATGCCGTCGCGAACGGAAAAATCCTGGGAGTCGATCAATACGAAGATTGCCAGAATTGACAAGCAGCGATCTACCGTAGACGGGCAAATATCTTCGATCGACAACCTGCGTGGCGTCCTGGAACAACAATGGAATGTTAGTCCTGAAGAAAAACGCGCAATGGATGCTGAGCGCTCAGTTCTGGATGCCGAAAAAGAAGCACTGACGGCCGTTAAGCGAATGCTGGACAAACAAAAATCATCGCTTGAGGCTGATCTGGTTGCGCTTGAGGCGAAAAGCAAAGAGGAACGCGAGAGCAAGGCTGAATTCAAGTACACCTTTCGGCAGAGATAAGGGGTGATTATGGCTCTGTTTAAGTTGTCTCTATTGATTGTTTCCTTGTTGATCCTGCCAGTGGGTGACGGTACATCGCGCGCTCGCGTATCAAAAACAAGCAGCGGGATCGACCAGGCAAAGCCTTTTATCAATGTGGATGGTCAGGATTTGAGAGCAAAGATGGCCGCAGCCATCCGGCTTGCGCATTCGAGCTCATCGTCTCCATATTGGACGGCGTATACATTTGATGTGCGACCCGGTGTTGCTGTTGATATGGACACACGTAACTTTGATGGGCGTAGCAACGTATATGGCGACACTGTAGTTTCGATCGGTACATCTAATGGCGTTACGGTTGAAACAAGAAGCTTGGGAATCTTCTTTTTGCGCGAGTCAGGCAGCGACGCCATTACACGAGTAGAAGTCTATAACCTGGATCGAAAGCGCGAGTACAGTGGTTATCCGGTGTATTGGCTAGGACGAGGTGGAAATCAGGAAAGCCTGAGTCTGCTTCAAGAGCTGATTCAATCCAGTCAGACAAATCGAATATCAGAACACCTCGTTATAGCTATCGCGCTGCACGATGATCCGAGAGTCGCAACTGTTCTTAAAGACTATGTTCGTGGTAACGCGCCAGGTCGTGTAAGGTCAACTGCTGTTTTCTGGTTAGGTCAGATCGGTGGCGAGCAGCCGTTCCTTGCCGATCTTGTTCGCAATCAAAACGAGAGTGTCGAGGTTAGAAAAGAAGCGGCGTTTGCTATTGGTGCGGGCAAAGAGCCAGGCGCGATGCCGATTCTGAAGAGTCTTTATGGTTCCGCCAATAATCGCGAGATAAAAGACCAGATTATTTTTGCGGCATCGGTCAATGAAGATAAGAAAGATGCTGTCGACTTTCTAATTAGTGCGGCGCAGAACGACAGCGATCATGAAGTAAGGAAACAGGCGATCTTTTGGCTTGGTCAGATGGCCGGCCAGCGCGCGATGGAAGCGCTGGGACATACAGTTGATGATTCCGACGCAGAAACTGAAGTTCAGAAACAAGCGGTCTTTGCGATCAGCCAGCGTAATCGAAATGAAGCCGTTCCAGCTTTGATAAGAATTGCACGTACCCACCCAAAAGCGGCAGTGCGCAAACAGGCTCTTTTTTGGTTAGGCCAAACGGACGATGAGCGTGCACTGGAACTGTTCAAGGAGATATTGGCGAAATAGTTACTCAGTGTCCACTACCAGCCGCTACCGCAAACGATGCTGACAGTTGCCGACGGCGGAGCCGCAACGCGCAGGTTGCATCTCCGTCGCCCGAGGAAAACTCGCTAGCCGTTTTTGCGCTCGAACTCGCGCATGAAATCAACAAGGGCCGTTACTCCTTCCATCGGAAATGCGTTGTAGATTGAGGCCCTGATGCCGCCGGCTGATCGGTGACCCTTCAATCCGTCCAGGCCTGCCGCTGTTGATTCCTTGACGAACTGCTTCTCTAAATCTTCGCTTGGCAATCTGAACGTGACGTTCATCAAAGAACGACTGTCGGGTTGAGCAACTCCACGATAAAATTCTGTGGCGTCGATAGCGTCATAGATCAACTTCGCTTTTTCCTGATTCGTCTTTGCCATCGCTTCGAGTCCGCCATGTTGCAAGAGCCATTGGCACACTAAGCCGAGAATATAAATCGCAAAGCACGGAGGTGTGTTGTAGAGCGACTTGTTTTCGGCATGGATCGTATAATCCAGCATCGACGGCAAGCCCTTTGGCACGCGCTTTAACATTTCATCTTTAATGATGACCAGCGTGACGCCAGCTGGCCCCATATTCTTTTGTGCGCCCGCATAGATCAGCGAATACTTGTCTACCCGAAGAGGACGACTGAGCATATCGGATGATGTGTCGCAGACCAGCGGCACAGATCCGACCTTTGGCTCGTATTTCCACTCGGTGCCATAGATCGTGTTATTCGAGGTGAAATGCACGTATGCTGCTTCGGGATCCAGGTTCAGTTCTTCCTGTTTTGGAATCCTGGAGAAGCCGTCGCTCTCACTTGAACCTGCAACATTGACCTGACCAACTTTCTGAGCTTCCTTGATCGCTTTTTTGGACCAGACTCCAGTGTTGATGTAATCGGCTTTGCCACCCGCCGGCAACAGGTTCATAGGAACCATCGAAAATTGAAGACTGGCGCCGCCCTGCAGGAAAAGCACATGATAGTTGTCAGGGATCTCTAGTAATTTGCGCAGACCGATTTCCGCGCCCTGAATGATTGCTTCGAATGTTTTGGACCTGTGGCTGATCTCAAGAATCGACATGCCTACGCCCGGAAGAGCAAGCAGATCACGCTGCACTTCTTCCAATACCGCGCGCGGCAGAACGGCCGGCCCCGCACTGAAATTATAAATTTTCTCTGCCATATTACCTCCACGTCGCGCAAACAGCCTGTTTGCGCCGATTAATCGGATGGGCGGTTGATAATGCCTATCTCGTTTCCCAAGCTGCGCAAGCGAGGATGCTTGCGCTACGATTTAAGATTTATCAAAGTCAGCTCAATAATATCACCGTTACCGTTGCGAATCTGATCCAGCACATCAGAGGACGGCGCCTGGTCCAGATGTATTCTGGCGATTGCTGCTTCCGCACCGTCAAAGACGACGTTTTCCATTTCCTGAACGTTAATCTCCGCTGCCTTAATATGATCGAATACGTGAGCCAGCACCCCCGGACGATCTCTGTGTCTGACAACCAGCATATAAGTCGCAGGAGATTGCTTGCAAATGTTGACGACGTTGGGAACCTGCCCGGTTTCTTTATATATCTTGACAATTCTAACTGTCTCTGCGGCGATCGCTTCCTGCGCCTGGTCGGTCGATGCGCCGATATGA
>DASRDY010000339.1:0-12926 GCA_035652355.1 Blastocatellia bacterium
TCTGGCGCGTGTCGTTGGGGCAAAGGGGTATCACGCGCATATTTTTTCAGAGGGTCCTTACCCTGTGGAACATCAAGAGTAAATGACGAGGTCTCAACGTTATGATTAAACTTGACCATCTAACAATCTCTGTCGGTGATTATCGAAAGTCACGTGATTGGTATATTCAACACCTGGGTTTAAAGCTGGAATTCGAAGTGCCTGATCGTGCGGCTGCGCTGATCGATGACTCTGGTTTCACATTGTTTCTAGAGCAAGCAATTGAGACCCCTTCACCATGCTGTGTTCTCTACTTTCAAGTAGATAATGTTGACGAAAAGCATCGACGGTTGTCGGAGACACAAGTTCCGTTCGTGCATCCCCCTGAAAAACGATTCTGGGGTTATGGAGTGGAGCTAAAGGATCCAGATGGCTATTGCCTTCGACTATGGGATCAAAAATCTATGCAGGAAAACGACGGCGACTGACAACATTGCATCCACAGGAAACTTCCCAGGAACGCATCGTGAATATCGGCTTGCGAAATACCTTCGTTAAATAGCACAATGCGCTATCAAACGACGGAGGAAACGCGATGAGACTGGTCAAAATCTCTATAGCCTTACTAGCTATCTTTATTATTGGTGTTATAGCTCAGCAAAATTTTTCCCAGACACCGATTCCGCAGCCAAATAAGCGGATTGTCATTGCTGCCAGCACTGTTCTGGACGGCAAAGGCAATATTGTGCGGAATACTCGTATAGTAATCGATGGATCAAAGATCGTCGCGATTGATCCGAAGGCCTCACCGGTCGACTATGACTTGCGCGGCTTGACTGTGTTACCCGGATGGATCGACGCGCACGATCACATAACGTGGAGCTTTGGCAAAAACGGCAAAAATGCCGGAGCGGGAGAGACAACGCAAGAGGCGGCATATAGCGCCGCATCGAACGCGTGGGCAACGCTTATGGCCGGTTTCACCACCATACAAAGCGTAGGTTCTCCGACGGATGTTCCGTTGCGCGATGCAATTGCAAGAGGGATTCTGCCGGGACCTCGTCTCTTGACTGCTATCGAGCCTTTGCAGGGACGAGGCGAGCGAACCGGAACGCCGGATGAAATCCGCGCTTACATAAGAAAGCAAAAAGAAGCAGGCGCCGACCTGATCAAAATCTTCGCCTCGCAAAGCATTCGTCAGGGCGGCGGAATGACTCTGTCGCAGGAACAATTGAATGCAGCCTGCGACGAAGCGAAGAAGCAAGGCTTGCGCACTCTCGTACACGCGTACAAAGATGCAGTGCGCGCTGCAACGCTGGCAGGATGCACAGAGATTGAGCATGGCACGATGGCCACCGATGATGATCTGAAATTAATGGCTCAGAAGGGCACATATTTTGATCCGCAAGCTGGATTGGTGATTGAGAATTATCTGCTGAACAAAGATAAGTATCTGGGCACGCCCGGTTACACTGAAGAAGGGTTCGCCGCAATGCAGAGAGTTCTGTCTCTCAACCATGAACTAGTGAAACGCGCGGTAAATACTCCCGGACTCAAAATCGTCTTCGGCACGGACGCTGTGGCCGGCTCGCACGGTCGCAATGCAGAGGAGTTCATTGATCGAGTGCGGGACGGAGGAATGGATCCAATGGCGGCGATGGTTTCGGCAAATTATATCGGCGCTGAAGCAATGGGATTGGCTGACCAGATAGGTTCGATTGCTCCAGGATTGCAAGCAGACATAATTGCGCTGGATGGCGATCCGTTGAAAGATATTACCGCGGTGCGGAGAGTAGTGTTTGTAATGAAGGGCGGCGTTGTTTACAAAAATGTCGCGCATCCGGCAAATCCGAACAGTCGTTGAAGCTTAGACGAGAATCAACGTGAAAGCTGATGACGGGCGTACACCAACTCTTTATATTTTTGCTGGCTTACCTGGCTCTGGAAAAACGACTCTTTGTCAGGAACTGGCAAAACGCATTTCTGCCGTTTACATTCGAATAGATACGGTTGAGCAGGCGCTCAGAGACTTGTGTTCAGTCGATGTACAAGGCGAAGGATACCGGCTTTCGTACAAAATAGCTGCGGACAATTTGAGATTGGGAATGAGTGTAGTGGCCGACTCTTGTAATCCCATTGAACTGACGAGAGACGAATGGCAACAAGTCGCCATCGAAAATGGCGCCCGCTATATAAACATAGAGGTGATCTGTTCGGACGAACTCGAGCATCGCCGCAGAGTCGAAACTCGCGTTTCCACTGTTTCAGGATTGAGGCTTCCGACCTGGGACGAGGTCAAGGATCGCGAATATCACCGGTGGACCCGAGATCGAGTCATCATTGATACTTTACGCAAATCAGAGACTGACTGCATCGATGAGCTTTTGTCAAAATTACCGATAACATAAATGGATGCTAATCCAGACAAGTTGGTAGAGATCCGCTCCTTGCGCTGGCCGGAAGACCGTGAATACCTTCTACGGTTGGACACTTCGTTCTCTACTGATCGGATATTTCGCCTTAATCATTCTGATCAGTCGTTCAGCATTGAGGAACTTCAGGTCTCGCCACGGATACGCAAGACGTATTCAATCAAAGAAGCGGTCGACTCGCTGCCTTTACTTGGTTGGACGACTGTCGCGGTAGAGAACAACAGTATTGCAGGCGTTATTGCAGTTAAGCTAGAAAATTGGAACAGACGTGCTGAGATACATCATTTATACATAGCGCCTCAAGCCAGAAGAAAAGGAATTGGTCGAATGTTGATCGAAGCTGCGCTGCAACATGCAAGAGGATGTCAAATGCGGAGTGTATTGGTCGAGACACAGACAATAAATTATGGTGCGATCAAATTTTATGAGAGACTCGGATTCACGCTTTGTGGATTCGACACTTCACTGTATGACCCAGGCGATGTTCTTGATGGGGAAATCGCGCTCTTCTTCGAGCGTACGATAATATGATTCAGTTTTGATCTGTTCGTTTCTTCTGTCCGCTTCAGCATCAGGCGACTGTCCGCCAAACACCACGGACCTGAAGGCTTGTAACTCCAATTTCGCACTGTTATTAAGAATCGCGATGCGAAGTAAATATTAATTGCAAATAACCCGGTTCCTTTCGATCTAATATCAGAAAGCTTCCATACGTTTCCGCACCAATAAGGTTTCTCCCTGGCCTGAAGAAGCAGGCGGGGAGAAGCCTGTCCATTAAACCCGGAGGATAACGTTAATGAAAATAAATAAAGTTGCGCTGGTTAGTTTCAGAGTGTTGTTGGCGTTCTCCATTCTCCTTTTCGTTTTCTGCTTTGCATCGATTGCACAGGAAGGCGCGTCTTCGGCTGCGGCGTCACGAATACGCTATATGGCAGATCTCGGCGTGATGCCGGCTTCGCGCGAGGTCTCTGTCGAAGACTTTGTCAATTATCACCGTCACCAGATCGGCCGGCCGAGAGTCGGAGAGGCCGTGGCCATGGACGTGCGCTGGGGTAATGACCAGGTATCAGGTGCGGATGATGAGGCGATATTACAAATCGGGTTCAGTACGCCCCTCGTAAACGATCGCCACCAACTGCCGCCACTCAACCTGGGACTGGTTATTGACAGAAGCGGGTCAATGGCCGATGACGACAAGATGACTCGAGTAAAGGCTTCCCTGCTCGCCCTGGTTTCACAAATGAGAGATTCGGATGTCATATCAATCACGGTATTCGATTCCAGAGCGCAGGTGCTCTTGCCAGCTAGCAGGTTGACTGATCGCGATTATGTAAATCGATTGATCCGCAGCATCCAACCGGGCGGCGCAACCAATCTCTATGCGGGATTGATGCTGGGTTACAACGAGGTCGAGAAGAATTATCGCAAAGGAATTACCAACCGCGTGATCCTGCTGACAGATGGAATAGCAAATCAGGGAGTCACCGATCCGACAGAGATCGCCCATGACTCGCTGCAGTTTAATAATGCGGGAATTGATCTCTCAACAATCGGAGTGGGGCTTGATCTAAACAGGGACCTTCTCAGCCTGCTCGCCAAGAGCGGTCGCGGGCTCTTTCATTTTGTCGCTCAGTCTGAAGACATCCAAAAAGTTTTTGTTAATGAGTTTCAAAGCCTGACTTCACCTGTGGCTGAAGAACCGAATGTCGAGATTGACTTTGGTAAAGGCCTGGAATTAGAACAGGTTTATGGTTATTCACCGCATTTTCGAGAGAGCGGAATCACGATCAAGCTGGACAATATGAATAACGGATTAACGCAGGTTATATTGCTGCGTTTTAGAGTCGAAAGGCAACGTCGTGAAAGCTCCAGTCTGCCGGTGCGCGTGCAGTTCAGTTATCGCGATGTAGACCGAAATGCTCAAGTCGTAAGAGGCGAGGAAGCGCTTCTGACAATAAACAGACACGCTGGCGATATGATGGACCTGCTAAAGGATGAGGAAGTCGGCAAGAACTTCACAATCGCTTCCCTGGCTCAATCCATCCACGATATGGCGGTGGCGGTTGAATCAAAACGGTATCGCGAAGCTGAAAATTTGCTGACGAGAGCAATCAACGATGCTATGCAACGGTATCCAGATATGAGTGACAAGGATATCGCGCGTCCATTGGCGATTGCCCAGAAATACCAGGCGGACTTGAAAAGATACAATAGACAGTTCGATGACAAACCGGACAAAGAAAACCAGTAAGGGACTGGAATGTCTAAGTAGTCGCAAATTACCACGGGTGCCGAGACCTCAATTTGGCACCCGTAGACTTTTGCGGAATCTTGGTTCAGTTTAGAATGATTCCTATGGAACCCAAGTTAATCACGGAACCCAAGTTAATCACGGAACCAAAGTTAGTGGACGTTCTGAACGATCTCATACAACGCGAACCGATTTTTCATCGGCCGGAATTCGGAACGACACGCGCCGACTTTGAGAATATGACCGAAGAAACATTCTGGGAAGTCGGCGCGTCAGGTCGTCGGTACAGTCGAGAATTTGTACTCGACGAACTCGAGAGGCGTTATCCGAATCCTGTCGCGGAAGACCTGAAGCCCTGGGACTTCAACTGTCTCGAGATTGCACCGAATAATTACCTTCTTACGTATACTCTGGCACAAGGCGAGCGCGTAACTCGTCGGTCGACGATCTGGCGGCAAACGCCGCAGGGTTGGAAAATCGTTTATCATCAAGGAACAATTGTGCAGGATGCCTCTGTCTAACGTTCAATCCAAGACGTCATCGTCATTAGAATATTTCGCTGAGCGGCATCGGTCCCTTGCCGAAAGTTACAGCGTCGATTGTCTTGTGATTGCTCGAGAACTTGCTAAACGCCTGCTTCGTGAAGGCAAACAACCTTATATCGCAACAATGGTCCGACTTGAGCAATGGAAGCAAGGTGCATTCTACGGCCCAATTATCCCGGTGCGATATAGCGGCAGAGTCACGTTCACGAGACATTATGTCTGCTGCTGTGATGGATTGGCTTACGATCCGCTGCTGGAAAAACCCGCAGTTCTTGACGAATACTCTTTGCAGGCTTTCGCAATGAATATCCCAATTCAAACGTTTATTCCGCCGGAAGGTATGCAGGAATATCTTGCCAAGGCCGTCGGGTACGCTCGAATTTAAATGTTAAAACCAGGAATAGAAGTCTCAATCGTATGTAATGATATTCATGTCCTGAAAATCAAAGTTCGGGCTTCTAACTATGTATTTTCGGGGCAAACCAAAGTCTATGGCGACCTTGATACTCTAAACCAGTTCTGCGAGGCCATAAACGGCTTCCCAAAATCCGGCTCCGATGTTCGAACATTTGAAATAGGAGAATTCGATACCGAGCACTCTCTGGGTGGCGTGCGCTTTCGCTTTTTCTGCGTGGATACCTTAGGACATGCTCTGGTTGAAGTTAAATTGCAGTCCGAGTGGTCTTCGAGATTCCATTCTCAAGAGATGGCGACCTTGTATATCCCCGTTGAGGCCGCTGGAATCGACTCGTTTGTTAGCGACCTCCGTGGCCTTGAAAAGAACGAAATTCAATCCGCTTTCCTAAAATCGACATCTTGAGTGCATAAAGGCACGGCTGACTGTTTGGTTAAAGATTCCTCGCAGTGCTACACTCGAGCCACGGCGATACCTTTTAGTCAACAACAACCAAAGGAGCATTAACCAAAATGGTAAACATTAATCCGTACCTTCACTTCAGCGGCAATTGTGAAGAAGCATTTGAATTTTATCGAGCTGCGCTTGGCGGCGAATTCGCCACCAGGATGCGATACAAAGATGCCCCAAGTGGAGATCACCAGTTGAGCGACGCCGAAGGCGAGCAAATCATTCACGTTTCTTTACCACTTGCGAACGGCACCGTTTTGATGGGCAGCGACTGTCCATCGCAAATGGGAACAGTTACATTTGGCAACAACTTTTCGATCTCGATCAGCGGGAAAGGTGAGGCTGAGGCCGATAGAATATTCAACGCGTTATCCGCGGGCGGTAATGTGATGATGGGTATGAACAAGACATTCTGGGGAGCGTACTTCGGTATGTTTACCGACAAATTCGGCATTCAATGGATGATTAACTTTGAGCCGGATCAAAAATAAGAGAATTCATGGACGAGACTCAAATCCTGGATTTAATCTGATTGGTTAAACGCTCAATGCGTCAGGGATGTCGACAGGTTGAACTCTCACTATTCTAACGGGGCACCCCAGGAGATAAAAAAGACAATGTCCAACGGAAGATCGCGCACGAACACTTTTCAGTTATATTCGACCCTGAAGCATCTAAGCCCGCGTTTTCTCTTGAATCCTAATCAGATAAGATAGAATTTAAAACACTCGTAAACGGAGGAACTAATGGCAGGCACTAACAGCCCAACTTTTGGCAACGGAAAAATATGTTATGTCGAAATTCCTGCAGCTGACGTTGAGTCCGCGTCGGCATTCTATAAGGCGGTCTTTGGCTGGAGCGTAAGGAAACGTGGAGACGGCGCAACCTCATTTGACGACGGCGTCGGCCAGGTAAGCGGAGCCTGGGTGCTTGGTCGCGAGGCAGAAACCAGCCCCAGCCTTATGGTTCATATAATGGTTCTAAACATCGAGGCAACTATGGACTTGATAACAGCAAACGGAGGAAAGATCGTGCAGCCGGTCGGCGCCGATTTGCCAGCGATCACAGCTCGGTTCAGCGACCCGTATGGAAATGTGATGGGTCTTTATCAGCATGAGGGCAATTAAATAGGCCGTTTGATTGACAATAATTAAAATGAAAAAACTGTTCGGTGTAAAAAATCAAACTGTCGGAATAGATCTGGCTCTGTTCGTTATGCGACTTGTTTGCGGATATGCATTTATCCGATATGGCTGGTTCAAGATGCAGGATCCGATGCATTGGATGGGTCCCAGTTCAGTACCGGGTATATTTCAAGCATCGGCCGCAGTGTCTGAGTTCGGAGGCGGCATCGCCCTGGTCGCTGGCTTTCTGACTCGTTTGGGAGCAATCGGGCTCGCCTGTGTGATGATCGTTGCGATTTACATGCAAAAGTTCACCTATAACGCTCCATTCGTTGATCTTCAAGGAGGCAATTCATACGTTTTGGCGGCAAGCTTTTTAGCGATTGCCTTATTGATGCTTGCCAACGGCCCGGGGCGATTTTCGCTGGACCGAGCGGTCTTTGGAGTTCGATCTTAAGTCGCCACAATCATCCACAATTATTGTCTGGGTCATTTTTTTTGATATGCTGTAAGTTAAGTTCGCATTGAGGAGGCCGACATTTTTTCCTTCGACTATCAGATCGACGATCTCCCGAACAGCCTGCGTGTAATCACTGTACCTACGGATTATCCGAACATTGTATCGCTTTATATCGTCGTACAGACGGGCTCTAGAAACGAGATTGAACCCGGTAAATCCGGATTCGCCCACCTTTTCGAGCATATGATGTTTCGCGGCACCAACAGATTTTCGCCGGAACAATACGACAAGATATTAAAAGAGGCAGGCTCTGATCATAATGCTTATACGACGGATGATTACACTGCATATCACACAACATTTTCGAAAGAGGACCTGGATACCGTGCTCGATCTTGAAGCCGATCGTTTTCAGAATCTGAAATACCCGGAGGAAACGTTCAAAACCGAGACTCGCGCTGTCCTGGGCGAATACAATAAAAACAGCGCTAACCCAATTGCGAAAATATTCGAGGTTTTACGCGACACTGCATTCACGGCTCATACATACAAACACACGACGATGGGTTTTCTTCGCGACGTCGAGAATATGCCCAATATGTATGATTACAGCATTGAATTCTTCCGTCGCTATTACAGGCCAGAATATACGACCATAATTCTTGCGGGCGACATCAAGACGCAAGAAGCGCTTTCGACTGTTAGAAAGCACTGGGGCGACTGGCAGCCTGGAAATTACAGGGCAGTCATTCCGACTGAACCCGAGCAGGATGCGCCAAGGTCCGCGCAAATAGATTGGCCGACGCCAACTCTGCCGTGGATTGCTGTTGGCTACCACGGACCAGCCTATTCTGACAGAAATAAAGAGTCGGCCACTATGGATATCATCGCCAGTCTGGCTTTTTCAGAAAGTTCCCCTTTGTATCAGCGTCTTGTAATCAAAGAGCAGAAAATTGATTTGCTAGCGCCGGATTTTGAAAGCCACGTCGATCCATACTTGCTGACGGTGCTTTCGCGAGTAAAGGATCCTAAAGACCTGGATTATGTTCGCGACGAAATTATTAAAACATTTGAATCGTTGAAAAACGACTTGCCGTCAGAAGCACGATTGAATGCCGTCAAATCAAACCTCCGGTACAGTTTTGCTCTCAGGCTGGACAATTCCGAGGCGATAGCCGAAAACCTGGCGCCGTTTATCGCGTTAGCGAAAACACCAGCTACCATTAATCGACTTTATAGCCTCTACGATTTAGTTACACCGCAGGATATCCGAGAGTTTGCGCAAAAATATTTCGTTCAGAACCATCAGACCGCAGTTATTCTCCGCTCAAAAGAATCTGCCGGAGAATAAGAATACTATGAAAGAAGTTCTTACCCGCACATCATCACCGCTTGTCACCTTTCGATTCTTATTTCTGGTTGGCGCGGCCAGCGACCCGGACGGCAAAGAAGGCGTCGCAAACTTGACGGCCAGTCTCCTTGCTGGTGGTGGAACCAAGTCGATGAACTATGAAGACATCGTTCAGGCGATGTACCCGATGGCGACTTCATTCAATTCTCAAGTCGATAAGGAGATGACCGTCTTCACCGGCAGCACCCATATTGACAATCTGGACAGGTATTACGGGATAGTTTCGGAGATGTTGTTAGACCCAGGCTGGCACGAAGAAGATTTCAATCGCATCAAAGAAGATGCGATTAATTATTTGAAGATCAATCTGCGAAACAACAACGATGAGGAGTTAGGCAAAGAGGAGCTTTATAACTTTATCTATCGCGGAACCGCATATGGTCATCATAGTGTTGGAACGATCGAAGCTCTGGAACAACTTACTCTAACGGATGTCAAAGATTTTTATCGTTCCAATTACACCTACAATAATTTTATTCTTGGGTTGGCGGGCGGGTACGACGAAGGGTTCATTCACCGGATTGATTCCGATTTCAGCAAATTGCCTAGAGGACAGGAATCCAAAGGTCGCGTATGGCCAGAACCTGAATCGATTGACGGTCTGCAGATGGAGATAATCGAGCGCGATACTCGCGCAACCGCCATTTCTTTCGGATTCCCTATCGCGATAACGCGCAGTCATCCTGATTGGGTAGCGTTAAAACTGGTTGAGTCGTATTTCGGTCAGCATCGATCGTCAAACAGCCATCTTTATCAGGTGATGCGACAGGTTCGAGGACTGAATTACGGGAATTATGCGTACATCGAATATTTCCCACGAGGAATGTTTCTCACTCAACCGGATCCAAATCTTGCGCGCAGCAGCCAAATCTTTCAGGTATGGATTCGTCCGGTCGAGCCTGAAAATGCGCACTTCGCCTTGCGCATTGCGATGTATGAATTGAAGAAGTTAGTCGACAATGGGTTGAGCGCAGAGGATTTCGAACAAACACGGCAGTTTCTGTCAAAGTTCATTAATGTGCTGACAAAGACGCAATCGTCGCACCTTGGCTACGATCTCGACAGCTTTTGGTATGCGATATCAGATTTCAATCGATACGTCAGAGAAGGTCTCTCGAACCTAACCGTGGAAAAGGTAAACGACGTTATCAAGAAATATCTTCAATATCAAAACATCAAATTCGTGGCAGTCACCAAGAATGGTGAAGAACTGCGTCGAGCTCTTATCGAAAACCAGCCATCTCCGATGAACTATGTTTCGGCAAAGCCGCAGCGTGTTCTGGATGAAGATAAGATTATAGAGAACTTAACACTGAATTTTCAGCCTGAGAACATTAAGATTGTTCCGGTCGACGAAATCTTTCAAAGATAGTGCGCCGGTGCGCGTTTGTCCGACATCAGCCAATTATACAAAACCGGTTGCATTAAATCCTGCGATTGAGTATTGTCCTGCCCTTGTAACGGATTTATAAATTCCAAGTAACAGACAGGCAACATTGGTTATAAAGAAGTTAAGGTGACGAGAGATGGTTCGTCTTATACCACGCGATGAAAAGTATTTCGGGTTGTTCGGCCAGATGGCTCAGCAGTTACAGGATGGAGCGGCGCTGCTGAAAAAGCTGTTCGCCGACTTTGGATCACGCGAAGAATACGCGCATCAGATCAAGCTTGCTGAGCACCAATGCGACGAGCTCACGCACACTATTGTCCGCAAACTGAACCAGTCATTCATTACTCCAATAGATCGCGAGGATATCTACGCCCTGGCCGGCGTGCTCGACGATGTGCTGGATTTGATAGACAGCGCTGCAAACGGCGTGATTGTGTTTAATATTGATTCGCCGACCGATAGCGCAAAGCAATTAACCGAAGTAATCCTGCGTTCGACACAAGAGCTTGGAAAAGCTGTTGCGGAATTAGGCAGAAATTCGAATTCATTGAAGTATTGTATCGAAATTCACAGCCTGGAAAACGAGGCTGACATTCTATATCGCCAAACTCTTGGACAGTTGTTCGCGAACCCCACTGATCCTTTCTATGTAATTAAATGGAAAGATCTTTATTCGATGCTTGAAAAATGCGTTGATAAATGCGAGGACGCGGCGAACGTGATCGAATCCATTGTTCTTAAAAATGCATGATGCTCGTTTCATCTTTCATTGCCCGCGCAGGATCAGGGCGAGACACAGTCTTGGATAATAATTAAGCAATCCAAAAAGAGCATGGTCTACATTGTTGTTCTGATAATACTGATCGCCCTGGCATTTGATTACACTAACGGTTTTCACGATGCTGCTAATTCAATTGCTACGGTGGTGTCGACGCGAGTCCTCACTCCGGGACGAGCCGTGGCAATGGCCGCCTTTTTCAATTTCGTCGCAGCGTTTGGGTTCGGAACACCTGTAGCCAACACGATAGGTAAGGGATTAATCGATATTACCAGGGTTGACGTATGGGTAATTATGGCCGGTCTGATTGGCGCAGTTTCCTGGAACATAATAACATGGTATTTCGGACTGCCGACCAGTTCATCACATGCGTTGATCGGTGGCTATGCAGGCGCGGCAATAGCCAAAGCCGGATGGAGCGTAATAATTGCCAGCGGCTGGACAAAAACACTGGCGTTCATCGTTATTTCGCCTCTGCTGGGAATGGCTCTTGGCTTAGCGCTTATGGTTGCGGTGTTCTGGATTTTTCGCAATTACTCGCCTTCTCGCGTAGATAAATATTTTCGGCGTTTGCAACTTGTCTCGGCATCCCTTTATAGTCTCGCCCACGGATTGAACGACGCGCAAAAAACAATGGGGATTATCTTTGCGTTGTTGCTGATTGCGTTTCCCAATACTTACAACAAAAACTCGCACATACCGGTCTGGGTAATTCTCTCCGCACACGCAGCGATCGCTTTGGGAACACTCTCAGGAGGCTGGCGAATTGTGAAAACAATGGGATCGCGTATTACAAAGCTGAAACCTGTCGGCGGATTCTGCGCTGAAACTGCAGGAGGAATCACGGTGATCCTGGCAACCGTTTTTGGAATTCCGGTCAGCACAACACATACAATCACCGGTGCGATTGTCGGCGTCGGCTCGACAACTCGTCTCTCTGCTGTCAGGTGGGGAGTTGCCGGCCGTATTGTCTGGGCCTGGGTATTAACAATCCCAATGGCTGGTCTGATTGCCTCCGGAGCTTGGTATATCATCAATGTCGCTGTGACGCATTTCTGATTAAGAACTTATACGGATTTAAATCTGATTCTGCGGCCGAACTGCTGCTCCATCAAATCCGCACGCTCTTCCGCAGCGAATAACTCCATCTCCATTTGGCTTCGGGTAGATACTTTGATTGTCACCTTGTTAGAATCGATCTTGCAGGTGAGATCTTTCACAAGCTGGCGATGACTTCGGTCCAATCCGTCGGCCACACGCAGAATCCCTGACAACTGCATGACAGAAGCAATTTCCGCAGGCGTCAATTCGGACATCTCTCGATGTTCAGGCCGTGGCAATCCTTTGCGATGATAACGAGTGAGCGCCGCAATTATCACGACTTCGCTGGATGAAAAGCCCAGCAGACCCGCGCTGCGAATCAAATACATACTGTGACGATGGTGTCCGGCATGCGAAACAAAATAACCGATATCGTGAAGCAGGGCGGCCGCCTCAAGCCATTCCTTTTCCTGATTACCGAGCTTGTGAATCTTATCCGTCTCGTCGAACAAACGTGTAGCGAGAAAAGCGATATGATGCGCGTGCAAAGCTTCGTAACCGAACCGTCTGGCCAGCGCTAATACAGATCGACTGCGAACGTGATTCATCTGGCTTTCGAATGGGATTCGGCCGCGCGTGCCGTTAAGTTTG
>DASRDY010000340.1:0-13786 GCA_035652355.1 Blastocatellia bacterium
GGCGTCGTGCCCCAATGCCCGAGCAGTCGAGGTTTAATATCCTGAATCTTTAACGATTCCCGCAACAAAGGATTGTTGCAGAGATATATTTGTCCGACTGAAAGGTAGTTAGCCGCGCGCCAGTAGGCATTGATTTTCTGTAATTCCTCGGAACTGAGCGGTTTTATCGTATTCTTTTCAGCGGTCGCCATCGGTTCGACTCCTGTGTGCCCAGCGGGGACTGGGACCTGAAGGCATTTGGACGGTTATGCCTTTGAATAAAGTTCAATCTGCTCGAATGCGTAATTTTTCCCATTCGAGCGCAATTACGGACTAGTATATTATCAAAAGGCAAGTATCTTTCCTTAAAATAAAAGGCTTGAAATATTGATTTACAGGAATGCACCATGAATATTCTCGTGCTCAATTGCGGAAGCTCTTCGATTAAATTTCAATTGATCGCAACCGACCTGGATCGCATAGCAAGAAACGACGACAAACGTCTGGCGCGCGGAATGATCGAGCGGATTGGCGGCGAAGCCATCATCACGCTGTCTGTCGGAGACGAGAATCCAAAGGTAACGACGTCGCCGATCAGGGATCTGCGGTCCGCCATCGACTTTGTCATGAAATGGGCAAGCTCAGAACAGTCAGGCGTTGACGATGTAGAGACGATTGCCGATATCCATGCGGTAGGTCATCGAGTCGTGCACGGCGGTGAAAAATTTCGCCAGTCGGTTATGATATCTGACGACGTCCTTCGCGGTATCGAAGAATGCATTGACCTTGCTCCGCTTCACAATCCCGCAAATATCAAAGGCATAACAGCCGCGCGCGATGTATTCGGCGCTGGATTCCCACAGGTCGCTGTTTTCGACACCGCGTTCCATCACAGTTTGCCTGAGAAAGCTTTCCTGTACGCATTGCCTTATCAACTTTACCGTCGCCACAAGATTCGCCGTTATGGATTTCATGGTACGTCGCACCGATATGTAGCGTATCGATATCGCCAGCTTCTGAAGATTCCGAGAGAGAAGGTAAACGTTATTTCGCTGCATCTGGGTAACGGCTGCTCAGCCGATGCAATCAAAGATGGAGTATCGGTTGACACGTCGATGGGAATGACGCCATTAGAAGGTTTGGTTATGGGCACGCGGTCAGGCGATATCGACGCGGCAATCGTTGATTACCTCTCCAACAAGGAAGGTTTGTCGACGCACGAAGTTGAAACGCTGCTGAACAAACAAGCCGGTTTGATCGGCATCTCAGGACTGACAAACGATATGCGCGAGTTATTGGCCGAGGCGAAAGAGAATAATGACCGCCGAGCAAAACTGGCGATCGAGGTATTTTGCTATCGAGCGAAAAAGTACATTGGCTCGTATTTGGCTGCGATGGGCGGCGCAGACGCGATCTTGTTTACGGGAGGCATTGGAGAAAACTCGTATGAAGTCCGTGCAAAGATATGCGATGGGCTGGAATGGATGGGGCTGATGTTGGATCCAGGTAGAAACACTCAGCAAGTCGGACGCGAAGGTAAAATAAGCACCGACCAGTCGCGGCTTGCCGCTTACGTTATTCCAACCGATGAAGAGTTGCTGATTGCACGCGATACCGCCCGTTGTGTAACCGGAGCGCCAGAGCCGCGTTAACAAATTAGTCCCGATCTGCCTCGGCGTAATCGGTCAGTGCTGACACATCGGGTATGCTCAACTGATGTTTTTCAATAACGATCAGTCCATCCTGCTGCAATCTCGCCAAAGCCCGCGAAACGACTTCCCTCACCGATCCAACGCGCGCGGCGATTTGTTGATTGGTTAACAAGATAGTCATAGATAGACTCTTACCGCTTCGCGTCCCATTACGCGTTGCTTCGTCCAGAAGCAAGCGAGCGAGGCGTTGACCGACCTCGCGGAGAGAAAGGGTTTCAACCAGTTCGGCACACTTCCGCAATCTTCCAGCCAAAACTTTTAAGGCCGCCAGCCCGATCGATGGATGATCGAAGCACAAGCGTCGAACGTCCTGCTTGCTTACGAAGAGAACCGTTGTGTTTTCCTCTGCCGTTACTGTCGAAGGATATTTACCATCATCAAATACAGGAACCTCTGCAATTGTCGCGGGAGCGCGGTCAGTGTGGATGATCTGCTCTCGACCGTCAGGTCCGACCCGCGAGGCTCGTATACTGCCTTCTACAATAACATACAGCCCCTTTGCCTCATCGCCCGCAAGAAAAAGAATCTCGCCTCGCTTGAGCCGTCGCTCGACAGATCGGTCCGCCATCGCTTTCAGCTCGACGTCGGTCAATTCCCCGAATAAAGATGTTTGCCGCAACGCTGCGATTTTGTCTGTAGCCATTAAATCCTGTCGAAAATAACCTGAGAGAAAATAATGGATCACACAACTGATGTGACTTAAGTCACTGCGTGGTTCCGTTTTCCTTCCTAAACTGCAACTTCGATAGAAATTATAAAGGCCAGAGGCGATTATGACCATTAATACAAAGAACACCGTCAGAGAGCTAGCGTTGTCAGTGCCCGGCGCGACGCTTATTTTTGAAAAAATGGGCATCGATTATTGCTGCGGCGGCAACCAGTCGCTTGCGACAGCCTGTCACAAGGCACAAGTGCCTGTTGAAAAAGCTGTTGAGGCTCTAGAACACTCCGAACAATCAGCTACGCCGAATGGAAATGCTCGCGATTGGCAGACAGAAACTTTAAGCGCACTTATCGAGCATATTGTTAATACGCATCACGCCTTTACTCGGAACGAGCTGGCCCGCATAGAAGTATTAATTGAAAAAGTTTGTTCGGCGCATGGCGCAAATCATCCGGAACTAAGCGAGTTGCGGAATTTGACGAAGGCACTGACGCAGGATTTGATCCCGCACATGCTCAAGGAAGAGCAGGTTTTGTTTCCTTACATCGATTCCATGGAGGTTGCGGCGTTCTATCAGCAACCAGCGCCTCAGCCTTTCTTTATGACTGTGAAGAATCCGGTTCGGATGATGATGACGGAACATGACAACGCGGGTGACGTTCTTCGCGCTATTCGAACGGTCACCAGGGAGTTCACCCTGCCCGACGATGCCTGCGCGACTTTCCAGGCGCTCTACGAATCGCTGCAGAAATTGGAAGCGGATCTGCATCAGCATATTCACCTGGAAAACAACGTAATGTTCCCGCGCGCAATTCAGATGGAACAGATTCCTGGATCAAAATCAACGAACCTGGTGGAGACCGGCTGTGGCAGCAAATGTTTCGGACACTAATCGCAAACTGGACCTGGCCAAAAGCGAGTCCTCACGAGTGCTGGTAGCCTTTGCCGTTACCGGGCTGATCTTTATGCTCCTGCCCGGCACGTTTCTTGGCGTATGGAACCTGTTCGCGATCAGTCGCCAGCAAGCCTCAGAATCAGTTTCGGCTTCGTGGATCCAAGCTCATGGACACGCACAGATATTTGGCTGGATAGGCAGCTTCATCATCGGCATCGGTTATTACTCAATGGCCAAGCTGCGACCGATGAGGCTGTTTGGACTAAGCACAAGCTGGACCTGCTGGGCTCTTTGGACAACTGGAGTCGGTTTGCGCTGGCTCGTAAACGTCTATCTCTGGAACTGGCGATTGATGCTTCCGTTTTCGGCGCTGCTGGAACTTACCGGCTTCCTCATCTTTTTCATCGCAATATCACAGCATCGCAGTCCGGATGGAGAGAAAAAGGGCATCCAAACCTGGATGCTGATCGTCATTGGCGGCACGGTCGGTTTTCTGGCGACGTTGCTGCTTAACCTTGGCGCGGCAATCTATTTATCAGCTTGTGGTGAATCGCCAGCACTTCCCACCCGCATCGATCAGCGCTTTCTGGTTCTGACCACGTGGGGATTTCTGGTTCCGTTCGTCTGGGGCTTCAGCGCAAGATGGTTGCCTGTGCTGCTTGGATTGAAAGAGCTGAGAAATCGTGGGCTGATTGTTGGATTCGGCTTGAATTGTATCGGCATCATTGCCGCTTTGGCCGGGTCGTTTGTTGTTTCAACGATCATGTTGGTGTTCGCCTCTGTTGTGGAGGTGATTGCTCTTCGTCTGTTTGAATCATCATGCAATCCGCCGAAAATACGAGGCGTTCATTCAATTTTTCCGATGTTCGTCCGCCTCGCATACGTGTGGCTGATCGCCGCTGCTTTATTAAGTATCTGGGCATCAATATCATCTGATTCCAATGGCATCTGGGGAGCATCGCGTCACGCCTTAACGGTAGGATTTCTCTCGACAATGGTCTTTTGCATCGGACCGCGCATGCTGCCCGCGTTTGCAGGTGTGCGCGAGTTGTTTAGCACAAAACTCATGGGCGCATCCTTGATACTGCTTGGACTCGGCTGTGCGTTGCGAGTCTCTTCTGAAGTGCTCGCATATCAGCATTTAGTCAACAGCGCGTGGGAATGGCTGCCGGTTTCCGCGGTTATGGAACTGACCGCGGTCGTAGTTTTTGCGCTCAATATGGGCTGCACATTTATGAAGCGGCCCGTCACAAAAGAAGATTTCTGGGTACAAATTCGCGCTCAGCGCAATTGATGGAGTTACCAGAGCGGTGCTCCGTTTCAGGATAGAGCTAATTACTAATAAATAACCACACCGAAAGGTAATGTTTATGCAATATAAGAAACTGTGGATAGCGCTGGGTATCGTCCTTGTCGCTTCTTTTGCGGTGCTTGGAGGATTCGGCTATAAGGCCGTGAATAACGCTCCACCTATTCCAAAGCAAGTCGTCAGCGAAGACGGTCGCGTTCTGTTCGATCATGATCAGATTCAGGATGGTCAAGGCGTCTGGCAATCGATTGGCGGACAAGAGATCGGATCGATATGGGGACACGGAGCCTACGTGGCTCCTGACTGGACTGCAGATTGGCTGCATCGCGAGTCGATGTTGATCCTCGATCGGTGGGCGCAGACTAATGGCGAAGGCAGCTATTCTTCGCTTTCTCCCGAAAGACAGGCCGCGTTAAAGGCTCGTCTCGAATCGGAAATGCGCACCAATACTTATAATCCCACGACTGGCAAAATTACCGTAAGCCGAAGTCGAGCCGAAGCATTCGAAAGCCTCGCTTCATATTACACCGATGTCTTTTCGAAAGGCCGCAATGAATACGCGATTCCGCACGGAGCGTTGACCGACTCGGCGAAGGCTCGAGAGATGAGCGCCTTTTTCTGGTGGACATCGTGGGCGGCTTCCACAAATCGACCCGGGACAGATGTGAGTTATACTCAGAACTGGCCGCACGAACCGCTGGTCAATAACAATCCGACCGGTAGCACAGTAGTCTGGAGCGTTCTCAGTTTCATATTCCTGCTGGCCGGCATCGGCGGCATGGTTTGGTATTTCGCGTCGCAGGAACGCGCACCGCACAACGATGATTTGCCAAGCGCCGATCCGTTGCTCGGTTTGAAAGCCACTCCTTCGCAGCGCGCAACCATTAAGTACTTCTTCGTAGTCGCGGCATTGATCGTAGTACAGATTGGTTTAGGTGCAATTACTGCTCATTACGGAGTAGAAGGATCTAGTTTCTACGGAATCCCGCTCGATCAAATCCTTCCGTATTCCGTCGCAAGAACGTGGCACACACAAATCGGCCTGTTTTGGATTGCGACATCGTGGCTTGCGACTGGATTGTTCATTGCTCCGGCCGTAAGCGGATACGAGCCAAAATGGCAGCGCCTCGGCGTCAACATGCTGTTCGTAGCCGTGCTGCTGGTCGTAGTCGGATCGCTCACAGGTGAATGGCTTGGCATCAAACAATACCTAGGCAAATACTGGTTCTGGCTTGGATCGCAAGGTTATGAATATGTCGATCTCGGCCGATTCTGGCAGATTCTTCTTTTCATCGGTTTGGTCTTCTGGCTATTCCTGATGTGGCGAGCATTGAAACCCGCGCTGATGCGTCGCGACGAAAATCGCTCGCTTCTTATGTTGTTCCTCATCTCCAGCATCGCCATTCCGTTGTTCTACGGAGCAGGCTTGATGTACGGCCAGCGCAGCAATCTGACCACCGCAGAATACTGGCGATGGTGGGTAGTCCATCTCTGGGTTGAAGGATTCTTCGAAGTCTTCGCAACAGTCGTGATCGCATTCCTGTTCACGCGATTGAGATTGCTGTCGGTTGCGACCGCAACAAAGGCTGTTCTCTTCTCAACCGTCGTCTTCCTTTCAGGCGGGATCATCGGCACTTTCCATCATCTCTATTTTGCGGGAACACCGAACGTTGTGCTGGCGCTTGGCGCGACGTTCAGCGCGCTGGAAGTTGTGCCGCTCGTACTGATCGGTTTCGAAGCCTGGGAAAACATCAGAATGGCAAGAGCTAAAGAATGGCTCTCGGCTTATAGATGGCCGATCAATTTCTTTGTCGCCGTTGCGTTCTGGAATTTCGTCGGCGCTGGATTATTCGGATTCCTGATCAATCCACCGATCGCTCTCTATTATATGCAGGGACTGAACATGACTCCGGTTCACGGTCACACTGCGTTGTTCGGTGTTTACGGAATGCTGGGAATCGGATTGATGCTGTTCTCATTGCGGGCTATGCAGCCCGGCAAAGTCTGGAAAGATGGAACGCTAAAGGTCGCGTTCTGGTCGATCAATATCGGCCTGGCGTTGATGGTCCTGTTGAGCCTGTTGCCAATAGGTTTGATGCAGACGTGGGCATCGGTCGAATATGGTACGTGGTACGCGCGCTCTGCGGAATTCTTGCAGACAGGCTTGGTTAATAATCTTCGCTGGATGCGAGTCTTCGGGGATTCGATCTTTGCGATTGGTGCACTTG
Organism: Blastocatellia bacterium; assembly: GCA_035652355.1. Lineage (GTDB taxonomy): Bacteria > Acidobacteriota > Blastocatellia > DASRDY01 > DASRDY01 > DASRDY01. Next base: position 6,788 of record DASRDY010000340.1, read on the forward strand.
TGCTCGGCTGGTTTATTCTCGGACTGGCAACAGGTCATTCATTCGTGAAGCCGAAAACTGTTTCATCAAAAGATTCAGGAATTAAGCCTGGAATAGTTGAAGCTCAACATCCAACCATCTAGGTTCGGCCGAATATAAATGTCGTTCAAGATGCGGCGTGGTCTGCTTTGCGGCACCACGTCGCATTCTTGTTTTTGCGAACAACTTTGATCTCGGATGAACGATTTTCTTTGACCATCATGTACGTTTTTCGTCTTTGATTTCCGCTATATGCGCAACTCTTCGACTCAACAAGTCTGATCGTTCAACGGACCGCCATTTGCAGTTTGATAGATCGCAGGCATGGCGCGCTTCTTCACACCGGGCGACGTTCGATTTCCATTGCGTTCCTTTAGACGCGTACTGGAGTTGAGGTGTTTGGTGGCGTTATTGCCTTGGTAACCAAAATCTAACTTTATAGGGAGACGGTGATGAATAAGCAGATCAATGAACTTTTGCTGCAAGCGCTGGAAACCGAGATGGGCGGAGTCCAAATCTACACTACTGCTTTGAAATGCGTTCAAAACAAAGATCTGAAAGAAGAGTGGGAAAAGTATCTGGAACAAACCACTCACCACGTTGAAGTGATGGAGAATGTATTTGGCGCACTTGGCCTCGACCCTGAGCAAGAAACACCGGGTCGCCTGGTTGTTCGACACATCGGCGAATCGCTGGTTAAGGCAATGGAGATGGCGCTGCAAGACGGCGAGCCAAAGGCCGCGGAGCTGGTGGCGGCCGAATGCGTAATGCTGGCCGAAACAAAAGACCACGCAAACTGGCAATTGATGTCGCAACTGGCCACTCATTCAAAGGGCGCGGGAACAGAAATTTTGGCGGGCGCTGTTGAGGAGGTCGAAGACGAAGAAGACGAGCACCTTTATCATACCAAGGGCTGGGCTCGCGAGCTGTGGATCCAAAGCCTTGGCATGCAGGCAGTACTTCCTCCGCCCGAAGAGGAAAAGGATGTTAAGAGCGCGATGGCGCAAGCTAAAGCCGAACAGTCCCGTGAACAGATGCTGAAGTAAGCGGATTTAGTGTGACACCAGTTGACCGCAAATAACTGTGGCACCCAAGGTGTCACAGCTAGCCACAGAGAAGAAAGAACTTAGGGTCTTTGTGACAGCTGTGACACCACTTTACAACCTGTATCATGGCGTGGACTTTAGTCCGCCGCAAACCGCCGAAACGTTCAATCAAAGTCAAAGGCGATAAGCCGCTTTACTATGCCTAAAGGCTTCTGCCTTTACGTTGCGTCGGTTGAATTCGCGCTTTTAATATTTAGAGTGTTCATCCGTCTTTGGGATCACTTGCTGGTAGACTTCGTTTTTGCTTAGACCGCGTGAGCGTGCCACTTGTTTTATGGCTTCCATTTTCGTTAATCCGGATAACTCCATCAATGATTGAACCTGTTCAACGATAGTTCCCTGCTCCTGCGGGAGTGTACCCGTCGCGCCTTCAACAATGATCACGAATTCGCCGCGAGTTGAATGCTCGTCCAGAGTCTCAATCAAATTGGTCAGATTGTCGCGCCGAAATTCTTCATGAAGCTTAGTTAGTTCTCGCGCTACAACAGCATGTCTGTTGCCGAGTGTTCCAAGCAGATCTTGCAGCATAGCTTTCAACCGATGCGGGGCTTCATAAAAAATAAGAGTAGTTGTGACAGTCGTTAGCGATTCCAATTTCTCCTTGCGCGCTGAGCTTTTAGATGGCAGAAACCCGACAAAGTGGAATTCGTTGGTCGGCAATCCGGATCCGATGAGCGAAACGATCAGCGCTGATGCTCCCGGGACCGGAATGACTCGAACCGCGGCGGCTATTGCGGCTGAGACAACATCATAGCCAGGATCAGAAATTCCGGGGGTTCCAGCATCGCTGACCAGCGCGATATTCTTCCCTGCTGTCAATTCACGAATTAACTCTTCAGCTCGAGCCTTCTCATTATGCTCGTGGTAACTGACGAGCGGTTTATGTATGTCAAAATGCGTCAGGAGTTTTCTGGTATGGCGAGTGTCTTCGCAGGCAATCAGATCGACTTCTTTTAACACTCGCAAGGCGCGCAGAGTGATGTCTTCCAGATTGCCGATTGGCGTTGCTACAAGGTATAGCTTGCCCACTTTTTCCATTCGCCTTAATCCTGAAACAGCGATCCGGGCTCGTAATTTTTCCGGTCTTTGTTCTGCAGCACCAGTCGCTGAACTTCGGCCATATCTTTCATGTTATGAATCTCGTACATCGTCCCATCTTTTAGACTAATTCTCAACGACGGACATATGAACAAATATTTTGGCGAACGAATTTGATCACAATATGCGATGTCCTGCATATTGACGATCATTTTTTCCGCATTCGATGTGCGTTGCGGAATCCAGATCAACCGGTGATTTGTAATTATTAATTTGCCATTGTCCCACCAACCCCACGCGGCAGTTTCCGTCAGCAGTTCATATTCACCCGGTTGGAATTCGAAATCTCTTTTTGCCATCAGAGAAATGGTAACAGGTTAAGAAAAAAGAGCATAGACGCGGATTTTTCGGATATGGCAGATTAAGACGGATAAGAATCCGCGTGAATCCGCTCGATCCGCGTCATCTGCGTCCCTTGCTCTTCCTCTTTGACACAAATTCTGCGCAAGACTTGACTATAACAGGGGATTTAGGAATACTACCAATCTCGCGGAGACATGGCCGAGTGGCTGAAGGCGGCGGTTTGCTAAACCGTTGTACGTTTAACCGCGTACCGTAGGTTCGAATCCTACTGTCTCCGCCACAATTTAGCGGTTAAACGGGCAAGCCCAGTGCTTGCCTTTTCTATTTTATAACAGAGGTAAGAATGTCCGAGATCAGGGTTCGCTTTGCTCCGTCGCCGACAGGTTATTTGCACGTTGGTGGAGCTCGCACGGCATTGTTCAATTGGCTGTTCGCCAAAAAGACGGGCGGCACTTTTGTTCTGAGAATCGAAGACACCGACGTCGAACGTTCTTCGGATGAGATGGTCGAAGGCATTCTGATCGGGATGAAGTGGCTCGGTCTCGATTGGGACGAAGGCCCGATTCATCAGTCAAATCGTTTAGACATTTACCGAGCAAAAGCCGAGGAACTGATCAATTCCGGCCACGCTTACCGATGTTTCTGTTCCGCCGAAGAACTGAAGGCTAAACGCGAGACCGCGGCGGCAGAAAAACGGGACTTCAAATACGATCGCACGTGCTTGAATCTTTCCGATGATGAGGCCCAAAGCAGACTCACAGCGGGTCAGCCGTATCTCGTTCGCTTCCGAGTGCCTGACAGACAATCGACTTCGTTCAACGACATTGTCTTTGGCAAGATCGATATTCAGAACGAAACCATTGAAGATTTCGCTTTGCTGCGGCCGAACGGGCATCCTACTTATCATCTCAGTGTGGTTGTGGATGATATTGACATGCGAATCACCCACGTTGTGCGCGGCGCGGATCACATCTCTAACACGCCAAAGCAAGTGCTGCTTTATGAAGCCTTTGGATCGGCGCTGCCTGAGTTCGCGCATGTCCCGTTGATTCTGGGACCGGACAAATCACGATTGTCTAAACGCCACGGAGCGACGAGTGTAATGGCGTACAAGGATATGGGCTTTGTGCCTGAGGCTTTTCGAAATTTCCTGGCGCTGCTTGGCTGGTCGCCAGATCCGAAGACTTATGGGACTCGGGAAATATTCAATACCGAAGAGTTGATCCAGGCTTTCAACCTTAATGGTATTAGCCACAATAACGCGGTCTTCAATATGGATAAGGCGGTCTGGTTCAATTGGGAATACATTAAGTCGATGCCCTTGTCAGAATTGATTCCGCTGGTTCGAGCTGAATTAGAAAAAGCGAACCTCTGGAAACCTGAATACGAGAATAGTAACTGGTTTGCTCAAACTGTTGAAATGCTGCGGGCGCGAACAAGAATGCTGCCCGATTTTGTATCGCAGGGAAGACCTTATTTCAGCGATGAATTCGAATTCGATCCTGCCGCAGTCGAAAAGAATCTGAAAAAGGATCCTGCGTTGAAAGAGTTGCTGCCAGAGCTCGCAAAGAGACTCGATGCTGTTCAGGATTTCAATTTGGAAACAACAGAGCAAGCGTTGCGAGCCTTCGCCGAAGAGCGGGGTGTAAAGGCCGGATTGTTGATTAACGCGGCGAGAACGGCTCTTACAGGTAGTGCGGTAAGTCCGGGGATTTTCGAGGTGATTGTTGCGATTGGTAAGGAACGCACAACAAGAAGATTAGCGAGTGCGCCGCTAAGAATGTAGGGGCAGGGCTCGTCCCTGCCCGGATCGTGCGAAGCACGATGAAGGCCTCACAAAACGTCCAACTTTCCGGAAAACGGCCAATCCTCGGGGTTTTGAACTAGACCTTTCCTGACAGGGTTCTGCAATATGTAATTCATTGACTCATTAAAATCTTGTTCATTTCTAATGATATGATCGTGGAATCTGGGGTGCCACAGTTTGCCTGTATTCCAAAGCCAGAAGCCTTGGTTGAGTTGCTTTTAAAGCTACCAACGATATCGCTTAGTGTTTTCTCAGATTCGCCTACGCCAATTAATCCGTGAAAATGATCAGGCATCAGACAATAACAGTAAAGATTGAATCTGTATTCGATTCGCAATTCAAAAAGTGAATTAAGAACTGCTTTGGATAACCCATGATTAAGAAAAACATTACGCCTGTTTTTTACGACGATTGTTACAAAGTAGATTCTCCTGGAAGAATAATCGAATCCTTCCAACCTTAAGCTGTTTTCCCTGACGTAACTGTCAGTTTCCATGCGTTTTCATTGCCTGCGGCAATCCGGGCAGGGACAAGCCCTGCCCCGACATTGTTGGCACGTTGCCCGTGTGTCACACACGCTATAGTAGTTCAGCTTCCCGCAAGGCCTGCTCTATCTCGAATCTTCCATTTGAATCCGGGTATGGCAACGGTCGGCGAGGCCTGCCGCCATACGCGCCGCGCAGATCCAACGCCGCCTTGATTCCGCCGATTCCGTATTTCGTGACCGTCTTTTCCAGCAACGTCGCCAGCTTCATCTGAAATCCTCGAGCGGCGTTGTGATTCCCGCTCGCATACGCCGTGTAAATCGACGAACAAAGATCCGGCGCCATATTCGCCACTGCCAGAGTCCCTCCGACGGCTCCCATACAAAGCGAGCCGTAAACCGCAGGTGCAGCGCCGTATAGAACTTTAAAGCTACCGGGAACTTGCCTGAGAATATCAACCAGAGCATTGTAATTTCCGGTGCTGTCTTTCATTCCGATAATATTCGGGTGTTGAGCCAGCTCTACAATCGTCGGCGTTTCTATCGTCACCGATGTAAAGATCGGTACACTATAGAGCAAAACAGGTATCGGCGATTCGTCAGCAACCGCTCGGAAATGATCGACCAGCACTGAGTGACGCATTGCTCCCTTGTAATAGAAAGGTGTGACAACAAGCGCCGCATCTGCTCCAACCTTCGCAGCCTGCTTCGTAAGATCAATTGTTTCCCTCGTAGTTTGTTGACCCGTACCAACCAACATAAATCGCGAAGATGGAATCTCTTCACGAGCAGCTTCGATTATCTTCATTCGCTCGTCGGTTGTCAGGTTGAACGGCTCTCCCGTCGAACCCAATATCAAATAACCCGCTATGGGAAACCGATTCCACCATTGCAGGTTCTGTTTCATCGCGGCAGGAGCAATGCTCTCGTCCGAATTAAACGGAGTGACTGCGGGAATCGAAATGCCTTCAGGGTTAATCGATCTGCTCATTTTATCTCCTGTAACAGGACCTCTTCTAATTCGCCAACTGCATGACAAATGTAGTCCGGTGAAACTGCAATAAGTTTATCTATTGACGCTATTCCCCAGGTTACGGCTACGGCAGTAACAGCAGCGGCGTGGCCGGCCTCGACATCCACGACCGAATCGCCGACAAAGGCGGCGCGATCTGCATTGACATCCCAATCTGCAAGAATTTGATTTATCCCTTCCGGATGAGGTTTGTAGTTCGAGACCTCATCACCGCCAAGCACGACTTCAAACAGATCGGACAATCCAAGGTGATTTACGCGATCCGACCCTGCCCGATGTCCCGCACCGGTATATACGGCGCGGTGAATTCCGCGATCTTTTAATTTTGAAAGCAGCTCGCGCATTCCTGGCACGCGCTTTATTAGCTCTTTTCGCTCGTTGTTGAACTGGTGAAACGAATCGATCGCTGATTCGTGATCTGCTGGTGATGGAAATAGCCGCCGAAGAATTTCGATTTCCGGTGGACCGAAATATTTCTTTAGTTCGTCCAGCGTGTACTCGCGATCCAGCCTCGACTTGACCGCGTAATTGAACGCGCCGACAACCAACGGAAATGTGTCTGCCAGAGTTCCGTCCAGGTCAAAGATTACCGCGTTGAATCGATTCACCAGTGCTCCATCTTCTGCTTTGTAAAAAGTTATTATAGTTATCGAAAACTCTGCCGCAAGCTCGTCCATTCACGTGATAGAATTTCAAAGAGAATAATGACTATTGGAGGTAAGGCCTCAGTTACAATGGGTATGTTGAAAATCGTGGTGTGGACTTCAGTCCGCGCAAGCTGCAGAACCACGAAGGGCAGATGCAAACGGACATTCAATCTGACTCTATATTAGATGTCCGTTTTCTTAACCTTGAAAGTTTATGTTTTGCGCGGACTGAAGTCCACGCCACGATTGCCGTTCGTACCTTAGGCTGCAAAAACATAGAAGAAATGCTACCAATCCTGGGCGGAGCAAATCACGGACAAAACTGGGCAGCGCGCATCGCAAAGCTTCAAGGCGATCTCGCAAAACTTGCCGAGAGCCCGAATGTAGCCGCGGCAATTAACCAACACTTAAAACAGATGTTCGTGAAATCAGAATCAGCTCTAACGGATTCACCGCCCCCTGAAAACGCTCTATCGTTATCTTTCGAATTGTTAATGAATACG
>DASRDY010000341.1:0-4980 GCA_035652355.1 Blastocatellia bacterium
ATCCTCAGACGTTTAGCTCTGACTCTGCTAAAACAGGAAAAGACCTGTAAGAGAGGGATCAGGGCCAAACGTCTCAAGGCCAGCTGGCTGGACAGCTATCTCATAAAAGTCTTAACAACTTAAGATGCGTTTGCCCTGGCAACCCCAAGACACAAACGATTTTAAAGCCGCCCAGGGAGTTGTTGATTAACAATGATTACATTCAAAGATTCCGTTCAAAATACAAAGCGACCGAGGTGACCAGGCGCATTTTGCGGCCTTATCAGGCCAAATAATCTATGAAAAGTTAAATGGCAGCCGCGCGCGCCGCCCAGCCGCTTACCCTTTTTTGAAAAGGGCGTCAAACGCGCTTAAAACCTCTTCCCTGGAAACGACTTTGGAGGCTATGCCTTTTCGTTTCATTATCGGTTCGAAGTATTCGCAGAAATTGGATGCCTCTTTGTTCTGAACAAAGTCGGCTCCTGGTTCTGCACAATCATTAGATTTAGTGTTATCGAAGAAATTGCAATTAAGGCAAACATGAAGATCGGCTTCGCACTTTGTGCAGGTGTCGCGCCTTCCAATACCGCCCGCCAGCTTAACTTCCTGCCCACAGCTATGACAGATCATATCTTTCCCCCTTGCCTGACCCGTCCCCAAAGTTAACGGGTCAATTATACAATCCGGCGCCCGCGTTGCACAAGATTTCAGCAGGTGGAAACACCGTTGCGTTGGTTTAGGAAAGGGCGAAAAGGCCAATTCTGAATGGTAATACGCTCGATTAATTTTGAAGCTTCAACGTCTGCGAAGGTTGTGGTTCCGGTGGGAAATCGGCGGGCTAACTTTCAATGAAAGGAACTGTCCTAGCGCTGCCTTCGCGTTCTTAATCCGAATAACTGACGGCCGGCGCTGACGAACAGCATCAGAGCCAACGCTCCGTAACCGATTACGAATCCGCCAAGTACGATTTCAGCCACCATAACGATTCCTCCTCAATGCTCTTACCAACTCACTCGCATTTCTTGACAGCAAAGTTGGTGCCAATCGATTGCGGAATTTCGCATTTAGCGCCAAGCGCAATCGATTCAATCGATTACACACTTATTAGACACTTTAGCTTCCGCCAATGGGATAAGGGCGATGCAGCGCAATATTGTCACTAGTAACAAACTTGTGTCGATTTGGCCGGTGGAAAAAGAAAATTACTGGCTGACCGGAGGTTTCTGTTTGAAGCTTTCCAATACGTTCAATGTGTGTCGAATTCGCTGCGACATTTCTTCGATTACCTTCAGGCGTCGGTTGACATCTTCCGGCAATCCGCCAATCCGGGTTGTCAAAAATTGCGCTTGCCCCAGGACTACCGCCAGAGGATTGTTAGCGTCGTGTCGGACTGTCGCCACTGCTTTGTTTAATGCCTCCAGCTTGTCGCGCAGCTCAGTTATCTCTTGCTCTTTGGCGGTCAGCGTAGCCCTCAACTCGAGTATTTCATTTTGATCGTTGTCTCCCATCACTTGCCTCTGGTTTTGTCTGAGTGTGGAGATGCTCGTCGGCATACTTATATACGTATCTCTTCATTGTAGGCAACAGAAATGATCTAAAGCCATATTCTTTCATCTCGTGGTATGCCTGATCCGCTGTCCAGTTGAAATCGTTAATTCTCACGATAGCCGTCATAACTCCGGTGCGATCGGAACCGCGACGGCAATGAACGAACACTGGCTGATTTTCGGAAGAGTGAACAATAGCTAGAAATCGACTAACCTGTTCATCCGATGGAGCGTGGATAGTGGACAACGGGATATTGATGTACTGCATTCCCACTGATTCTGCAATTTGGCGCTCGTGATCGTCACGATCTTTGTCTTCGCCGCGCAAATCTACAATCGTCCGAACGCCTTTTTGCGCCAACTGCCGTAACCCATTATCATCCGGCTGGCCGCCGCGATAATAATAATCCGCGATATGCGCAAAATGCGCGATACCAGTTATGGTCGGAGTCACCGTTGAATTAACGGGCGGTTTGGTTGGAGAAACAGACTGGCCAAGGACCGGCGCGATCAACAAAACTGCTGACAGGGAGAGCACGCACACACGTATATTCAATTTTCAAATCCTCATTAACTTTCTTGTCAGTTTGGCGGTTAGTGCTTAACTGATTATTCGTTCTGACGCGGATTCGCAGGAGTAATGGCCGCCTGACGTGTCTGCGGTGCTCTCGGAACGGGCACAGGTGTAGCTCCGGGCTCAGGTTGCTCATTCGCGAAAATCTCTTTAAACGCTCCGATCGATGACAGAACACTTGAAGTCTCCATCGGCATGAAGACGACTTTGCTATTCTGAGCTCGCGCCATGTTAGTAAGTCCCTCAATATAGCGCTGCATTATCAGATACTGTGCGGGATTTCCTGAGCTGCCGATGGCTTCTGCCACCATTTTTATTGCTTCGCGTTCAGCTTCGGCCGTCCTCAACCTTGCCTGAGCTTCGCCTTCCGCGCGCAGAATCTCTGATTGTTTCGAACCTTCAGCGCGGGCGATTGCAGCAGTTTTTTCACCTTCGGCGCGGGCAATATTAGCCTGTTTCTCGCCTTCGGCCTGAAGCACCAGGGCTCGGCGATTACGCTCGGCGGTCATCTGCTTTTCCATCGTTATGCGAACATCTTCCGGCGGCTGGATGTTCTTGATTTCAACGCGGGAAACTTTCACGCCCCATTTTTCGGAGGCTTCGTCAAGAACCACGCGAAGCTTGTTATTGATAGTTTCTCTCGACGTCAGCGCATGGTCCAGATCCAGGTCGCCAATAACATTTCGCAGCGTCGTTCCGGCGATCGTGATAAGAGACCCTACCAGGTCGTTGACTTCATAGGCGGCTTTGATCGGATCGGTAATCTGATAATAAACGACGGAATCGACCATAACCCCGACGTTATCACGCGTTATAACCGATTGGGCGGGTGGCTCGATGAATTGCTCTCTAAGGTCAATGATTGATTGTCCCGGGCGCATACCTGTCCAATAAACCCGGCGCGGTTTATCCAGTAATGGGTTGAGCAGGTTCAAACCGCTGGTGCAAACCTTGTGAAAGCGTCCCAGTCTTTCCAGAACAACCACGCTTGCCTGACCGACGATCAACAGCATTCGACGTACGGCAAACAAGCCAAAAATACCGAGAAAGACAAGCAGGAAAAGAAGTAACGCGCCGATTCCGGCAGCATCTCCGTCAAGGAATATTAATACCATAACAGTCTTTCTCCTTGCGCTTTATATTACGCGCCTTTCTTCTGCTCTATGTCTCGCGACAATGTGCTTTCACGCCAGGGCAAGGTTGCTGCGGTGCGGCGGACGTACACGGTCAGCCCCTGCACACGCTCGACTTGAACGCTTTCGCCTTCCGCTAGAGGATCTTCGCCTTCAGCCGGTCGCGCTTTCCATACTGATCCGAAGACCTGTACCGCGCCTTCCTGTAAAGCTCCTTTGCTGGGCGTGACAACAACGGCAACCTGCCCCGGCAATGCATCGACACCGGTTTTGATATCTTTGCCGGGGGAGTGACGCATAAAAAACTCTTCGAATATCGTGCGTGATGCAACGGTCAAAATCACCGAAACACCCAGGAAAACCGCTAACTGCACGGCGAAACTATCCAGACCGACGAACGCCAGCAGCGCAGCGAGCAAGGCGCCGACGCCGAACCACAGCAGAATAAAACCGCTGGTAAACGTCTCCGCGATAATCATCGCGATGCCTAAAATTGTCCAGATAATGCCGGAAACCATAATACTCTCTGTTAAAGCGCGACCACTGATTTCTGCTTGATGCCTGCGTAGATAACCATTATTGACTAATGATGGCGGTTTCGCGAGAGAATTATGCAGCAATGCAAAGTGGTGCGTCAAACCAGCTTACATAATCGAATTTATCATAGGCGCTCAGCAAGGGTGCCAATCAAAAGTACTCACTTTGTACAAATACAGGAAGAAAGGCCTTATGTCGGTACATGTCACAAAGGCGGTATTTCTCAACGTGGTCCGTGACCAACAGACGAAGGTAACTTTGTTACGATCACTGCTGGAGAATTATCCTTGCCTTATTCCAGCAACTTAGCTGGCCGCCGTTACCCAATTGCACACGTCGCATTAGACTCGAATTTCCTGTCCGTGCCCGTAGAATGCAATTCGCTCTGCGATTTTCGCCGACGCATACAATCGTCCCCAGTAGATTTCACGCCTTCTTAAAAAATGATCGGGAGTTGAACCGTATGTCGAAAAGCAGAACTGTTTCGACGCGTTTGTTACCAATTTTGTTGTTATTGTTCGCCTTTGGCCCTCGCGCCCTTGCTCAGGATGATAGCCCAAAGGATCGAACTGCCCGCGATGACTCTTCTTCGTCGCCTGCGCGCATTGTCGTGCCTGTCCCTGCTTCGCCGGATTTTCAAAATCCGCCGAGCACAACATCCGAGGCGCGCAGTTTCCTGATCGATATTCTGAAAGATCAAAAGGCGATCTATACCAGTCCGGCTCATATTAAGAAGCACGATTTAAAATTTCTGATCCCCATTGCCGCGACAACGGCCGTATTGCTGGCGACGGACCATCAGTCCGGCGATGAAATCACCGAGCGTCCTGCCAAGGACTTAACGGGATTTAGCTATCATCTAGGTCAGGCTACGGATGTGCCGACCGCGGTGGCGTTGATCGGGGGAACATACCTTGCGAGCAGGGTTTTTCATAAGGACCGTCTTCGCGAAACTGCCAGGCTGATGGCAGAGGCGGAGATCGATAGCGCAATTCTGGTTAATATCATAAAAGTCAGTGCCAGACGCGAGCGTCCGAGCTCGGGCGCCGGCGAAGGCGCAGTCCAGCTGGATGAGGCAAGGGGAAGATTTGAGGTCGGTGGCAGTTCATTCCCTTCAGGGCATTCTATCGAATGGTTTACTATGGCAAGCGTCGTGGCCGAAGAATATAGAGATAAGCCTCTAATAGCGTATTCTGCATACGGGGTCGCA
>DASRDY010000342.1:0-10062 GCA_035652355.1 Blastocatellia bacterium
TATCGACTTGCTCAAGGAAAAAGGCAGGAGCATGACACCGGCAGAGATAGCAGACGAGATGGAGAAATCCCGTACTGCCGTGCGCAAGACACTCTCGCGGATGGTCAATGACAATCAGATCGATTGGGACGAGGGAGGTCGTTACCGTCTTAAGAGCAAAGACGATCCGAGGAAAGCAGATCAAACGAGGAAGTCCAGAGAGGCTAATCGATTGCTTAGAAAGGTCTATGGTGATCCGAATTGGGATGCGGAAGGAGATCTGCCGGGCGATTACGATTTCATTGACGTCATTGACGAGTTAGATGAAGCAATCAGGCGCATCTACGGTGGACAGGAAACGGAACAAGAAACAGAATATGATCAGAACGAGGTGCAGACTGCGACTGAGAACCCGGCTGATGACAAGACCGAAGGCGCAGCGGAATGGTGTTTAAGTGACGAAGTAGAATGGACGCCGGAAGAACTCGCACTCCTGAAGAAGCCCGCTGCCACAACTGCGACTGAAGCGGCAGTGCCGAAGCAGGAAACTATTGCCGCAACACTGAAAGCCGCGCGGCCGAGGTATCAACGGCCAATTGCGGAGTCAAAAGTCTCGATAAGTTTTGGACATTGGCCTTTGCGGAGATTTCCCTGGGAATAGTAGTACTTGTCCGGCATGCGCAGGTTCGGATAGGCACTCTGGAATTCGAAGCACACAGGTCCATACGTATTCCCGTTTCGCGGCTGTGCCGTCCTGATGTGCGGTGGCGTCTGTGACCCACCGGAAGCGGAACTTTCTATACTTGTTCGTGGCTACGCCGCGGATTGGCGGCGCAACATATGGCATAGGTGTCCAGCTTGTGCCCGCTGAATTTCAGAGCCGCAGGCGTAAAAACGCCCCCCTGTAATATTCGGTCTATTGCGTCATAGTCCAAGTTCTACGTACGAAGCTCTCCGCGAAGTCAGCCCGATGTCCCCTCGCGAAGTGGACTGAGTACTGCAGAAAATCCGATGGCAGATGTCGCGGCCAAGCTCGCCGAGCTGGTCGCCCGCTAGCTCTATTGCGGGGTGGCAGGACCCGCCTAGCCCCAGCCACACAGTCAGCAACAGGAGCAAGTGCAATTTACATATTCTTTGTCGACGGAAATCCAATAGTATGCAATCTTGCGCGAATAATGAGTAACGAGCGATACGGTTGGCATTAAGCTCCCAAAATCATCAGAGTGATTCTCACCGAAGCTTGAGACTTAGTGAAATGACCTGATCTCATTTATTCAAAGTGCATGCAAAACTGGTTGTTACATTTTAGGTACCTTTGTGCAAGTTAAATTCAAATATCACAACCGGGAAGATTTGAATATTCCATGGGTGTGGTTCAAGTTTTTGGGAGCAATCAGTAATTTGCTTATCTTGGAGGTTTCTAAAGCCTCGTTCACGAGGCTTTCCCGAAGGGTTGCTAGACCGGCTGTTTTACAGCCGGCAAAGCAAGCCCACAACCTGATTAGCGCGTTTCAACGCGCTTCTGAATTGGCTTTAGCCGCTATACATAGCTAAAGCAGGCCAAAAGAAGGACGCTGAAAGCGCCCTCAGAGAATTTCCTGCCGCGTAATACACGCCGTCAAACGACGTGTCTAGAAACCCTGCGGGAAAGCTGCCTGAAAGGCAGCTGCAAAACGAGGATCAGATCACCCAAAAATTTGAACCACTCATATTCCATAACCAAGCTTATCTGACCCGGGTAACCGTTCACCCCCTCTATTTGGACGACGAAGGATTCGTGTTTATGCCATGCACGGTATAATGATCCCTTGCGCCCCGGAACCGAAGCTCTTTATTGCATACTAACCCGCGTGTTGAGGCAATGCCAAAATATCGTCGTCTCCAAACTTCTTCGTCAGTAGCTCTGTAGCCTGAATCTGCTCGCAGACGAAAACTGAACCCACGCCTACCAGGTAAATTATGCCTAATCCGATCAGCGCTCCAGCTTTGCTGATCGGATCGCCGGTCTCGATTACCAGAACCAGCAAAAAGCGAAATGGCGCAGTCAACTGCAGGGTTGTCGACATGTAATTTTGAATGCTGGACAGTGAGGCATAATGCGATCTTCCGCCCTGCACATGAGCAAGATAGACGCTGTAACCCACAGTGATCGCCCCCTCGACAAACGCCATAATTGGATAGACGACAACCATTGCTTCCGTCAGCAACAGCATTGCTCCAACGTTGAATACAACGAATGAAAGTTTTGATCCCCACAACCCCAGTTTGGCGTTGTGCACATCTCCGTTCGAATCCAGTTGAGGTAACGGAAATGTGAAAGCGGCCGAAAGCACCATCAGTCCTTGTTGGATAAGATTGAGTAAAGGTTGCCGGGCAAAATCGTTGATTGCCAGCACTGCTCCGTTGACTAGCAGCAAAAAGCCATCTGCGGCTAGAAGAGCCCCGGCGATTCGTGCCGCGATCTTCATTGCCTGGGGCGATGCGGCGTCATAGGTTGACTCGTCTGTCGGCTGCTGGGTGGCGACAGCATTCGTTGTCGAACAAGCTGAACGAATTTGCTTCCAATCGATAGGCTGGCCACCATACAACTGTCCCGGTGTCAGGTGCTGTAATATACATAGATCTTCTGCTGTAAAAGGTCCCTGTGGACGTTCGGGTGCGCCGCCAACGACGCTCAGTCCCGCCATTGCTGTCTTGTACTCGATGGTCGTCGGAATCGCGACCATCAGGCAAAACAGGTCCAGCAACGTCATCGGCTTGCCCGTTAACGATTGATACAGAGGAGAGATCAATGGAACTGTATACTCTTGCTGGATGGTCGAATTGAAATCCTTGACGCCGTTTGTAATGTAATCGATGCTGGAATCAACATACGAATTAATCACTCCCAGCCCTTGTTGAATCGCCGCGTCACCGATCATCACTGCATAATCGTTCAGCGTTAGATTCTTGATGCCCTTTTCGAAAGTCTGGTTACATAGACCGGACAGCGCTTGCCCGGTTTGGTTCTTCTTGAATTCTGCTTCAAGTCCCTGCGTGAATTGCTCCGCGGACTGCTTATAGGAAGAAGGAAATGGTATCGGCGGAAAAAGGCCAGATGAGTTCATCGAGACCATTTGGTTCATCAGCCAGTTTGCATGGGGTCCCAGCTCTGGACCCTTTTTCCCACCGGTCGCGGTTTGCTGAATCGATACCAATTTCTGATTGCCATAGCTTCCCAAAAGCTGTTTCCAGTCCTGCTTTAACATCGTTTCAGTATTCTGGAAAAAAGTATCCATCTTCGTTTTCAACCCACTGGTCCATGTGTCCAGATACTGCATGAAATGTTGCAGCGCTATCGCCAGGCATTGCTGTGTCAGAAGAATATCCTGCCAGTTGAAAATACTGCCCAGCCATTCAAATATTGTCTTGAAAGTCGTGCCAATCGATTCCAGGACTCCTTCGACGATATCCCAGACTTGCTGGGTTTTTTCGACGACATAGCTGATGACCTTGTTGACTTTGCCTGAAACGAAATTGATTATCACCTGCAGACCAGACTCGGTTTTCGACACCAAAATGCATGCCACATGCGAAAGCCCTCGCTTTATCGAATTCCATAAATCACCCCATGACCATTTAGGCCCGGGCTGCCCTTTGGCGCACGAACTGGTGCTGACGGCATCTGCGGTCAGTGATTCGAAAGACGCGCCGCCGTTGTCAAAATGTATCGCCCAATGCTGATCGGGAATTTGACTGAGGTCGATTTCATCCGGCCACTCGTCTTCAGGCAGTATATGCACGCCCGCAGTCTGACTGGTTGGTGAAATGAATTGTGCCGCTGCTTTGGCATCGCTTTTTTGGCTCTTCAAAAAAGTTATGCACTGATACATTGCCTGTGCTACGGCGTCTATAGTGGTTGCATCAGCATTGATTACTTTCTGATTTGTAACTCGTGTGCGAGCATTCGTCAGCATCGTGGCCAGATCGTTTGCATTTTGTGGATGGCCCAGCACGTCTTCCAGATAGGCCTCCGGCTGAATGGTAACAGTTGGAAGATAAGGAAATTCCGGAGAAGATACGGACAGACTAGCCGTGCTGAGCGCACGAGTCTCAGTCGTTATCGTTACCAATCCAAGCGCGTCCGTCTTGCAATATGCGGGCGTGTTCTGGTCAAGAGTGTACATCTTACCATTGATGGACACGTCGACGTAATCCGAGGCCATAATCCGCAGTTCCTGTCCTGGAAGTGGCAACGGTCTTGAGTCCGTCTTGGTGACTAGTCCGATTTGCGTTACGTATGACGCGAACTGGATTAGTTCTGGCTCATAGTTGACGTCAACTGGTTCCAGCCGCCAGTCACTGGTATTTGGATCCTGCCAGACGTGATAGAGCTCGCCTTTTGA
Organism: Blastocatellia bacterium; assembly: GCA_035652355.1. Taxonomy (GTDB): domain Bacteria; phylum Acidobacteriota; class Blastocatellia; order DASRDY01; family DASRDY01; genus DASRDY01. The sequence goes on from DASRDY010000342.1 coordinate 4,365, forward strand.
GGCTCCAATGGCAAATATGTGCGGCTGAAGCGTATCAGATGCGAAACATACACCCAGTTGCTCTTTCTGCCGGCCAAAATCTCCGCCCAGTGGGATCATCCTTGTCCAGCTCGAGTAATTGCGGCCATTGCTGTATGTGTGACACAATGAACCGTTAGAAGCTACCGAATAGACAGTAATGGCCCCATGGGCGCTGTTGTTTGGCAGGTAGAGATTAGAAGCGAAGGCGAGACTTGCAGCACCAAGCGAAGTAGCCGGGCTGGCGAGATGTTCCAAATTGTAGCCCAGATCGACACCAAATAACTGAAATGAAGTTCCGGCAATGCAACTGGAGAGAGCGGCAGTAGGTAGGTAGGTGGCCGCGACGGATGGCTGGGCGTTTGGTGACCAATTCTGTTGATAAACCCGAGTTTGGTTTTGATTGCCAAACGAAACCGCGAAATTAACGACAGATGAATTGGGGGACGCACCAGTGCTGCTCCATGTAAAATCGAGTATCGGAAAAAACTGCGGCGCCAGAAATTGGGTGGGTGACTGGCCTCTTTGTCCTCCGAAAATCCCGTAAGGCCCTCCCTCCATATACGAATATGCATAGCCCAACTGCGATGGGAAACCAGGCAAGTAGCCCTGTTTAATATTGATGGGCGTCTGTCCATCGTGAAATGTCACCAGAGCGGTAGTGCTGGACGTGATGTTTATCGAATTTCCGTTTGGCGTATATGGACCGTACAGATGTCCGGTCGTCATAATGTAGATGTACGATTCGGACTGCGTTGAAGCAATTGAGAAATCCACAATTGATTCCCAGCAACTTATCTTGTTTCCGGACCACGGCGACTGCCCCGCAGCGGACGGTTGGCCGGCCGCCGGAGAATTAATTTTGTAAAGATTGCCCGCATTGTCTTGGGCAAGAACATAGAGCGCACCTTTATACGATCCGCATTTCACTTTCTTGAGATTTTGCACGGGTGAGGCCTCGATATAGTTCTCCATCAGACGGCTTTGCACGACAATCTGCGGGTCCAGTTGCGAAGGCTCAACCGTAACGCGTCTGGAAAACAGTGTTCCGGCAACGGTCGATGCGAAGCCTTGGTTGTTATTGAAGTTCTGGAAAAGCGACGAATCCGTCATCGCCCAGTTCACGGTATCAGTGGACGAGCCAAGATAAATCTTGTTGTTCAGCCCGATTGCGGTCAGGTAGATTGTGCCCTGGAATGTGCTGATGGTTGTAGCCAGCGTTGTTTGAAATGCGCCGCTTGAGTTGAAGTTCTGGAATAGCGCAAAAGAGTTTATCCCCCAGTTCACCCCGTCGTACGAAGTTCCCAGATAGATGTTCTTGTTTTCGCCCGTGGCCGACAGACAGAGCGTTCCACCGAAAGGCGAAATGCAAACGGACGCGTTCGTCTGAAAGGCCTGACCCTTGCTGAAGTCCGGAAACAGCGGCTGATTTGGCATCGACCATTTCTTCCCGCTGCCTGAAGATCCCAAATAGATATTGCCGTTTTCGCCGGTGGCGGCGATATACAATCGCTCGCGAAAGGCGCTCATCGACACTGCAAGCTTCGTCTGAAAGGGAGACTGTCCGTTGAACGCCGGGAAAATCGTGCTGTTTCCGATCGACCATTTCTGTTTGCTGTCCATCGATGCCAGGAATACCTGGTTATCAAGTCCGACCAGCGCCATATAGAGCCTTTTGCCAAATGTAGTCATCGAAACAGGTTGAATGGTCTGAAACGGTTGTCCACCGCTGAAATTCTGAAATAGTGCCGTAGCAGACATGCTCCACGACGTGCCATCAGATGAGGTCGCCAGATAAACGTGATTATCGGTCCCAATTGCTGCCATGTAATATTTCTTGCCAAATGCGGAAATGGAAACGGGGAGATGCGTTTGGAAAGCGCCTTTGCCGTCACTACCTTGAAACAGCGCAATTGGCGCGGCCCAGTCGGGTCCGTCGCTCGATTTGGCGAGATAGATATTGTTATTGTTAACTAAGCCAAGAAACAACTGTTTGGACATGTTTCCTCCTGCCGACGATCAAATGGCGAATATGTCAGGATTTTTCGCTTTCCCGAGCGAATCTTCAGGAAGCTTGCGGGATAATTAACCAAGTTGCCCCTAAAGTGCAAGCCTGCGGCCGGCCGCTTTCCGCAATCGAGCTCTTTAGGACAATCGCCATTGATTCGAGATACCAGTCACCGGGTGTCGGTTATTTTTATCCGGAAGATCGAAACAGCCCCACGCGGATAGATCGAGGTCGCGACGGTGCGATAGTGATAATAAGTATGCACGGCTGACGCGCGTAAAGCCGAGATGCGTGCAAGAATAAGACATAGCCAGATCGATCTAATAGCAGAAGTTTTGGACAGCCAATTCGCTTGGTCGAAAACCCGCAATAGGCCTCGATTTTCGCGCCACCCAAAGCTTGGTGCTTTTTGGCCACATCCTTTGATAGCCGCATTTTATTTAATAGAAAGGCTATTTGACGCTGAACCTAAGAGCTTATTAACAAAGTACTTCAGTCCCTATGTCCTAAAATTGGCCTTATCTCGGCTATACCCGATTTATGAGATCTTCGATTTGCATATTCATAATTAAAGTTATCGCACCTACGATGGCGTTATGGCGTTATTATCGACTCTTTGGCTTGAATACTGTGCGGAAAGCTTTGAGAGCTGCGGGATGATATATAGTTGAATGATGCTCATTGAGCATCTTCTCGTAATGCCAATCCAGACCTGATGGCGCGTCTGCTGTCAGCACATCAACGAATCGTTGCATCACTCCTGGGATTGCCTCTTCGTCACTATTTGCCAGATAAAGAGTCTTATGTAGTTTTGTAAATTGGCGCAAAATTTTTGGAGCTTCGTTGATAAGTTTCTGGTTGTTCCACCAAAGACTGGGATCGAACGCTATATATGTGTCGAACAAGTCCGGCTCTAAAAGAAATGTTTCCACCACAAATAAACCCGCAAGCGATTCGCCCACAATCGCCGTTTCGCTGGTCGTGCGATAACGCGATTTCACTTCCGGCATCAGCTCTTGTCGAATGAACGTCCGAAATTCGGCCGAGCCACCTACGCGCGGGGCGATCTTCTTATCCTCTGGGTTTTCCGTCGGACCAGTCATATCGCGTCGGCGCTGAGTATTTTCTATACCCACCAGGATAAACGGCCGCATTGTTTTGTTGCCGACAGAGACCTGCACCAATCCGGCGACGTGCAGAAAATCCTCTGCAATGCCGCCGTCCGGCATATAAAGAACCGGAAGACGCGCACCGGTGGATTCTGTGTATTCGGGTGGCAGGTAGACGTTGATGCGTCGGGTCTCGTTCAGGACTTTTGAATTTATCGTGAATGTTTCACCAACGACCAGCGGCGAAGCAGGCTTTTGTGGCTCGCTGGCCGAAGCACCGGCCAGCGATGTCATCAATGACATCAATGTCGATGCAACGAGCAGTAATCCAGAGCGAAGTCTAATCACGTAGTTTCAGTCTAACAGCGCTCTGTTCCATTGTCGAATTGGCATGTGATAGACTTTTGATTGTCACGTTGCTAACGCGGAGGAAATCATGGCCGCTAATCCCAATGAAACGCCACGGCACTATTATTCGCTCGATGAATACTTTGCCCTGGAACACGCCGGTGATGCTCGTTATGAATACTGGGACGGGGACATCGTGTGCATGAGCGGCGGAAGCCAGTCGCATAACGGCGTTGCGGGCAATATACATTACAGGCTGAGACAAAAGCTTGAGGGACGGGATTGTCGCGCATTCATTTTTGATATGGCGTTAAAAACTCCAACGTTCCCTCCATATCGCTATCCAGACGTAATGATAACTTGTGGGGACGCGCAATTCGAGAACGTGCGCGGAGTTGATGCGCTAATTAATCCTATCCTTATCGTTGAGGTGTTGTCACCGACGACGGCTCGCCGTGACAGAGAAGAGAAATTTGCAGCCTACCAGACTATCCCCAGCTTTAAGGAATATCTTTTGATAACCCAGGACTTGGTCCATGTCAGCCATTATGTAAGACAAGTCGATGGTCGATGGTCGCGTGAGGATATAATCGACATTGCGGCGACATTGACACTCGAGTCTATAGATTGTGTGTTGTCTATGCAGGAGATATACGAAGGGATCGCTTTTCAAACTCTTTAGATTCACGCGTCTGTGCCCTGACTTCTCAAACTCTTAAAATCATTCCTTTACAATCACCGCGCTTGACATAAAATGTTATTGATTCAGCGCCCGGATCTGTGAGCCACTGTTTGCCTATTCGTTAATGCATTTGTCTAAGTTCAAGCAACAGCGTAAAATAGGCCGCTCGGAAAGTATCGCTAAATCATTGGTAAGAACCAGGGGATATGGCTGCGAACATAGAGAAGTCTATCATTCAACGACAATCTCTCCCATCTGCGGTGGCAGAGAGGCTCAGGGATAAAATTCTGCGGGGCGAGATCAAAGAAGGCGAACAATTGCGCCAGCACGCGATTGCCGCTCAGTTCAACGTCAGCAGAATTCCGGTGCGAGAGGCGTTTCGCCAGCTCGAAGCAGAGGGCTTAATCACCATCATCGATCATCGGGGAGCGATTGTTTCCGCTCTGTCACCCGAAGAGATTGAAGAACTGTTTCAGATTCGCGCCGTGCTGGAATCTACCATTATCAAAGACGCGATACCGAACATCACCGAAGATGACCTGGCTAAAGCTGAAGCTGCTCTGAAAGAGTTTGAAGAGGCGCTCGCGAACAGTTCGGAAACCAGCAATCTGGGCGATCTGCACTGGCGATTTCATTCGGCGTTATATAAACCGGCGAATCGTCCGCGATTCATGTCTATTCTGCAGACCGTAAACAATAACGCGGATCGGTATATCCGCTTGCACATAATCTTTACTAAGCAACTGGATCAACAGTCGAGCGATCATTGGTCGTTGCTGGAGCTTTGCCGCAAGAGAGATGCCAACACTGCAGCTAAGAGGCTGGAAGAACACATCACAGCGGCTGGTCGCGAATTAAAGGATTTCATCCAGTATCATCGCATAATGGAAGACGCCATGCCGCGGCGGTAACAGTTCCTAACGTCATCCATCGAATTCAGCATCAGCGTAATTTGAGCCAGCCGCCTACCGTTGCGGCAGGAGCCATAAGGATTAAGGCGGACACCTGAGTCCAAATAGCTCCCGGGCCCGGTTGAGCCAGCAGCGAGACCAACGCGCCAGTTGCTATCAAAACAGTTACGATAATTGCCACGACAAGGCTCCTGGATTTCGCAATCGCCGTTGCAACGTAACCGCCAAGAAATGCGAATACGATTCCGTAAGCTATGGTAAAGACCATAAATCCCGTGCTGGCTTTGCTGTGTGGATCTACACCAGCAATTTTGAATAGGGCCACAGCGGAGAGGCTAAAGATCAAATATCCGATTATTACCCCGACGATTGTTCGCAGCATAACGATTACCCTCTGAAAGTATCCAAGGATTATGAACAAAAACAATGTACATTTCCAAATCCATATGGACATTAAATCCGGACAGCAACGGGCTGGCAGCCTCAGGGCAAACGCATCTTAAGTTGTTAAGACTTTTATGAGATAGCTGTCCAGCCAGCTGGCCTTGAGACGTTTGGCCCTGATCCCTCTCTTACAGGTCTTTTCCTGTTTTAGCAGAGTCAGAGCTAAACGTCTGAGGAT
>DASRDY010000343.1:0-21524 GCA_035652355.1 Blastocatellia bacterium
CAGTCGCTCTGACTCTTCGGCCGCATAGGCAAGCACTCGCTTCGCTTCAGGCGAAAGCGGAAGATCGACCGACGTCGATACGCGATCATGAATAATGATACGGCCTTCGATCTCTTTGCGAATGGAGTCTACTGAAATCTGCTGCCTTGGAAAAAACCGAGCCGTGAGTCCCTTGTCTTCCCTGATCAATCCCAGCAGTATGTGTTCAGCTTCAATTGCGGAGGCGCCGAATTGGCTCGCTTCATAACGAGCAAAGAAGATAACCCGGCGTGCCTTCTCGGTATAACGTTCGAACATTCTTAATCCTGACTACTTATGATGCCGTCTAACGAGGATTCTTAAGTCCGCGAAAGTGTAGCGCGTCTATTACTATCGTCAATTTTATCCACTTTTATCGGGGTCAGAGAATTAATTTGCCGCCAGCGACCGCCCCCGATTATTTCCGGACCACTTCAGGTCCAGGGACCTCAATGTCTTAACACGCTTCACTTTGGCAGAGTGTAATCCTTTAACCTGCCGTCCTCCAAGTGTAACACACGGTCGCAATCGGCGGCTAGACGCTCGTTATGAGTCACGATCACAGATGTAAGGAGGTCTTGCGCGTGAATCTCTTTCAGCGTCTCCAGAATGCTCTCACCTGTATGACTGTCCAGATTGCCGGTTGGCTCGTCCGCAAGCAGCAGCAACGGTCGATTGATGAGTGCCCGTGCCAGGGCAACTCTCTGCTGCTCACCACCTGACAATTCTCCTGGGCGGTGATCGAGTCGCTCGCCCAAACCTACGCGCCGCAACACTTCAACAGCGCGATCAGTCACACTGCGCCGACGGGCGCCGCCAGCCAGCAGCGGCATCATAGCGTTTTCCAACGCCGTGAATTCAGGCAACAGATGATGAAACTGGAAAACGAAACCGATCTTTCGATTTCGAAGCCTGGCTAAGTCTACTTCAGAAAGTTTAAATATGTCAAACTTCTCAAAATAGACCTTTCCAGCGTCTGGACGATCAAGCGCGCCCAGCATGTGAAGCAGTGTCGACTTACCCGCACCAGACTGCCCGACCACGGCAATCATCTCTCCGCGCTTAATTTCCAAGTCAACGTCGCGGAGAATCTCGAGTCGCTTTCCGCCGATAGTGTAGCCTTTGCTCAAGCCTTGAGTCCGCATCAGCGAAGTGTCGACGGCGGTCGCAGTCTCGGATTTTGAATCAGTAAGACGAGCTTCACTCATAACGAAGCCCCTCCACCGGCCGGTTGTGCGATGCTTTCCAGGCAGGATAAAGCCCGGCCAGCAAACTGATCAGCATGGCTGATGCAATCACTATCACGACATCAGTCGGGAGCACTTTGAATGGAACGTACGACGATACACCGAACAACTCTGATTGAGATATTTGAATAAGATGTTTGTTATTAGCATAGATGCTGAAGCCAACGCCTAACACGCTGCCGAGAATCGTTCCTATCGCGCCAATTATCAATCCCTGAAGCAGAAAGATCCGCAGGACGCTTCGCGGAGTGGTTCCCATCGACAAAAGAATCGCGATGTCGCGATTCTTTTCCATCACCATCATTATCAATGTTGTGACAATGTTCAGCGCTCCGAGAGCAATGATGATTACAAACAACAATGCCCAGCCTGTTTTTTGAAAATTTAGCGCGATGTATAGCTGCTGGTTGAGTTGCTGCCAGTCCTGAGTATCGTATTCAGGGCCGAGGTTGCTGATAATCGCTTTATCAATATCTTTGACGGCATCGACGTCTGAGACTTTGATCTGTATCAGCTCGGCTACATTTTGCGATCCGTTCAGGTGTCCGAGCGCGTCCAGATTCGCATAAGCCCAACTGGAATCATAATCGGTGAGACCGGATTTGAAGATGCCGACTACACGGAATGATCTAAATCGCGGCGCGAGCCCTTCGGGAGTTAAGCGACTGGATGGTGAGATTATGGTGACAACGCTGCCGACTTCTGATTTTAGCTTCTCGGCCAGATCCTTCCCAAGAACAATCTTATCCAGATCATCCTCAGAGTTTTGGGCCGAGCATAATGCTTGAGCGCTGCCCTGGGCTATTGTTCGAAACACCTCATTTGCCTGCTGGGGGTTCGGCAGGGCGTTGCAATCTACACCTTTCATAATCCCGCCACTGGAATTCGCGGGAGATTGGATCAGCACATCATTATATAAACTGGCCGCGGCAGCGGTGACTCGCGGAACCTGCATCAACTGCTGCTCTATCGAATGGTAATCTTCCATTCCCTTACCATCGCGTCGGAGCAGGTTGATGTGGGATGTGCCTTCAAGGAGCTTTACCTGCCAGTCCTCGCGAACGCCTGTGGCAAAAGCCATCGCCACGATCATCGCGAAGACTCCGAGCGCGACACCTGCAACGGCAATAAAGGTAATGATAGAGATGACGACCTGCTTGCGCTTTGCTCGCAGGTAGCGCGCGGCAACGAAGAGCTCAAAAGGAATGGTTGACCCCATCGGGCGTTAGGATACGGGAGAGCAGCGTTCGTGACAAGCGCGATATTGGTGCAAGTATCGAATCGAATCCGCCACATTTGCGGTATCGAATGAGTGTATAATAATAGTGATTGAGAGATTTTGCCTGTTTGAATTCTATCTGGCGTGATACAAGGAGCGGGGGTGGTCATGAGCACATCGTTCGAAAAAGATATTTTGGATGAATTGGCTAAGCTTGGATCAGAGCAGCAACGGCAGGTGCTAGATTTTACCCGCGCCCTAACAGCCAGTCCAATCGGGAGACGAGGTGAAGAGTTGTTGACCTTTGCTGGAGCAATTTCAACGGAAGATCTAAAAATGATGACAAGCGCGATAGAAGAAGGTTGCGAACAGGTCAACATTAATGAATGGTAGATATCTGTTAGACACGAATATCGTTATAGCTATCTTTGGCGCAGAATCATCTGTGCTTGAGAATTTAAAGGACGCAATTGAGGTTTTTGTTCCGAGCATTGTAATAGGTGAACTATATTACGGGGCCTATAAGTCTACTCGCGTAGCGGAAAATATTCTGCGAACGGAAGAGTTTGCCTCAAAAAACACGATCCTGATTTGCGATACCTCAACCGCTCAGCAGTATGGACGAATCAAAAACGTATTGCGAGCCAACGGCCGCCCTTTGCCTGAGAACGACATTTGGATTGCGGCAATTGCGGAGCAACACCGCTTGACTCTCGCAACCAGAGATGCTCATTTCCAAGAAATTGCCACGTTGCAAACCGATGCTTGGTAGGCACAAAATGCGTGGTCGATAGCTACAGCGCTTTGTGTAGACAAGTTTAGCGCAACACTTTTACGGCATTTGAACCGTGGCTCTGATCCTATTTTCCACGCTCCATTTCGTCATAATTACAGCCGCATTTCCCGAGCCGAAAACTTCAGGTGATTGGGTTACGAAGCCGGCGCTTACCAATTAGCATTCATGATACAATTACATACCAGCATGGCTAACACATCAACGGCAAATCAAATAATTGTTGAAACCAACCGCGGTCCGTCCATTGCTGGCAGGCGAATTACCATATACGCCATCATGGATCTTCTGAAGAGCAAGCAAGACAGCGAGTTTACCAAAAAATATCTTCGTCTTTCTGATGAGGAACTAAACGCGGCCGTTGAATACATTGAGCAGCATAAAGACCAAGTAGAAAAGCATTATGCCGAAATTGTTCGCCGTTCTGAAGAACGAAGAGCTCATTACGAAAAGGTTTACCAGGGACGATCACATTATGCTCATCTGTCGCTGGAGGAACGGATCAAACGGATGCGTGAGGATGCGATTAAAGGGCAGAAACAAAACCGACTGAGATGTCCATCATAAGAATTCTGCTCGATCACGATTCTGAAGGTTGTGAGGAGTTTCTCAAAACAGCCCTGAAAGAAACTGGATGGAACAACCTGATTATCATTGAGTTTTTTCGTTTGGTCGATTTCGGTCTTGCGATCAAATGCAATGATCGGGAGATCTGGCGACGAGTTCAGGAAGAGCAGGTTTTGTTTATCACTCGCAATCGAAACAGAGAAGATGAATCATCTTTGCAAGCAGTGATTGAAAACGAGAATAGAGAAGATTCGCTGCCGGTGCTTACTATTGTAAGTCAGGAACGCCTTGCAATTTCCGAATATCGCCAATTAGCTGCTCACAAATTGGCTGAAATCATTCTTTGTCGATGATTATCTTGGTGTAGGTCGACTTTATATGACGAAATAGTTGATCTCTTCGCCCGCGGCGCCACTTCTGATGAGGTACTGGCGTTTCGTCCATCTGCCGAAACCCAAGAGCGCGTTCGTGATCTACTTGAGCGGAACAAAAACGACGAGTTAACGGACGAAGAAGCTGCGGAGTTAACGCGTTTTAGTGAAATCGAGCAACTGATGCAGTTGGTTAAGGTTCGGGCTCAAATATATGTTCAAACCAAATCAGAAAAACCTAACCGCTCTCCGTTAGATGTGCCTGGCATAAAACTGAACATCTCAACAAATGAAATAGTCGAGTTCATCCGCTAAAGTCGGGAAAGATCATAATCGTCAACCAAACCACGATTCCGAAGTTCGATTTTCACGGGCCTGACAGGATTTGCTCCACGGATTTCACGCCCGAAATTAATCTTACTTACCGCGTTTCATTTCATCATAAACCACTGCCACATTCGCTGAACCGAACCGTTCCTTATAGCCGTCGAAACTGCTGTATTGCGGCAACTGGACGTTCTTTATCGCGTCTTCGCGGGACATTCCGGCGTCAACGGCCTTCTTAACCGCAGCTCGCAAATCGACCAGGTATTGACGATACGCGCGTAAGCCATCAAGATTGCTGACCTTGCCGTGACCAGGAACGACCTGTGAATCCGGGGCTACCCGAGCCAAGACCGCGTCTATTGATTCAATCCATTCACCTGAATCTGCTCCGCCTGCAGCATCGATAAATGGGATAGTCTGGTTGAAATACAGATCGCCCATATGCAGGTATTTTTGTTTTGGCAAATAGATCACCGAATCGCCGTCGGTATGACCCCGTTTGATGTGGAATACCTGAATCTCTTCGCCGCCCAGGTAAAGTCGAACCTCGCTGCTGAATGTCAGGTTTGGCGCAGGAATATCTTCAGGCTTTGTTGCCTGGGCCTGTGCGATGGCTTTCTTCCAGTTATCGATCTGTGTTTTCAGCTTCGCCGCGTCATCCGGCTTGCTTTGTTCAAGTTGAGGCAACCGCTTTTCTGCGTCCTGCACCAGTTTTGTATTGCGCGTTATGACCAGCGAAGGAGCCTCAAGCATATGTTTCCGCACATTATCGTGGGCGATGACGGTTGCCAGTTTGATGAACGTATCGTTGCTGCCAGTATGGTCGCCGTGATGATGAGTGTTGATTAGAAAGCGAATCTGATTCGGCGAGATCTTCTTTACCTGCTCTACTATTCCGGCGCCCAGCTCTTTAAACTGATCGTCAATCACGACAATTCCATCATCGGTGACGATGATGCCGACGTTACCACCACGACCGAACAGCGCATAAGTCTTCTCACTTGTCTTGACGATTGTGAACGGACCTTTATCGGTTTGACTGTGGACTCCGTCGTGGGCAACAACGGCCGTAATCAGCACCAGTACGGCTATAAGGAAGAAGAGTACTCGCGGCATAACCATTCCTTTCCTGACGCAGACGTTTGATTAAGAATTGGACGAAGATGTCGTGACAGCGCATATCTGGCCTGATGGGTTAGTATTTGTCAAGCGGTAATCCCTGTCTCTCCTGATTGGAAATCCTCGCATTGAAGCTCACATTGATCGGCTTGAGTCAAAGCGATTTCGCTTGCTTCCGGGATAGGGACTATGTAGTCTCTGTGGCCACGATTTGTTGTCTAGCCTGGAACGTTCATCCGGCAACTAATCCAAAAGCGTGTCCTGGAGATTCATCATGAGACTTTTCGCGAAACTGATAATCGGGTTTCTGCTTCTTATACTGTCTGCTCAATCAATTCTGCCGGCGGGCAGTCGCGCCCAGGGTAGCGATGTCAAAATCGAAACGAAATACGACGGCGCCAAGGATACAACCACGGTCGGATTTGAGGAGCTGATGGTTTCAAATACGGCAACGGAAAAATTGATTCTGAGCGTTGAAGGGTCGTATTCTGGTAAAACGGCCCCTAAGAAACACCCGGACGATGTGGTTTTGATTCTCTCTTGCCTCAATCGGAATGGCTACAAATATCCGAAGGCTATGGTGTTGCTTATAACTGCAGACGGCAAACAATTACCATCAGTTTTAATGCTGAATTTTGACCGGCAGAGGCTTGACGAAGATTATCTGGAAACACTGGGGACACGGATGAAATACGACACATTCTTTGCGACCGCTCAGGCCAAGAAAGTCGAAATGAAGTTGAATGATACTGTCTTCTCACTTAACGAGCAGCATATCAAAAAGCTTCACGACCTTGAGGACTTATTGCATTCAAAGTGAATTCACGAAATTCCGGCGATGCGCTTTGCCTCTGACAATGCCTCACTCATAGTAAGTACCTGGCCATCAAGTTGGAGTTCGTAGACTGAATCCAGGATCTGGCCGATCCGCGGTCCCGGCTGGAGGCCAATTTCCAGAAGGTGACGTCCCATTAAAAGCGGCGCGGGTGCGTTATGTTCAATCTGCAATTCTCGCACGCGGCTGATGAACCACTCGACTTCTTCGGCTTCGCTGTAAATTGAGGTGCGCCCAGTCGAATCGGCCTTTGCCACGCGATAGAGCAGATCAAGGTCGCAATGTCTCGCCAGTCGACGGAACGCTCCATCTGAGATCTGCGCCCGTTGCCTGTAGAAATGCGCCGGAACCAAGTGATTCAAAATCAACTCTTGAACCTGCGCGCGGACATCGTATCCATTGATCGTGTGAACTTTTAGTGTGTCGAGCAAGGCGAGCGCTGGCGCGATCCCTTCGTGGTCGTGATTGAACGATCGTATTCTTCCGTCGACAACCGCCGTCGTTAGGGGCTTACCTAAATCATGACAAAGCGCGGCCAGCAATACCGTGATCTTCTTTTCTTTTGGCAGGTCGTCAACAAACCTTGCTGCTTTATCGAGCACGAGTCGAGTGTGAATCCAGACGTCGCCTTCGGGATGCCATTCAGGTTCCTGCGGGCAACCTACCATTGCTTTTAGCTGAGGAAAAAGCTGGTCAATTATGCCAAGATCGAGCGCCGCCTCTAAACCGATCGAGGGAAACTTCGCCCTGAGAAGAAGTTTTTCGAATTCACCCCAGATTCTTTCGTGCGGCAAGTCGGTTAGATCAATACTGCGGCAAAGCGACACGGTTTCAGGATCAATGGAAACCTGAAACCGAGCAGCCAACTGCATCGCCCGCAGAACCCGCAGACTGTCATCTATAAACGTCGTCGGATCCACTACTCGAAGCAGTCGGCGATCCAGGTCATGGACGCCATTGAATGGATCGATAATCTCGTCGTCGAGCGGATCATACAAAATCGCATTTATCGTAAAGTCGCGGCGGCGAGCGGCTTCCTCAACCGTCATCGAAGGATCGCCGGTTACGGTAAAGCCCCGGTGACCATGTCCGGTCTTTGATTCGCGACGAGGGATGGAAACGTCGATTTCATGACGCTCGCCGTCACGTACGATTGTGACCTTATAAACGGTAAAACTTTCGCCAACGGCGTCTACCCGACCGATTTTTTCCAGAAGTTCACGTAACCCGGCAGGATCAAGACCGTAGACCTCAATGTCTGAGTCTTTTGAAGGATGCCCAAGCAGATAATCCCTTACCCAGCCACCGACAATCAGGGCGCGGCCACCTTCGGCGCGAACCTGCTGGCAAATCGCGAGGATTTCATTTGTCACGGCGAACTGCATATGCAGAAGGTAATCTGGAATTAACCGAGCGACAAGGTCCTGCCCTTCGAACAAAATTTTTTTTGTCGCGGCGGAACTTTTTCCGAACCAACCCCCGTAGTACTTTGACGATCTAGGTAGTAGTACCTTGACAATCTAGGTAGTGAGCGTTATTTTATCGGTCATTCGCCGCGAATTCCAAATGTATTTGGAGGGCCTCTCCATGGTCAAAACCGCTGTCAAACAATGCGTTCTGGTGGTCGCGCTATCTCTTACGATGTTGTTCTTACTTGCAAACCGGCGCGCAGATGTTGTCAGGGCGAATTACTCAAATATAAACGTCGAAGCTCAGGATCAAGGCGAAAAAACTTCCGAACAGACCTTTAAGAACATTCAGGTGTTGAAAGGATTGCCGGCATCGCAAATTGAATCGGTGATGAATCTATTCGTTGTTTCGCTCGGGGCCAGATGCGAAACCTGCCACGTTCGCGAGGGGAACAACTGGTCGTTTGAAAAAGACGATAAACCCGCAAAGAAAACTGCTCGCGAAATGATTCAGATGGTGCTGAACATTAATAAGGAGAGTTTCGGCGGCAGATCACAAGTCACCTGTAATACGTGCCATCGTGGACAGAACCATCCTGTAGCCATCCCGACAGAAGCCCAGATTAAAGAGTCTAAAGACCGAGCTGCAACCCAGCAAGGGCAGACGGGCGCGCAGGAGAGCCTGCCTACCGTCGATCAAGTAGTGGATAGATACATCCAAGGGCTGGGTGGAAAGCCTGCGATCGATGAGTTGAAGAATAGATTTAGCAAGGGGGTTTACACTACACACAGGACAGATATGCCGGTTGAGGTTTATCAGGTTGCTCCCAACAAAGCCGCGCTTATTGTCACAACTCCGAATGGAACTATATCCCAGGTTTTCAACGGGTCAACCGGCTGGTTCATAAATGGTAAAAACGCCCAGGAGATCAAAGGAACTCTCCTTGAGGACACGAAACAGCATCTGGAATTCTTCCCGTATATCAATCTTAAAAATCAGTTTCAGAACCTGAGAGTCGTTCGCAAAGACAAAATAAGGGATCACGATGTCTATGTAGTTTCCGGCACGGCGGCAGATAAACGTCGCATGACTTTCGCGTTCGACATTCAGAGCGGACTGCTTCTGCGGGTGACCGCGATAACCTCAACAATGATGGGAAATCTGCCCGTGATGCTGGATCTTGATGATTATCGTGAGGTTGATGGAGTTAAGATTCCGTTTTCCAGACATAGCTCAGAACTGGACGGATTCAATCCCGTGACACTTAAGCTTTCGGAAGTTAAACACAAGATCGCCATAGACGATTCCAGATTCAATCCAGGTAACTTTTAGATTATTTCGTCTTGCGGCTTAGCCAATCAAGGAGTGAGTTAGATGCCAACGCCCGACACAAAACTACTGCAAGGAACGCTGGAGATGCTGATCTTGAAAGCACTGTCGCTTCAGTCGCTGCACGGTTATGCAATTGGACAGCGAATAAAACAGATATCAGAAGACGTCCTGAAAGTTGAAGAGGGATCGCTCTATCCGGCGCTCTACCGAATGGAGCGCCAAGGATGGATCAAAGCAGAGTGGGGTATCTCTGAAAACAATCTGAAAGCCAAGTTCTACAAATTAACGCGTGCGGGCCGAAAGCGTCTTGAGTTGGAAGAAGAGAGCTGGCAACGCCTGGCGGATGCGGTATTCAAGGTTCTGGCCGCAAGTTAAGCGGGAGCAGTGCAAATGACTTCGCTTAGAACTTCGCTAAGAATGGCAGTGCTATACATCTACACTCGCGTGCGCGGTCTCTTCAGAAAAGAGCGCGTCGAAGAGGAAATGGATGCGGAGATGCGTTTCCACATCCACATGATGGCCCAGGAAAACATTCACAGAGGGATGAATGCGGACGAGGCGCGTCTGCACGCATCAAGGCAATTCGGCAATTTTTATCATTTGAAAGACATAGCTCGTGATATTCGCGGAGGTGGTTTAATGGAGACGATCTGGCAGGATTTGCGATTTGGTTTCAGGCAACTAGTTAAGAGCCCCGGATTCGCACTTATAGCGGTTCTTTCTTTGGCGCTTGGAATTGGCGCAAACACAGCGATATTCAGTCTGGTAAGTACCGTGCTGTTGCGTCCGCTGCCCATTGCCGATCCTGGTTCGGTATATTCCATCTTTCCGGTCAGCAAAAACAACATCGACGCGCTCAACATTTTTTCGTATCCGAACTACGAAGATTTTCGCGACCGTAACAATGTTTTGTCTGGAATTGCTGTCGAGCGTTTTGCGCCTATCAGCTTGAGCCATAGTGGCACAAACGAGCGTGTATGGGGTTATCTGGTTTCAGGTAACTACTTTGACGTACTGGGAGTCAAAGCATTTCAGGGGCGCACGTTTTCTCAGGATGAAGACAGAACTCCCGAGTCAAATCCGATCGTCGTTATGAGCTATGCCTGCTGGAAGACCAGGTTCGGATCGGATCCTTCGGTTATTGGTAAATCAATAATATTGAATGGTCACAACTTCACCGTTATCGGAGTCGCTCCTCAAGGTTTCATCGGAACTGAGTTGATCTTCACTCCGGAATTTTGGGTTCCATCAATGATGCAGCCATGGATAGAACCTGGAGCCAATAGTCTGAAAAACCGCGGTAATGGTGAATGGATAGCCATGGGCAGACTGAAACCTGGCGTCAGCCAGACTGCAGCCGAAGCAGCTTTAACATCGATCGCGGAACAACTCGGACGTGAATATCCCAAGGAAGATGAAGGTACCATCATACGATTGTCGCCGCCGGGACTGGTCTTTCCATCTTTCCGCGGGCCAGCACTGGCTACGACAGGAGCTTTGATGTTAATCGTGGGTCTGGTCTTGATGATCGCATGCACAAACCTGGCCAATCTGTTGCTTGCGCGCGCATCGCGTCGACGTAAAGAGATAGCGGTCAGAATCGCGTTGGGAGCAGGACGCCTTCGTTTAATTCGACAACTGCTGACGGAGAGTTTGCTGCTTTCAGTCGTTGGCGGAGTCTGTGGGCTTCTGACTGGAGTCTGGCTAATGAAAATGGTTCAGAAACTGAAGCCTCCTGTCGATTTTAATCTGACCATCGACCTCAGAATGGACTGGAGAGTTTTTGGCTTTGTTATTCTGCTTTCTCTTCTAACTGGAATAGCTTTCGGACTGATACCAGCTTTGCAGGCGACAAAGCCCGATCTTGTGTCGGCATTAAAGGATGGATTAGCCGGCGCAGGTTATCGCCGCTCTATACTACGAAACGTTTTGGTAGCAGCCCAAATAACTCTTTCATTTGTGCTTCTGATAGCGGCCGGTTTGATTGTTCGCAGCCTGCAGCACGTACAGTCGATTGGTCCAGGATTCGAGACTGATCGCGCGCTGACGATGTCGGTCGATGTTGGACTTCAAGGTTATGATCGCTCGAAGGGTGAAGAGTTTTTCCGGCAGATGATAGAGCGAGTGAAGTCTATTCCAGGCGTGCAGAACGTGGCGGTGGCATCAATGTTGCCGCTCAGTCTGGATATTTCAACTACCGGCGTAATAATGGAAGGCGATCCTGAAGTGCATGGCGCAAATATTCCTGAGGCCATGTATAGCAGCGTGGGTCCGAACTATTTCGCGGCCCTGGGAATACCGTTGGTTTCCGGACGCGACTTCACATCCGACGACAAAAAAGATTCAACCGAAGTAGTGATCGTAAACCAGGCCTTCGAGCGGAAATTCTGCCATGGTCAACCGGCTGTAGGTAAAAGATTTCACCCGGGCGGAGGCAGCGCTAAACTTGTTGAAATTGTTGGCGTGGCAAAAGACGGTAAATATTTCAGCCTGGGCGAGGATCCAACACCGTTCGTATACTATCCGTTGTCCCAGCAATATTCGTCGAATGTTTCATTGGTTGTTCGAACGTTTGGTGATCCGCGTTCCTCAATCGGTGCAGTCAGAAACGAAGTTCAAACTCTGGATCCGAATCTGCCTATCTACGATGTAAAAACGTTTGCCGAGCACATGGGGTTATCTCTGTTTCCTATGAGAGTCGGCGCAGGGCTTGCGGGAGCATTCGGTCTGCTGGCCCTTGTGCTGGCTGCGCTTGGTATTTATGGCGTGATGTCGTATTCAACCAGTCAGCGCACTCGGGAAGTTGGAATACGAGTGGCCCTGGGTGCCAGCAAGAGCGAGGTGTTGCGTCTGCTGGTCAAGCCAGGGGTTATCCTAACCGTTATTGGTATGGCTATTGGTTTGGTTCTCGCGATATTGGTATCGACTCTGATCGCTGGAATGTTGTACGGCGTAAACTCGACCGACCCAATAACATTTGGCGGCATATCAGTGTTGCTGAGCGCAGTTGCAATCATCGCCAGCGCAATTCCGGCCTGGCGCGCGGCAAAAGTCGATCCGATGATTGCGTTGAGGTGCGACTAGCCAAAAGCTCTATTCGGTTGTGTTGGGCCAACTTTTGAAAATCGAATGTGTGTTCAATAGGAGGCGCGCAGCCAGCAATTTTGACCATAAGGAAGATCCTTTTCCGTCCAAAAGGACCTCAATTTATCCTGCCAGCATTAAACAGGTCGCTTGCATTAAATGCACAAATGCGCGATTATCCAAGCCACTTCTGTAGTTGTTCTCAATGGAGAGCCGGTAAGCCAACCAAATAGCTTATCTCTCTTCGATTGTTCACCATGAAGTTCTATTCACAGGCCGGGTAGGGATTCGACTATTACTTAATAGTCGGCTGTTGCCGGTCTGCTGGTGATTTAACAATTAGAGGTCCAAAGTAGTGAAAGGGTCGACATAAAAGTCGTCTGTCAATTATTGCAATGCGTGGAAGGAAGAAATGAATTTAAAGCGATACGGCTTTGCGTTTCTGATGCTGTTGCTAGCCAACAGCGCCGTTCTGGCACAACGCTCTGATGACGATGGAGCGGCCGGTTGCGCTGCGTGTGGCGGCTTTATGGTCGTCATGATAGTTGCCATAATCATCGGGCTTGCGATAAATATAGCTTTGCTGGTATGGGTCGCACGCGATGCTAAAGCACGAGGAATGGATAGTGCGGTTCTCTGGATGATACTGGTTATGGTTACGAGTTGGGTTGGTCTGCTGATATATATCTTTTCCAGACCACAGGGGAACTTGATACGATGTATGCACTGCAACAACAACCGCCTGCAGGCGAGCGCAAAGTGTCCACATTGCGGAAACGCCTAGGAGGCTCTAAAGCACTTATAATTATTACGGTGCTATTGTGTCTGCTCATTTTTGCGGATACGTTCCGTGCGCCATCGAACCAGATAACCGCTTTCGCTTATATAGGGGCAGTTCGTCTTTATCAAAGATTTGGGCGTCCACTGTTAAAAGGACACGTCGAATGCAGGTACGACCCGACTTGTTCAGAATATTCATTGCAAGCAGTGCAGAAGTACGGAATCAGGTATGGACTGGTACTAACTTATAAACGATTAAGTTCTTGTACCACAGCAGTCCCGAAAGGCACATCAGATCCGGTGCTATAGCCCGCATGGCTGATGCTGTCTGTGGATTATTTCAACAGTCTGTCTATCAGATATTCCCGTAATCGATCGGCGGTCACGCGTACTTGTTCCCAAGTGTCCCGGTCTCGAATTGTTACGGTTCCATTATTGGCCGCCTCTTTGCCTTCACCGATGGAATCGAAATCGACAGTAACGCAGTAAGGCGTGCCTACTTCGTCCTGGCGAGCGTAGAGTTTTCCGATAGCTCCAGTATCGTCGTAAACTGCGCGTACAAATGGCTGCAGGTCGTTCTTGATCTTCTTGGCCAGAGCAACAATCTCTGGTTTGTTTTTCTTTAGAGGCAGCACGGCGACCTTTATCGGGGCAAGGCGTGGATGCAGTTTTAGAACAACTCGCTTGTCACCTTCTTTGCCTTCGCGCTCGCTGTAGGCATCCATAAGGAATGCGAGAGTTGCACGGTCAGCGCCGGCCGACGGTTCAATCACATAAGGATAGAATCGCGTCTTGAATTCTTCATCGAAATAGCTCAGATCGGCAGTCGAATCCGTGTTGATGCGTTTGCCGTCCTTTTCTGGTCCCTTTGAATGGGCCATCAAATCGAAGTCTGTTCGGTTTGCGATTCCTTCCAGTTCATCCCAGGCGCTTTCGCCTTCGCGCTCAGGGAAAAAGCGATATTGCAGATCAACAGTTCGCGCGGCGTAATGCGCAAGCTCTTCTTTAGGCTGTTCGTATCGTCGAAGATTGGCTGGTGACATACCCAGATTTAAATACCAGTTGTGACGAGCATCAATCCAGTCGTTGTGCGCGTCTGAGGCCTGAGCAGGTTTGCAAAAGTATTCAATCTCCATCTGATCGAATTCGCGAGTCCTGAACGTAAAGTTACCCGGCGTGATTTCGTTGCGAAAAGCTTTACCGATTTGAGCGATTCCAAACGGAAGTTTACGGGCACGCGTTGTCAGCACGTTTAGAAAATTAACGAATATTCCCTGTGCTGTTTCAGGCCGAAGATAAGCAATTGACGACTCGTCCTGAACAGGCCCGATATGAGTCTGAAACATCAGATTGAAATTCCGAGGCTCTGTCAGATTGCTACTGCCACAGTTCGGACATTTACCATCGACAAGCTTGTCTGCGCGAAGACGCGCCTTGCAATCGCGACAGTCGACAAGCGGATCAGAAAAAGTCTCGACGTGACCTGAGTAAACCCATACGACCGGGTTCATAATAATCGCG
This sequence comes from Blastocatellia bacterium, assembly GCA_035652355.1. Lineage (GTDB taxonomy): Bacteria > Acidobacteriota > Blastocatellia > DASRDY01 > DASRDY01 > DASRDY01. Next base: position 14,624 of record DASRDY010000343.1, read on the forward strand.
GCATCCAGGCCTTCCATGTCGTCGCGCTCGTATACAACAGAGCGCCACCATTCGCGTTTGACGTTGTTCTTCAGTTCTACGCCAAGAGGACCGTAATCCCAGGTCGAACCGATTCCGCCGTAGATTTCGCTGGATTGAAAGACAAATCCACGGCGTTTGGCTAAACTGACGATTACATCCATATTGCTTGCCGGCATTGTTATCCTCACAAATATCAGAATGAGTTTGTGATGATAACAAACAGGCTGTAACGGGTCTAGCGTGGTGTTCAGAAACTGAATTATTGCTGCCTGACAGGTTACACGTTAAATCGTCAGTGTAATTGCTATTTGGGTTGATCCAGCAGTTTACTGGCTTCATTAACTATCCCGCTGGTAAACGCGGAGGTATCGTCTTCGACCTGAAGTTTCTTATACTCGATCTCGAGTTGTTTAAAGCTGTCGGAAAAGTCTTTAAACGACGCTTCCGTCATAAACCTGTAATGATCGTTGAGAAGCGAGTTCGGAAGAACCACCGGATTTAAAGCGTCCTGTAGAGTTCCTGTGCCCTGTATGGCAACCACAGCTTCCCTGGCAATCAGACGATCGCGAAGTACATTGCACGTATTAATAAACTCCTCTGTCGATTTGATTGCAGACTCCCTCTCTTCAGATTCTTCAAAGTCGGAAATCTGTTTAATGTAATGCCGGGCACCTGAGATGTAGCCGTCTATTTCCTTGATTCCGACCTCGGCCTCGGTCTGCGTAATCTCATCAAAATTCAGCGAGTCAATCGAAGGTTTCAAGCTGTTCTGCCAACGTAGTATCTTTATTTCCAGTTCCTTGAGTCTATATATTGAAATCTGTTTAGCTACGACATTCAGACGTTGCGCTACAATCGTTCTTGCCTCAAGCCATTTCTTGTCGTCCTCGTTAATTAATCTGCCCTGAACCGCAAATAAATCATTCCGTTTTTCCTCAAGATGACTGATTCGTTCCTCAATAGTATCTTCGAATTTGTTCAGGCAAGTATCTGATATCGGATTCTTGGCCATAACACGAATTTTGTTAATGCCCAGGATACAAATTAACGCGATTGCGATTTCACCAAGCGTGCGTGGAGAAGCAGCTGTAAAGCCCAGAGATGGAAGCAGCAGGGGAGCTACGATTAGCGTTAGTCCCAGAAGAGCGCACCCACAGCCTGTCGGATTAGGGGCAAAAGGACGAGGAGTACCGCAGTTAGGACACGTCTTGTCCTCTTTCCTTACAAAAAAAGTACATTCGGGTTTCCGGCATTTTTTAAATGTTTTAGAGTTCTTGTTCTCGTCTCCAACCGTCACGTCCACCGGAGAATCGTCCTGAATATTCATGTTTCATCAATCGATTACTTGCGCCACTCGAGTCCTTTGCTTGCTGTTTAGATTGAGCTGAGCCAATAGGCCGATTTGATAAATAGCCACTCACTGCTTCTCAAAATTGCTCAACGGAGATATTTATCAAACCAGCCGAGCATCCTGTTCATGATGTCGCGCTGGTCTGCCGGTTTGTAAATGAAATGGCCTTCGCCCTCATAAACCACGAATTCGTTTTCCACACCCAAAGTCTTAAGCGCATGCCAATATTCATAAGACTGTGGAGTAGGACATTCACCATCGCGGTCACCCACTAGAATCAGCGTCGGCGTCTTAACGTTCTTGATATAGTTGATCGGAGCGCTCTTGGCGTAAACAGCAGGATCGTCATAAACGGACGCGCCGAAATATGGGATCATCCAGGTATCGATGTCATTTTCGCCATAATAGCTCTGCCAGTTTGCAATGCCCGCTCCGGCAATCGCAGCCTTGAATCGATTAGTCTGCGTAATCGCCCACATCGTCATGTAACCGCCGTAACTCCAACCGGTTATTCCAACTCGGTCGTTATCAACAGGAAGAGTTTTTACGATTTCGTCGACTCCGGTAAGAATGTCGCGCAGATCTCCATAACCAAAGTCTTTGACATTTCCTCTGGTAAAAGCTTCCCCCTGACCATAACTACCACGGGGATTTGGATAGAAGACAAAGTAACCCAACGATGACAACAACGGGGTGCTGAAAAACGTTCGCGGCCACGCCGGGCGATTCCACGAAGCCGGGCCGCCGTGCACAACTACAACCATCGGGTAACGCTGATTGGGATTGTAGTGTGCCGGATATAACAGCCATCCCTGAATCTGCGTTCCATCGTTCATCCAATGAATGCTCTTGCCTTCGCCCCAGCTCGGGTGTTGAGCGGCGTTGTTATGAGTGATCTGTTTCCATTGTCCAATCGTTCCGGCCCATACCTCTGGCGGCTGAGCGTACGACTGAATGACCAGTGCCGTCGATTTTCCATCTGAAGTCAGAACCGGATAGAAAGCACCAGATCCTGAAGCCATAGCCTTTGAATCGTGCCACAACTGATTGATCTTGCCGTCCGCTGGGTTCACGGTCGCGAAGCCGCTGTCGCCGTCTATCGCCTCACTGAACAGAATTTGATCCGATCCTTTTTGCCACGCGAGCCACGATGCCGACGCCTTCATTCCAGGGGTAATGTCCTTTGCTTCGCCACCACTGCCAGGAACGACATAGATATCGCCGCCGGTTGAGCCGGCATCGCTCATCAGACCTCCAATGAGAGCTACGCGACCGCCGTCAGGCGACCATCGCGGCACTGCCATTTGAAACGAAGGTTTGAGAATCGACTTGGTCTCGCCGCTCACTTCAATCGTATACAATTCAGCAATCCAGTAGTTGTTATCTCCTGAGCCGTGAGCGCCGGTCGCAACAAATCGCTTTCCATCGGGCGACCAGTCGTATTCGTATATGTAGAGGTCAGCAGGCGAAATTTGTTTGAGCGTTCCTGTCGCTACATCGATGGTCGCGATACGCTGTTCGTATATCTTCGATTCGATTACGCCGGTCTCGACAGTCATTGGTTGCAAGGGGCCTGATGCACGAGGAGCATTCTCCGTAAAAAGAATCGCTATCGCTTTGCCATCAGGCGACCAATGCGGATCAGCAAAAAAGCCTTTAACGCTCGTCAGTTTTTTTGCCACGCCTCCAGCCACAGGAATAACATAAAGCTGGCTTTGACCCGAATGCCCTGCATCGGAAAGAAACGCCAATCGCTCTCCATCGGGTGACCAGGCAATATCGCTTTCCGAATGAGGAATAACGCCGTTTCCTGCTGTAATCCGGCGTGGTGTTCCAGGTGCAGAAAGACTTGCGACATAGATTGCAGAATTCGACGAAGGCGCGCCGCTCTTCTCCTTTAATGCTTCGATCCAGGCGACGTGTTTTCCGTCAGGCGAGATTGCTACCTGACTGAAATCTCGCACCGCAAACAGAGAGTCAATCAGCGGATCGGTCTTTTGCTTCGTTTGACCGGCAGCCGCAGTTACGAGACCAATCAGCGCCAATAATAAAAAGGCGATCCGTATTGATGGCTTCAGATACATTTGACTCTCCCTTTGATTCCTGAGGCGAATTTACAGGCGTTCGCCGATTATGCCATTTGTTTTCCAATGGAATGTTTGGTATACCCAAACCTCTGAGCATGAATGATGTTATAACATAAAGCCTGACAGTATCTAACAGTTCTTCAGTCTTCAAGAATTCTCAAAGGAAACAATTCGGATGACTATCAGATCAAGATTTGCAAGCAAATATACGCGATTCGTATTGGTCGTTGCTCTGGCGCTTTCGTTAACAGGTCTGCAGCCTTCGCAGGCTCAGCAGTTCAAGACAACGGCGGATATGGACGCGGCACTTGCCAGAATTTCCGCTGACTCGTTGCGAGGTAACCTGTCTTTCATTGCTTCGGATGCGCTCGAAGGTCGCAACACACCGTCGCGGGGTTTGGATATTGCTGCGGAATACATTGCGGCACAGTTCCGTCGAGCTGGCTTGGAACCTGTAGGTGACGATGGCTACTTCCAGACGGCCAACTGGTTCGTTACCGACAGGGATGCTGATAGTTTCGATATGAGATTTGAAGATGGCGATCATGCTGTAAACGTCGCTCCTAATCAGGTCACGATTACAACATCGGATGCGGCAATGAAACTTTCGCGAGCGCAATTATTCAAGGTTGATCTTAACGATTCATCTTCGGTTGCAGCCCTGACTGCTGACCAAATTCAAGGTAAGGTCATCCTCACCGCTCTTCCGGATATACAGAGCGCAGATCGCTCTCGCCGCCAGGAATTAATGCGCGGCCAGAATGATTTCCTGTCAACGATGTCCTCACTAAAAGCTGCAATGATCATATCAATTGATCGCACCAGCCCGACAGGTGGCGGCATCGGCACAAATCGTTTGATTGATCCTGAAAATAGGCAGGGTGGTGGAAGACCGGGAAACAATGCACCTTCACTACTGACAATTACTGTACACAACCCGAAAGTCGTTCAGCTCTTTGACTCAATGAAGACCGGCTCGTCAAATGCCACGATGACTCTCGACCTGCCAGCCTCCTATGAAAGACCGGTCAAAATCCGCAACGTCATTGGCGTTCTGCGCGGCAGCGATCCTGTTCTCAAGGACACTTACGTTCTGGTCACTGCTCATTACGATCATCTGGGAATGCGTCCGTTCGGCGAAGGAGATCGCATTTATAACGGCGCAAACGACGACGGCAGCGGAACTGTGTCGGTAATGGAGCTGGCGTCGGCGCTGTCCACCCTGAAACAGCGTCCGAAACGCAGCATCGTCTTTATGACCGTGTTTGGCGAAGAGAAGGGACTGCGCGGTTCGCGTTACTACGGTCGTCATCCGATCTTCCCGATTGAAAAGACTGTAGCGGACGTTAATCTGGAGCAAGTCGGCCGCACTGACAGCACCGAAGGCCCGCAGATCAACAACGCATCCATGACTGGATTTGACTTCACCGATGTCGGAACAATCTTTCAGGAAGCTGGCAAGATGACCGGCATCAACGTCTACAAACACGACCGCAACAGCGACGCGTATTTTGGTCGCAGCGACAATCAGGCGTTAGCAGATCAGGGCGTACCTGCCCACACAATCTGCGTAGCGTTTGATTACCCGGACTACCACGGAGTGGGCGACCATTGGGACAAGGTCGATTGTGCCAACATGGCAAAGGTTGACCGCATGGTGGGCCTGGGCTTGTTAATGATCGCTAATAATCCAATTGCGCCGAAATGGAACACCGCCAATCCGAAGACCGAGCGTTATGTGAAAGCCTGGAACGATCACCACGAATCCAAGTAATACACCGTGAACCCATTGTGACATCAAATGGCCAAAGATTGTCGCGCGGCTTGTGTGTCACAACGGGTGTCACAGCATTAATCATAGTAACCAAAGAACCTACCGTACTATGACTGCTGTGACACCCTGTTGCCATATCCTCTTTTTGAGCGAGGACCGCCAGGCGCTGTAAAGTTCTTCCGATTTATACCGACATTATATTAGAAACATTTGGAACAATCGGAACAGATGCTAATTCTGTTGTGATTATCAAACTGTCCTAAACAGGGGATTGGTCCAAAAAAGAAGTATGGTTAATTCTAAAATACGGGTCCTGTACGTCGACGATGAACCATTCAATCTAGACATTTTCAAGTTGACCTTTAAGGAAAAGTACGAAGTCCACACCGCCTTAACAGCCATGGATGGTCTGAAATTGGCGGCTGAACTGGAGTTCCCTGCGATTATCAGCGATTTGAAAATGCCGGAGATGAATGGAATTCAGTTTCTGGAGTGCGTCAAGGCGATCTGTCCGAACTCCATGCGTATCATCGTGACTGGAATGCTGGACGACAGCCGCGTCGACAAAGCGTTAGACGAAGGGCTGATTAATTCATTTATTCATAAACCCTGGGCTAAGCTTGAGGTCATTAAAGTATTGGATCAAGCCGCGTCCTAAACCCTTTACGGTCAGCTGACCTTTTTGCTTGCCGCAATCGCCGCGGCCGCTTCCGGATATAAATCCTTGACGCATTCCGGACAGATGCTGTGGCTGAAATCGGCTTCAGAATGGTGATGAATGTAACTTTCGATTTGTGTCCAGTAGCCGTTGTCTTCGCGGATCTTCTTGCAGCAGGCACAAATTGGCAGCAATCCGCTGAGGACTTTCACTTCTGCCAGCGCTGCCTCGACGCGCTTCGATAGCTCTCTTTCCCTCGTCTTCAACTGGCTGATTCGCAGGTTGTAGGCGAACGCTGCCATCAGGATCGCGGCTAATGCACACAGAGAATAGAACCAATAAGTTTGATAGAAATGCGGCTTGAGATAGAAATCTAGAACAGCCCCATTTGCGTTCCAGACACCGTCGCTGTTGCACGCGATGACGCGGAACCGATAAGTTCCCGGAGGCAAATTCATGTAGCGGGCTGAACGCTCGGTATCGGCATTCACCCAGTCTTTATCAAAACCATCAAGTTTGTATTTAAAGCTTGAGGCTTCAGGCGCGACGAAGGTCAACGCGGCGAAACGGAATTCTATTTCTTTCGTTCCCGGCAACAAGGTGATGGGGCCTGTCTGATCCAAGCTCTTCTTGTCAACAGTAACTTGTTCGATTACGACAGGGGGAACTAGGTTGTTTGTTTTCATCGCACCAGGATTTGTGACAACCAGTCCTCTTTCGGTGACGAACCACAGTCTGCCATCGGCGGTCTTTGTTGAAAATGGACTTCCGTTGTAATTGGTCATATCGGCCAGCCCATCTGCTGCGCCATAAAGGATATTATGTATGATCTTTGTCCGTCCCTCGGCATAATCATTCAGGTTCTGTTTATTAAGACGAAGGATGCCACTTTTTCCGGTAAACCACAGATCCCCGTTAGCCTCCAGGATCGAGTAAAGGTTCTCCTCAGACAGGCCGTCCTTAGAGCTGAATTCCGTGAAGCGTCCATTCTTTAACCGAACAAATCCACT
>DASRDY010000344.1:0-10648 GCA_035652355.1 Blastocatellia bacterium
GGCATCATCACCGGAGACTGCATCGGGTAAAGCCGTAGTAACGATTTGAAGAAATTGCTCGTGACCAACTGTCAGCGTTCTGTTAGCGAATCTTTTGTGAGTTTGTTGCCTGGATATCGCTCGATTCGCCGCGTCCATGTCTCTTTCAATGAAATCGAGCCCGGGAACATCGACCAGTTTGCGACCAAGCAACTCGGCCCTCGGAAGTCCGAGGGTTTCGGCAACTCTCGAATTCGCATCTATGATTTCGCCGTCCAGCGTACGAACAATAATCGAGTCCGGAGATGACTCCAGCAGAAGACGAAGTGAGGTTCCCGGCAATACAAACTGTTGGCTGTCTGGGCTTGGCATAGTTGGTTATCTAAAGGCGCCACCAAACACAAAGGCTGAACCAGAGCCTTTAGGAAATACTTTTGGTCAATCGAGAACTCATCAGACGAGCATCGACATCTCGTCAATACTATCATTAGTAGCATTCAACCAGGAACACGACCGCGATAAACTACGTAATTCTTTAATGATCTTCTTTAACAATCTTGACGTTACGAACGTTCTCGGTCTTCCGGGGTTATGTTATATTTACAAAGTTCGTATAAGTTGCTCTAAGCAATTTATGATTCGTTAAATATATACGTATTGTTCGCCGCCAGTCAATTCAGGAGTTCAAATGACTGAATACCGCAATTTTATCAATGGTCAGTTCGTGTTGTCTGAGTCAAAGGAAACTGTCCCAAACGTCAATCCAGCCAATCTGAATGATGTTATCGCTGAAGTTCGATTGTCGACCCGCGACGAAGCAAAGGCTGCGATTGAAGCGGCGCAGGCTGCATTCGAAGGTTGGCGATCAACGCCTGCGCCGGCCCGTGGGCGCATTGTCGCCAAAGCAGCGCAGTTAATGGATGCCGCGCGCGAAGAATTGGCGGCCTTATTGACACGCGAGGAAGGTAAAACCCTGGGCGAGTCTCGGGGCGAGCTGGCGCGTTCGATCAATGTCGTCGAGTTCTGTGCGGCAGAAGGTCGTCGTCAGAATGGCGAGACAATAGCCTCAGAGCTCCCGAATAATTTTGCATACACTATCAAACAGCCGCACGGTGTTGTTGCCTGCATTACGCCATGGAATTTTCCTGTTGCTATTCCCGTGTGGAAGATCGCACCGGCGTTGGTGGCTGGCAATACAGTTGTTTTTAAACCGGCAACGTTAACACCAGGCACCGCTTCGCGCATCGTCGAGTTATTCAACGAAGCAGGTCTACCTCCCGGCGTGCTCAATATGGTGATTGGCAGCGGCAGCGTTGTCGGCGACGAAATCACGAATCATCCTTATGTACGAGCGATCTCTTTTACTGGCTCAAACGAAGTTGGACTGAAGATGTACGAACAGGCAGCCAGGCGCGGCATAAAAGTCCAAAGCGAAATGGGCGGCAAGAATCCAGTCGTAATCCTGGAAGATGCTGATATGGATTTGGCGGTAGAATCTACGGTGCAGGGCGCGTTTGGCAGTACGGGACAACGATGCACTGCAACAAGCAGAGCAATTGTTGTGAACGAAGTCGCGGACGAATTTGTAAAGCGATTGGTCGCCAGAACGGAAAAACTGATTATCGGTGACGGATCTGATTCCAAAACCAACGTTGGTCCTGCTGTCGATAAGCACCAGTTTGAAACGGTCCTAAAATATTTGAACATTGGACGCGAAGATGGCGCGGAGATGGTCTTTGGCGGCAGAGCATCAGAGCCACAAGGTGTAAAGCTCGCTGGCATCAAGAGGCTTGATGATCCTGCATTGCAGCATGGGTATTACCTGGAGCCGACAGTATTTGATCGAGTAACTCCCGACATGCGTATCGCACAGGAAGAAATCTTCGGACCGGTTCTGTCGGTAATGCGCGCGCGCGATTTCGACGAGGCGTTGCACTGGGCGAACAACGTGCAGTTTGGACTTTCATCGTCAATCTTCTCCAATGATCCGAATCGAATCTTCAGGTTCATTGATAAGATCGAGACCGGTATGACTCACGTAAATTCCGCGACAACCGGAGGTGAGGCTCATATTCCTTTCGGCGGCATAAAGGGATCGGGATTGGGTGAAAGAGAGCAGGGGTCGACGGCGCTTGATTTCTATCAAGAACTGAAAGTTGTCTACATGGATTACACCGGACAAAAGCGCACTACTAACATTTACTGACGATAGCGGCTGGTACCTTGATTTGAGCGTTCTGTACCAAAAAGTCTTGTACAAACAAACCAAAGTGCTTTCCTGTTTCTGACTCTCGGATTAGGTTGGACCTTTGATATTAGGCCTATTCGGTTAAGGCGGGACATCGATGAGTCAGGGCGAATTACTGATTGCATTTATTGCCATATGTGCCGCCACAATTGCGACCAAGACTGTTTCGGACTCAGACCTAGCATCAAATGGCAAAGCCCTGGCGAGACCGCGTCTTGACTCCATAGATGCGCTGCGTGGTTTGGTCATGGTCATAATGGCTTTGGACCACGTTCGCGACTTCTTTACCGTTGCCCGGTTTGAAGCGACAAACTTAAGCAAAACAACGACCGCCTATTTCTTTACTCGATGGATTACGCATTTTTGTGCTCCAGTGTTTGTCTTTCTGGCCGGAACGGGAGCGTTCCTTGCAGGCAAACGACGAACAAAAAAAGAGCTATCGTGGCTGCTGCTGACTCGTGGATTATGGCTGGTGATTGTCGAGCTGACGATAGTTCGGTTCGCGCTGTTCTTTAATGTAGATTATCACGCCTCGTTCCTTCAGGTTATCTGGGTAATCGGCGTATCGATGATGGCTCTGGCAGGGCTGATTTATCTGCCGACGAAATTCGTTACGGCACTTGGCCTGATTATAGTTGCTGGACACAATCTTCTGGACCGCTTTCAGCCGGACGATTTCGGTCGGTGGCGGTGGCTGTTTGGAATTCTTCACGGAGCAGTCGGTCAAATTCCTCCCGATCCACCGACAGTGATTCAGTGGCATCCTGGATATTTTATAATAGTTTTGTATCCTCTTCTTCCATGGCTTGGAGTACTCCTTGTCGGTTATGGATTTGGCCAGATCTATCAGATGGAGAGCGAGCAACGGCGTAGACTGCTGGTCAAACTGGGACTCGGACTGATAATCGCATTCATTATCTTGAGAGCAACAAATCTTTATGGCGATCCCCATAAATGGGTTACACAAAAGAACGCCTGGTTTACTTTCCTGTCTTTTATCAACTGTGAAAAGTATCCGCCATCTCTGTTGTTTTTGCTGATGACACTCGGCCCCGCGATAGTTCTTCTCTCATTTCTTGAAAAGCATACAGGCAAAATTGCAAAGCCTCTCATCGTCTATGGGCGTGTGCCGTTTCTCTATTACGTTGTTCATTTCACTCTCGCGCATTTTCTGGCTGTTGTCTTTATGGTGATAAAGTATGGACCGTCGATTCTGCATCAGGCGCTTGATCCTTCTACACCTGCCCCACCCGGCTGGGGCTATAGCCTGCCGGTTGTCTATCTTATCTGGATCTCCATTGTCGTAGCGCTTTACCCGATGTGCGCCTGGTTTGCCGGTGTCAAGCAACGGCGTCGCGACGCTTGGCTAAGTTATCTGTAGCGACTATACTATCGACTCATCTTACAGTCTTCTTGGAGTATCCATGTCAAATAAAGAACTTGTGTCTAAACATAAAGAGTATTTGTGGCCATGCGTCACCAACTATTACGAACAGCCGATTGCGTTAACCCGCGGCGAAGGTATGTACGTTTATGACGCCGAAGATAATAAATATCTGGATTGTTTCGGAGGCGTGCTGACTACGAGTCTCGGACATGCCAATCCGAAAGTTAATGCCGCCGTCGCGGAGCAGATCGGCAAGATCTCGCACACTTCTACGCTCTACGCGAATGAACCGCAGTCAAACCTTGCCGAAAAGCTGGCGAAGATCTCGCCCGGCAAACTGAAGATGAGTTACTTTACCAACAGCGGTACGGAAGCTGACGAAACCGCCGTGGTCGCGGCGAAGCTTTATACCGGAAGATCAGAGATTATTACCCTGCGTCATTCGTACAGTGGTCGCTCAACCAACGCTATGGCGATGGCCGGTCATTCAACCTGGCGAGTAATCCCCGCGATGGTTCCCGGCGTCGTTCATCATGCAGCGCCGTATTGCTATCGCTGTCCGTACGGTTTGACCTATCCATCATGCGAACTGCGTTGCGCCAAGGATGTCGAAGACCTGATCCAAACCTCTACCACAGGCAAGATAGCGGCGTTTGTTGCTGAGCCTATCATGGGTGTCGGCGGTTTTATTACTCCGCCTAAAGAATACTTCAAAGAGATTGTAGCGATCATCCGCAATTACGGCGGGGTATTTGTTTGCGATGAAGTTCAGACCGGCTGGGGGCGCACCGGAGAAAAATGGTTTGGCATCGAACACTGGGATGTTGAACCGGATATAATGACTTCGGCAAAAGGAATGGCCAACGGTGCTCCGATTGGATGGACCATTGCCACGCCTGAAGTTGCGGCGGCATATCCAAACCTGACGTTCTCGACATTTGGCGGAAATCCAGTTAGCACGGCTGCGGCTCTCGCTACCGTAGAATACATCGAAACCGAAAATCTGGCGCAGAACGCAAAAGTTGTTGGCGATTATCTTCGCGAGCAATTGATGTCGCTTTACGAAGTTTATCCGATCATCGGCGATGTTCGCGGAATGGGTTTGATGCAGGGCATCGAATTCGTGAAGGATCGGAAAACGAAAGAACCCAATCCTCAAGCGGTGTTAAAGATTTTCGAAGAGACCAAGAAACATGGTGTCTTGATTGGCAAAGGTGGTCTCCATGGAAATGTAATCCGTTTGGGTCCCCCATTGATCGCCACGAAAGATCACGTTGACGAGCTGGTCAGCGCGCTCGGAACGGCAATGGCCGTTGCATCAAAGGGTATCTGAACCCGCCATTGCGCAATCGATACTTTCTGACGTATTATTGGATTAGCTGAATTGGCCGACTGGCCAATTCAGCGACTTGTTTGTAATCTCTTTAAGGTAGTGGCCTATGCTTGCCCGCTAGAAAAAAGCGAGTTGCAGAGTTAAACGCGAGGTACGATTAACATTCTGTTTTGATGCCCGTGGGTAAGTACCTGTTTGTGTGCCTGCACAGGCAACTCGTCAATCCCCGAAATCCTAAGATAAACGGAGAGTTCGAAATTATGTAGGGGCAGGGCTCGTCCCTGCCCGGATTGCCGAAGGCAATTTAAGCGTTGCGTGACTGGGCATTTCATCCTGCCACGCACGATCCGGGCGGGGACAAGCCCCGCACCCTACATCATTACCAGCATTCACGTTTCTCTTTGGACCTCGCGTAATCGTCAACAGTTAAGCATAGGAGATATAGAATGAATTCAGATTTAAACAATCTGATAGCTTTTGGTTGGAACAGTTATTTTGAGAATCACTTTCAGCAGTACGACGATGGAAAACTGAAGCCGGCGAGGATAGTGTTAGAACACAAGGGAATCTTTCAGCTTCAAACAGAATTCGGAGAATTGCCCGCCAGCATGACTGGCCGCCTCAGATACGAAACGCTGACGCGGGAAGACAGACCAGCCGTAGGTGATTGGGTTGCGGCACAGATACGATTACCGGAACGAACAGCCACGATCAACGCGGTGCTGCCACGGCGGAGCAAGTTCACCAGAAAAGTAGCTGGACAACGAACGGCACCACAAGTCGTCGGCGCAAACATCGATATCGTCTTTCTGGTTATGTCGCTGAACAACGATTACAATCTCCGACGCCTGGAGCGCTATCTGCTCTTAACGTGGGAAAGCGGATCGCGTCCAGTCATCCTGCTCAGCAAAGCCGACCTCTGCACTGATGTCGAAGAAAAGCTGGCCGAGGTTGAATCTATCGCCGCCGGCGTGCCGGTTCATTCGATCAGCGTAGTCGACAGCATTGGCCTGGAAGAGTTGCGCCAGTATCAAAGCACTGGCCAGACAATCGCACTGCTCGGTTCCTCAGGTGTTGGCAAATCCACGTTGATTAACTGGCTTGTAGGACGTGACGTACAGCGAGTTCAGTCCGTCCGAGAGTCTGATGATCGCGGACGGCATACGACCACAAACAGGGAACTGGTTCTGTTGCCTGACGGTGGATTGGTGCTGGACACGCCCGGCATGCGCGAGCTTCAGTTATGGAAAGCAAGCGATGGTGTCAGTCGAACTTTCGAAGATATCGAGTCCATATCAGCTAAATGTCGTTTCAGCGACTGTCAACATAGCGGCGAGCCCGGTTGCGCCGTTCAGGATGCGCTGGCAACGGGAGTGATTGATGAAGCGCGATATCAGAATTACGAGAAGCTTCAAAAAGAGCTTCGACACGTTGAACTTCGTCAGGATAAAAACGCCCAGCGAGTGGAGAAGGATAAATGGAAAAAGCTTTGCCGAATGAGCAAAGAACGCTCGAAGATGAAAAGACGCGGGATGTAGGATAAGGCTTTCGTCTTGCTGACATTGAGGCTTATAATCCGTAAAAGAAAATCACCACAGAGACACGGAGAATTATAAAACTCTGTGCCTCTGTGTCTCTGTGGTAAATCTTTTCGGAGGCGCTTGGTGATGAAGACCCTGATTAAGAATGGCAATGTCGTTACTGCGGTCGATAACTATTTGGCCGACGTTCTAGTTGAAGATGACAAAATAACCTTAATCGGAAAACACCTCGATAAAATTGTTTCCAGCCCAGACAAAACTATCGATGCCAGCGACAAACTGGTTATTCCAGGTGGCATTGATCCCCACACGCATATGGAACTGCCGTTTGGCGGAACATTTTCATCAGATGATTTTCGTACGGGAACAATCGCGGCGGCTTATGGTGGCACAACTACAATTATCGATTTTGCCGTTCAGTATAAGAATCAGTCCTTGATCGAGGCGCTCGATGTTTGGCACAAAAAGGCTGAAGGGAAACCCGCAGTCGATTACAGCTTTCATTTGATCTGCACCGATCTGCCGGACAGCCGTTTGCCCGAGTTGAAACAGTGCATTCGTGATGGCGTGACCAGCTTCAAGCTGTTTATGGCCTACCCGGGTGTTTTCCTGGTTGACGATGCTACGATTTTCAAAGCGATGAGCACAACAGCCGAAGCCGGCGGCCTCATTTGTATGCACGCCGAAAACGGCATCGTAATCAACGCTATTATCGAACGAGCTTTGGCGGAAGGCAAAACCGCTCCGAAATACCACGCTCTGACGCGACCGACAAAAGCCGAAGCCGAAGGTGTTCATCGCGCAATCGCAATTGCAGAGATGGCGGGAGCGCCGGTTTACATAGTCCACCTGAGTTCTGCTGATGCTTTGAAACAGGTCAGAGATGCTCGCGATCTTGGGCTGCCGGCCTATGCGGAAACTTGTCCGCAGTATCTTTTCCTTTCATATGATAATTACGAAGAGCCAGGATTTGACGGGGCGAAGTACGTTATGACTCCGCCGTTGCGTGAGAAATGGAACCAGGCTGAATTGTGGAAAGGTCTTGCGACCGACGATCTTCAGGTTGTCTCGACGGATCATTGTCCGTTCTGCATCAAAGAAAAAGAACTTGGTCTGAATGACTTTACCAAGATTCCAAATGGCGGCCCCGGCGTCGAACACAGAGTCAGCCTCATCTACAACGGGGGTGTAGCACAAGGACGAATCGGTTTGAACCGCTTTGTCGAGTTAGTATCGACCGCTCCGGCAAAGATGTTTGGGCTGTTTCCGAAGAAGGGAACTATCGCAGTCGGTTCAGATGCCGACATTGTGATTTTCGATCCCAATAAACAACAGACGATCAGCGCCGCGACGCATCATATGAATGTGGATTACAGCGCTTATGAAGGAATGACTCTTCAGGGAGCAGTCGAAACCGTGATGTCGCGCGGCAAAGTGATAATCGAAAACGGCAAGTACATTGGCAACTCCGGTGAAGGGCAATTCATTCGTCGAGGGACCTATAGCGGCAAATGGTAAACCAGGACTTCTCAGCAGCCCGGCGACTGGGAATAAAGCGACTAGTTTCGTGTATTAATTAAGCGAAAGCGAGATAAACAGGCCTGCGATTTCAAAGGGGAGAACAGTTTCTTTATGAAACGATTTCTGATTCCTGTTTTGATCCTGGTGCTTATGGCCCTTTTTGGAGCTCGTCTGTTGCATCGAAGAACAACGGCGAGTTCGAATAACTCGCAACTTGAAAATGTAGTAATTAATAATGGCGCGCGAGTTCCGGTGCTGGTCGAGCTCTTCACGTCAGAAGGATGTTCCAGTTGTCCTCCCGCCGATAAGGTCCTTACTTCGCTAATGGAGAAACAGCCCATAGCCGGGGCGCAGATCATAACCCTGAGCGAACATGTCGATTACTGGAATCGATTGGGCTGGACTGATCCGTATTCCGCTGCTGATTTCTCGAAACGACAATACGATTACGCTGATGTTTTCGGCGGCGACAGCGTCTACACACCCGAAATGGTTGTCGATGGCAGAAGCCAGTTTGTAGGAAGCGACGCCGACGCTGCCAACGAAGCGATTGAAAAAGCCATCAAAGCACAAAAGGCGTTGGTTGAAATCACGCGGTTTCAAACTGCGACGGGAGCTCAGCCTCAGGACATATCACTGCAAGTTCACGTCGGAAATCTGTCGGTAGTCAAAAGCCGGAACGCCGAGATTTTACTGGCAGTGACGGAGAATAAACTATCTTCGAACGTTACTGACGGAGAGAATGCCGGGCAGCGTTTGCTGCACAGCTCCGTTGTCAGAAGCATCACGCCCCTCGGTAACGTGAGTGATACCGACGGACAGGATTTCAACGCGACAACACTGGTTCGTCTTTCTGACAAATGGAAGCCTGAAAATCTTAATATCGTTGTGTTTCTGCAAGACAAAACCAATCGCCAGATTCTGGGCGCCGGCATAATCGCTTTGAACAAGTAGTATGATGTTTGTTGAGATTTATGACGTGCAACGCCCTACGTAAAATATTGGTGGTCCTTTTTCTTTGTTCGCTGGTACGGACATCTGGTGCAGCCGTGAACCAGCAGGACAAATCTGCACTGCTGAAAAAGGCGAGTGCCGCTTACTACACCCTCAAGTCCCAGGGTGTCAGCGGCTTTAAGTGCGTTGCGAGTTCTGACTGGAACAAATACATCGAGGATAACCTTAAGCAAAATCCTCTGCCTGATGCGGCTGTCGCCAAGTTGAAAACCGTCCGTATGGAGGTCTCAGTCAGCGATACCGGTGCTCCAACCGTAACTGCGGTGACTCCTGATGGCTCTGAGATCGACGACAGCATTTCACAGGTGACAGATGCCGCAAGCCAATTCATAAACAGCTTCTACCAGGCGTGGTGGCCGTTCGTGTTCAATAATCCGTTCACTGATTTTGATCCCAATTATGATCTTCAGAATAATGGCAGCGGTTATCAAATTCACCAGAAGCAGGGCGCAAGTGACGTCACGATTGTGATGGGCAAAGATTATGCGTTGTCAGAGATGGATGTTGTGCTGCCGAACAACTCGACGATATTCCGGCCCAAATATACGTCGACAAACAAAGGGCTTCTGCTTTCGGAATTGGAAACGGATACGAAGGCCAGTCAGCAGCAGGTCAATATCACAGTCAGCTATCAGGATGTTGAAGGCCTAAAGCTGCCCAGCAAGATGTCATACAAAATGAACGTTCCAAACGGTTCAGCGGCAATTGAGGTGACGTTCACGAAATATCAGTTGATTAAGAGTTGAATCACGCCTTCATTTTCTGAAGAGAATAGCTAACAAAGCAATCGCCAGTAGCAACGCCAGCATCATCGCAACTATTCGCCAGACATTTGTACCTGCGAGTGGTTCAACAACCGCTTCCCCACGCTGTGCTGCCGTCAGGTGACCGGCGGCGACAAGCCTTGCAGCTTCGGATGGAGTGGCGGCTCTGGCGTCCGCGATCATGTCAGCTATAGTCCAGTCGCGCTGATGTCCGACGGCGGAAACAATCGGCGTTCGGGCGTTATGAATAGCTTCGGCAACTTCAAAACTGTCGAAAATGCCAAGCCCTTCGCCGCCGCCTCGCGTCAAAACCATCACGTCATATCTGCTGCGATCCGCCAAACGAAGACCGTCGACTACGCTTTTTTCTGAGGAGAGCGAAACTTCGACAACTTCAATTTCCATATTGTCGACTGCTTCGACGACCGATAGAAAATCGGTGACTGCCTCACTTTCAGGACTGGTTACAAGCCCGATTCGATATGGCAACGCGGGGAGCGCAACCTTATCGTCCATCCAGCCTTTCTGTTGCAATTCCTGCAGCAGCAGCGCGCGTGGGCTGGCCTGTCCTTCGATTACTTCGATGCGCTCAACGAAAAGCTCGACTCGTGGGGTGCTGCCTGGCCGACCAATCGCTAGACTCCCGTAACATTCCAGCACGGTTCCGTTTTTGAGATAGTCGCCGAGTTCATCCGCGAGTTCGACCGGAACCTGACAGCGAAAACGATGCCTTCCTTCCTGCAAACTGAAGTAGACGATTCCGCCGCGATTACGCAGGTCTTTAATGTCTATCAATTCGCCTGCGATTGAGATTTGT
Organism: Blastocatellia bacterium; assembly: GCA_035652355.1. Taxonomy (GTDB): domain Bacteria; phylum Acidobacteriota; class Blastocatellia; order DASRDY01; family DASRDY01; genus DASRDY01. Next base: position 10,605 of record DASRDY010000344.1, read on the forward strand.
GTTTCGGAATGACCGAGCGCTTCGGTCAAAACGGAGGTTACCAG
>DASRDY010000345.1:0-1384 GCA_035652355.1 Blastocatellia bacterium
GCGTAATGGAATCAATGAGCGATATCGTCTGGGCGATAAATCCGAACAAGGATCACCTGCGCGACCTGACCCAAAGGATGCGTCGATTCGCCAGTGATGTCTTCACCGCTCGCAATATTGATTTCAAATTCATTGTGCCGAATTCGATACAGGATCTGAAAATCAGTGCTGAAGCGCGACGACAAATATTTTTGATATTCAAAGAGTGCGTCAATAACATTGTACGCCATTCCCGGTGCACTGCTGCCGAAATCGAGATGCACATCGAATCCGGACGAGTGGTACTTTCGGTGAGCGATAACGGACAAGGATTTAGCCCCGGCGAGATCACTGATGGAAACGGTCTCACTAACATGAAGTCGCGCGCAAAGAAGCTGAAAGGTGAGCTGAAGGTCGAGTCGTACCCTGGAAAAGGCACGATGATTGTATTTAAGATCTTCCCATCAGCCGGAGTTAAACACGTCCGCGAACATTCTTTACAAAGATAGCTTGTGCCCACCTGAACAGACGGGCAGATCAAAGTCAATCTGTTGTAAACTGACAGCAAAATAATGAGACAATGGAACTTCTGTGAATAATTATCCCGACGCCCAACAAGGCACATGCAGAATTATGAGTAGATCAGCAATAAAAGTCGCCATTGTCGAAGACCGTCGCGATATTAGGGAAGGTTTGGCGGCAATCATTAAGCTGACCGAGGAATACGAATGCACAGGCAGCTTTCGCACAATGGAAGAAGCCCTGGATAAGATTAAGTTCGCATTGCCCGATATAGCGTTGGTCGATATTGGCCTACCTGGTATGAACGGAATCGAAGGAATCAAGCTTCTTAAGGAACGCCATCCTTCCATTCTTGTATTGATGCTGACGGTGTACGATGACGATGAGATGATCTTTGATGCGCTTTGTGCAGGAGCAAGCGGTTATTTGCTGAAGAATACGCCACCTGCGAAGTTGATCGAAAGCCTGAAGGAGGCACACGAGGGCGGAGCGCCAATGTCTCCTGAAGTAGCACTCCGCGTAATTAAGTTATTCCGCGAGATTCGACCTCCACAAAGAGCCGACTACAAACTGACCCCACACGAATTGCGGTTATTGAAGTTGCTGGTCGAAGGTCACAATTACAAAACCGCTGCCATCGAAGTCGGAAGCACAGCTAACACGGTCGCTTTCCATATGCGGAACATCTACGAAAAACTACAGGTTCATTCGAAATCAGAGGCAGTTGCCAAGGCTCTAAAGAACAGGCTGGTATAATCGGCCACTCTGCAGCGTTTGTCCCAACTACTGACACAACAAATCTACATACACAGACGGGCAATCATTACCTTAACTTGGTGTATTAATTCCCTGTCATAACGAAATTGCGGCTGCGTCAAAAACT
>DASRDY010000346.1:0-4669 GCA_035652355.1 Blastocatellia bacterium
ATGCGGGACAACCATTACCGCTTGCTCAGGCTCTCGATCTTCAAGCCATGTTTTTGCTTTCTCGACAAAAGCAGCGATCTCACGAACAACCTTGAGTTCGGGTTTCGCTGAGCCATCGGCTCGCAGCAATCCGATAGCCGCTTCGTTGTCAGACGGCATATAAGGATTGGTATTCCAAATCCATTCGATAAAGCCCGATCCGCTCACTCCAATGGCGAGAGCCAATTTGCGCTCCAACAGATTTCGCGCCTCTTCTTCGGTTCGCCAGGCGCGACCGTCTGATTTTTCATAGAACATCACGCCGGTCTCTTCGATCAAGTTTGGTCGGCCGGCAATCTTAGTCATGACGCTATCCCAAACTAAATCATCGTTGAGCCACCAGGTGTGATTGCAGGTGAAATCAACCGCATTGCTGAGGAAATGATTATTCGGCCGCTCGAACGTTCCGCCTTCATCCTGACCGACTGTGATAAGCTGTCGCGGATTGCCATTACTGCGAATAGCGGCTGTCATCTCATTTGTCCATCGCGCAAACATTTCCTGGGCGAACAGGCGATATTCCAGAACTTTCAGCGAACTACCTTTCTCAAAAATGTTGCGATCTTCGAATTCAGTTATTGCCGGCAATCCGATGGTTTGATCTGGCGACAGTCGCCAGAGTTCGCACAGACGAGATTCGCGTTCCTGATCGTTCGCGGCGGGAAACCTCTCTTTGAGCCACTCTGTCCAGGCTGCGGTTTCGAATTGATCGTAGTTCGGCCGGCAACTCCAAAGGTGTTTTGCAGAGCAGAAAGACGGCTCGTTTATCAAATCCCAACCAACGTCATTCACCTGACCGTAGCGTTGAGTAATTGAAGAGATGAATTTCTTTTGCGCCGCAATCGATTTAGGATCCAGGTATGGATTTTCGCCGCCCCAGTCCTCCGGCAAGAAAGCGAAGAAGGTGAAGATAACCGGGATATCGTGTTGTCTTGCCGTCAGAAGGAACGCATCCAACGATCTCAATATTAACTCGGTTGCTTCGCCTGTTTCTGAGCTCAGGTTCTTCCACCCCGTCCAGATGCCTGTGCGAACCATGTTGATGCCGTTGCGTTTCATCTCGGCGAAATCGCGATTCCAGAGCTCAGGATTCGGCTCGAATAAAAACTGCCGATGAACATCGCTGGCCATATAAGTCGTGCCAGTTATCGGATAAGGCTTGCCATCGCGAAGGAATGAGTACTCGCCGGTTGTTAGAGGTTTTCCGTCTGCTAAGAGCTTTTCGTCCTGAATCCAAAAGCCATTTGAGGCTCGCAAGATTGGAAAGGGTTTTTCCGATGACTTCAGTTGAGCATCGATTCGATAGAGGCCCGGTGCGTGATTGTGTCCCAACGATAGCTTGAACTCGACTAAACCGTCTGCGTCCACATTTGTGAAGTGTGTATGATTTTTATATATGGATTCATTGCGTGAATTAAATATTTCAATTGTGCAGGTTCCTTCGATTTTCTTCCCTTCGAATTTAACTTTGGCGATCGGTGGATTCTCATCACGATAGCATGCCAGATCGGGACGTACATAAAGTTGATTAGACCCTCGGGATGCTGCTCTTACGAGGGCTCGGATTGCATAAAGAGTCGGTTTTCCATTCGAGGTCTCCAGCATCCAGCGCCCACCGGCAAAATCACCTTTAATCCGATCTATCTGTAAAAAGGGAGCTGCGGTCCGATCACCATCTTTGTCACGTCCCCACAGCAGAGGAGTCACAACTGCCTCTCTTGGCCCATCGGACCCGTCTTCTTTGGGAAAACTCTTAGAGTTCGTCATCCGCAGGTACAATTCGTAAACGCGTTCGCCGTAGGAATCGGCAGATAGCTCAGGCGCCCAATCAATTGTTTCGGAATAACCCCACGCCACCATCTCCGTTATATCAACAGGAAACGCCTGTGTAATGCCAAGGCGTTTGTGATAACCGGTTTGTTCGACTTCGGTTCGCCACGCCGCACCGTTACGGACTACTGGAACGCGAAAGGGAACGCCGCCCAGGTTTACGAAGTTGCCTCCGGCAATCAGGAATTTCAAAATCGCAGGCCATGCTTCTTTTGAAAATGCGCTGCCGTATGGATTGACGTACACATCGAACTTGTCGGTCGAGAGACGATCGCCGATCTCGCTTGCGCTTAAAAATGCAGTCTCGAATTCTTCGGTCGTTTGTTTAAGAGCGTCAATATTCGCTGTACTTGTGTCTATCGCAGGAAACTCTTTTTCAAAGAAGACCGCGATCCTCGGTTTGACTGCGGGCGCATTGGGAGGGTTAGAGAATACATTTCCGGGTGAAGCAATACCCGCAAGTGTCGAATAACCCATGGTCTGCAAGAAATGACGACGATTCATAATCGAATTCAATAAGCACGAACGCGACCGATATTATGTAGGCGCAGGGCTCGTCCCTGCCCGGATCGTGCGGAGCCCGATGAAATCGGTCAATATCGGAATGTTTAATTGCCTACGGCAATCCGGGCAGGGACGAGCCCTGCCCCTACAGCGTTTCGCAGTTATCCGAATCAAATTGGCGCGTTCAACAAATGCGGTCTTTCTTTATGAATCTTCAAAATCAGCTCACCAAACAACGTATTAGCCCAGGCAAACCATTTGCGCGTATAGTTGCCGGGATCGTCTTTGTGAAACGATTCGTGCATAAACCCGGTGCCCGCGTGTGTCGTTTTCAACATATGCAGGCATTGCTTAATCTCAGCTTCGTCATTGCTCGTCAGAGCCCGCATCGTAATCCCGAGCGGCCAGATCATATTCAGACCGACGTGCGGCCCGCCGATTCCCTCAGCGCTCTTGCCGCGGAAAAAGAACGGATTATCTTCGCTCAGAACAAATTTCCGCGTCGCCTGATATATCGGATCGTCATGCCGACAGATGCCCAGATAAGGCAACGAAAGAAGACTCGGTACATTGGCATCGTCCATCGTCGGGGCATTACCAAATCCGTCTACCTCGTAAGCGTATATCGATCCATATTTTGGACGCTTCACAATCGCATTCTTGTTTATTGCGTTTGAGACTTGATTTGACAACTGCCGGAACGTCGCGGCGGAAGCCCGATCCTTTAGAGCATCATCATAAATTTCGCCGAGCAGGTTCAGAACAGATGCAGCAAAAAGATTCGACGGTACCAATAAAGGATAGACGCAGGCATCATCAGACGGACGGAACATCGAATGAATCATCCCGTTAGGTTTTGTCGGGTTACCATACCCACCCATCGGAACTGTGTCGTATGCAACAGCGGTTTCGCGCTGAAACTTATAAGGACCAGGCCCGTTGAAGCGTTGTTGTTCTTTGAAGGTTTGAAGTATTAAACGCGTCGCCCTTTGCCATTGATCATCGAATATCGAAGCATCACCCGTTGTTTTCCAATAACCGTGCGCTAGTCGAACTGGGTAGCAGAGCGAATCTATTTCGTACTTTCGCTCGTGCAATTCCTTCCTCATTGTGGTCAGGTCTTTTTCCCACTCGCTGCCGGTCGGACCGAAATTGAAAGCATTGGCGTAAGGATCGATTAGGATGCAGCGTGATTGGCGATTGATGACTCCCACTAAAAGTTTCTTCAGCTTTTCATCATCTTTTGCAAATGGAAGATAAGGCCAGACCTGCGCGGTTGAATCGCGCAGCCACATCGCTTTGATGTCGCCTGTAATGATGAAACCGTCGGGCTTTCCTTCTACCGTGCCGAACTGCACAGTTGTATCCAGAGTGTTCGGAAAACAGTTCTCGAACATCCAGGCGAGCTCAGGATCTGCGATATCTTTTTTTACGGAAGTAATGACGGCTTCTACTGCGTCGCCGGTGAAGTTTCGTTTATTGATGGGCGGTCTGTTCGAGACAAAGTCAATAGGTCGGCCTGCCAGGACGCGTCCTTTACTGAGGACCGAAGCGGCCAAGGTCGCTCCACCAGCTTTTAAGATATCCCTTCGCGTATACAACGAATTCTCCTGAGAACGGGGTTTAAACGCCCCACCTTTTATTCGGCTTGTTACCCATCTCAAATATCAGCGTTCCACCGGCCGCGATCTCGTCGTGGCGAATATAGCATCGATTGAATGATGATCCGTTCAACTTTGCTTTCTGGATATAGATGTTTTCGTCGGACACGTTATTCGCGATGACCGTGAACTGGTGATCTTTGCCAATCGAAATAGTCGCCCGTTGAAAATGCGGACTGCCGATTATATAAACGCCTTCGGCCGGATTGACGGGATAAAATCCCATCGCGCTCATGATATACCATGCGGACATCTGACCGCAGTCTTCGTTGCCGCATAATCCGTTAGTCTGATCTGTGTATAGCGTCTTCGTTATCGTCCGAATTCGTTCCTGAGTTTTCCACGGCTGGCCAGCCATTGCGTATAGATAGGCTATGTGATGACTAGGCTCGTTGCCGTGCGCATACTGGCCGATCATTCCCGAAATATCCGGTGAAGCGGCTGTTCCTTCTAACTCGGACGATTCGCTGAACAATTGATCTAACTTTTTCAGGAAAGCTTCCTTGCTTCCCATTAATTCAATTAATCCATTTACATCGTGGGGAACAAACCATGTCGCCTGCCACGCGTTAGACTCCGTGTAATCATCCTGTCTGTGCTCAGAGAATTTCGGCGAGAACGGAGTTCGCCAGCTT
>DASRDY010000347.1:0-8424 GCA_035652355.1 Blastocatellia bacterium
GCGGAATCGCGTAAGTTTGCCCGCCAGCGTTGACGAACAGCGCTTTGATTACAGCCAGCGTCATAGGCAGGCGGATGGTAAACGTCGCGCCTTTGCCCATTGCGCCGCTGAGCGTAACGGTGCCCTTTAATTTGTGAACGGCATCCTGAACAACGTCGAGTCCTACGCCGCGGCCTGAAATTTCGCTGACTTGCGCGCTGGTGCTGAAGCCTGGCAGGAAGAGAAGAGCGAACAACTCTTTCTCTGTCATCTCCTGGACATCAGCGGCCGAGACGAAACCACCGGCTACTGCGGATGAGCGAATCTTTTCAAGATCGAGTCCGCGACCGTCATCACTGAGTTGAATGACGACCTGCGTGCCTTCATAGTAAGCTCTTAATCGGATGCGTCCTCGGGCAGCTTTCCCATTGGCTTCACGGGCGGAAGGTGGTTCGATGCCATGATCGACCGCATTGCGAAGCAGATGCTGCAACGGATCGACAATCTCTTCCAGCACGGTCTTGTCCAGACCGGTCTCTTCGCCTTCCAGGATCAGCTCTACCTGTTTGCCTTGTTTATTTGAAACGTGGCGAACAATGCGGTGCAATCTGCTGGCGATCGTTGACAGCGGCACCATTCGAATTCGCATCAGCCTGTCCTGGATTTCGCTGAAGAGGCGACTCTGGCGTCCAAGGTAGCTGTCGAAATCACTTGCCAGATTATTGAACTCGCCGCTGACGGTGAAAAGGTCGCTGGTCGTCTCGGCTAGTTCACGAGACAGCAAATGGAATTCCGTGTATCGATCAAATTCCAGCGCGTCAAATCCGTGAGTGTTGAATGTAACCAACGAGTTCGCAACCTGCCCTGCTGACGGAGAAACTGGCGCAAGCGAACGTCCACCGCCAAGAGCTCTCGTTTCGTATTCCGTTTCCAGTTTTGATGTGACGCGACGCAATCGGCTACTGCTGGAATGAAGTTCGTTCAATTCCTTGCCAAAATCGGACATACCCTGCTCAAATGAAGTTTGAGCAATAACCAGCTCGCTGACTAATCTAACAAGCTCATCGAGGCGTTCCAGTGGAACACGGACGATCTGCCCGGTTCTGGTGGATGACAGGGCAGCGCGCTGCTGTGCCTTCGAAGCAGCCTCTTCGTCTGAAGGCAGACGGTGCTCCATCGAGACAACGTTGCTATTCGCCGCAGGCTCGGCCTCTGTGATCGGAACGGCCGCCAAAACTCCGGGCGGTATTTCTCCGGTAGCATCCAAAAGCTTCTTATAGTCGTTGTAAAGTTTTTCAATCGCTTCAGCCGAGGCCTGGCCGCTGGTCATATCCTCCAGCACATAAGTTGAAGCGAACATTATCTGAACTATCTGCGGTGTCAGAGGGCGATCACCGTCATAAAGAAGATCCAGCAGATCCTCCATGCGATGCGCCAGATTGGTGATCTCGCGATAGCCGACCATTGCGGCCGAACCCTTCAATGAGTGGGCGCTGCGCCGGATGGTCTGCAGTAAATCTCTGCGGCCGGGTTCCTGTTCCAGTATCTGCAACGATGAAGTCATCGTGCGCAGGTGTTCTTCGGCTTCCAACGCGAAGACTTCCGCCAGTTCCAGCGAAACCTCGTCCCTGGGTGTTACGACTACCTGAGGAGGAGGCTCTGATGGATTGACAGTGATTTCCGCGGCCGGAACTTGAGGAATATCTTCTTCCATTGATGGAAGCGAGAAGTCTGGCAGTTCCGGTGCGCCTAACCTCGAAATTGCTTCTTCGACGAATTCTGTTGAGATCGACGGCATCTCAGTCGAAAAAGCCTCGGGTAAATCAGGCATCATCGATGTCGGATCAGGGAAGGCGATGAGATTGCTGTCAAACGATGGTAATTCGGTGAGGTCAGGCAGGTCCGGCAGCGAAGGCGGCGCCTGGTCGACAATCAGGATCGGTTCCTCTGTTTGAATGGAATCCTGAACAAATTCCTGAGCCACTGTCTGATTCAGGCTATCCTCATTCAGGCTAGTCGGGGTAAAATCAGGCACATTATCCCAGGTGGAGAAAACGGTGTTTTTCGGAACCAGATCAAAATCAACTGGCAATTGCTCTGCCGGTGAATCGGCCATCACGGATGGCAATTCAATTTCAGGTTCGGGCAACTGCGTTGACCCAGCTTCCGGATTATTCGTAACTGAATTCAGTTGATCGGCAACGTGCATCACACCCTGACACAACTGTGTTATCAGGTCCTCCGTAAGCTCGACCTCTCCGTTAGTCAACGCTTCTAGCGTACGCTCCAGCTCGGCCGCAACGCTGCTGACTTCATCCAGACCCACCAACGATGCCGCACCGTGGATTATGTGAGCGTACCGATAGGCCTCCGCCAAACTTTCCGGCTGCGAAGGGTTATGATGAAATGTCCTGATGGCCTGGAGAATCTCTGGCAGATAGCTCTGGGCCTCTCCGACAAAACAGCTTAATACTTCTCGATCGACGTTCTCTCTCATTGTCATCTTCCCCTGGGAGCTCAGGCATCCTGCCGGGCATCTCTCTCCTAGGTGCTTACTCGTTTCTAAACTAACCCGCACCCGAGAGCATGCAGGCAGAATGCCTGCGCTCCCGGGATACTTCCAGATTAAAGCTGCGCGTGTTGTCCGCCGGCCGGATTGCCGATCGGGAAGCCGTTCGTCGGCAAAGCTCCCGTGTTTCCTCTGCGGTCCAGCCGATCTTCAGGCAGCTTGAACGACGCAACCGATGCACGGAGCTCGTCTGCCAGATTCGCCAGCGCGCTTACAGTCACAGCGGCTTGTTTGATACCGGTGGCTGTCTCCTGGGTAAATCCGGAAATTCCGGTCATCGATTTCGACAACGCCTCAGAACTGCTTGCCTGTTGTTTTGCCGCCAATGATATCGATCCGATCAGATCAGACAGACGGTGCGATACTGCTTCGATTTCGCTTAGCGATTGACCAGCTTTATCTGCCACCTGCGATCCTTCGACGACTTCTCGCGTGCTCTCTTCCATAGCCGAGATAGCTTCGTTCGCGCCCAGCTGAATCGTCTTGACCAGTCCGGCGATCTTCTTCGTAGCTTCTGATGATCGGTCTGCCAGTCGTTCGACTTCTTCTGCGACGACCGCGAATCCTCGACCAGCTTCGCCCGCCATTGCTGCCTGAATCGATGCGTTCAACGCCAGGATGCTGGTACGATCTGCAATGTCTTCGATCAACTGCACGATTTCGCCGATTTCCTGCGAGCTTTCGCCCAGTCTCTTCAAACGCTTTGCTGTTTCCTGCACTTGATCGCGGATGCGGTTCATACCTTCGATAGTGTTCTGCACAGCGTTCGTTCCCTGTTTTGCGGTTGTCAGTGACTGTTGCGCGACTGAGGCCGACAAGGCAGCGTTCGCGGACACCTGTTGAATAGAAGTCGCCATTTCGTTAATTGCGCGCGTTGTGACCAGTATCTGATTGACCTGTTCTTCGGAACCGCGAGCCAGATGCTCTGTCGTCACCTGCGTAGCGTTAGCCGAAGTATTCACCTGCCAGGTCACGGCCTGAACCTTGCCGATGATGCGTCGCAATTCAGCAATCATAAAGTTGAGGGCGTCGGCGATTGCGCCCGTCACGTCTTCGGATACCCGCGCTTCCTTGGTCAAGTCGCCCTGAGCAACGTCCGCCACTTCGTCCAGCAGTTTGACAATAGATTTTTGCAGGGCGTCGCGTTCATCCTGCGACTGAACCAGGCTGAGAGTGTTATCAAGCATGTTCTTGAATGAGTGACCGAACCGATCGTCCTTCGACAGCGGTTTGACCTGCACCGAAAGATTGCCGGTCGCGATGCTGTCGGAAATCGATGCCATATGACCCAGATAATCGGTCATCTGTTTAAATGCGTGACCGAACCGGTCGTCTTTTGATTTAGGAACGACGTGAACGTTCAAATTACCGACGGAGATCTTTGTTGCCACATCGGCCATCTCTCTCAGGTAGTCCGTCATGTTCTTGATCGCGGTCAGCAGTCGCCCTGTTTCATCGGTGGACGTAACCTCGATCCTGGCGGAGAAATCGCCTTCGCCCATCTGGTCAGCGATCTTCACGACTTCCAGAATCGGCTGAGAAACGCTCTTGGTTAGCCAGAATCCGACACCGAGACAGAATATCGAGGCGAGGAACACGGTCACGGCGTCAGTCCAGTCGACCCCCAGGCGGGTATCGCGCAGTTTGCTTTCGCTGTCCGCCAATTGAACGCCTACGGCCTGGCGTACTGCGTCGGCGACCTCTTCAATGCGCTTTGAGGCGTCCTGGTATTCCGCCAGTGCGTCATTTGCGGCCTGCGCGCTTTGAATCCTGCCCTGACGAATAGCGCCCAATACCCCGTTCATGCCTTCGACGTAAATCGTGAAATTGTCCTTCATGGATGCGACAATCGGGCGGTCATCCTGCTTTAGAGGCAGTTTTTCAAGGGCCAGAATGCCTTCGTACGCTTTGCGCTCCGATTCCTGCCACAGCTTTATTGATTCTTCGACCTTGTCGGGATGTCCGATATTAAGCAGGATATCTTTTTCGTAACGGCGCATTCCCTGTACATCGCCGCGCACATTCGCGGCAAATTGCGCCATCTTTTCTTCATTCTGCAACACCGACGACGTCGAATCATAGATTCTAAATGTGCCATAATAACTGGCGCCGACGGCGATAAACATCAGCAACAGGATCAATCCGAATCCCAATCCTAATCGCTGTCCGATTGTCAGGTTCTTAAACATCGTTCTTCTCCTGTAATATCGATTGCCTCAACCCACTCCGGTCCATCTCTAAACAAACAAATCAAACAAAAGAGAAAACGGTCCCAGCGCGGCCGCATGAAAATAAATGCGGATGCAAATCGTTTTCTTAATCGACAAAGATCGTTATTTTCAGAGGGGCAAACCTACGTTCATTCCAGCTCAATCCAGCCCTCTTCAGGCTCCCAAATCAAGCGAAGTCAACAGTGAATCCAGATTTAATATCCGCAACAGATGCCCTTCGTGCTCGGTGATACCGCGCATGTGCTGAGAAATATTTCCTTCCAGCGGCGCAGTCGTCCAGCCGACGCTGTCGCCCTTCAGCGACGCAAGTCCCTCAACGCGATCCACCATCAAGCCTGTAACCAGGTCCTGCCGCTCCGCGCGGACAACGCACATGCGACCTGGCTCCCGGCGGGTTTCCGCGGTAAGCCCTAAAAACAAGTGCAGATCAATTACCGAAATAATATCGCCGCGCAGATTCGTAACTCCCAGTAACCAGTCTGGCACGTGCGGAAGCGGCATTAGTTTTGGAACCCGGCTGATCTCCAGGACCTGGCTTAATGGCATCGCGTACCTGGCGCCGGACAGAGAAAACAGAATATGTTTTTGTTTTTCTTCCGCGGCCTCAGCTTTGTCGGCGCTTGCGGCAGTTGGCGCCTCGGGCAACGCGTTCTCTGTTACTTCACGGTCAATCTGGGCAACAACATCTTCTAACCGCATCGCGGAGAAAGTTTGCGACTCGGGCGTATCGCTTCCGGGTGACGGACTATTTTCAGGTTCCGAAATCGCGACGTCATCCGCCGCGTTCACGGCCGCGCCAGGATTGAACAATTGCGAATCGGACTGGCCGCCATTTGGCAAATCCGGCAGCTCTAATTCCGACCAGATGTTTTCATCAATCATCGCCGTTCTCCTGCGATAGAACTTTATGAAATATGGCGCGCCACGGCTGCCAGCAGATCTTTATCTGCATAAGGTTTGGTCAAATATTCGACCGCGCCCTGCCTCATACCCCAGAAACGATCGCTATCCTGCGTCTTGCTGGTAATGATGATTACCGGGATATCTTTTGTCTCAGGGGAATTTTTTAAGTCTCTGCAAACTTGAAAGCCATTCTTTCTTGGAAGAATTACATCCAGCAGCACCAGCCCCGGATGTTCCTTTTTTGCTATCGCTATCGCTTCATCACCGTCCGTAGCCGTAATAATCTCCCGTCCCGTCTGCTGCAACGCGGCAGCAACCATTCGCATATCTGTCGGGCTGTCTTCCACGATCAGAATTTTCTTTTGATCCATTACTATCTCCTTGTACTTCCCTCTTTAACTGATCGTAACGGGCCTCATGCCCGAAACGCTGCCCCAAATACTCAACCTGATATCGGCTGTCCCACCGCTTGATTTTGCTCCTCGATCCAGCGTTGACCGTCCATCAGGAGTTGATCCCAGCTCAAAGTTATCGTTATACGAGGCGCTTGCGCCTGTTCAGCGGTCAGGAAGGTTCCTTCGGCCCAGGCCAGCATTCGATATAGTGCTTCGGCGCCATCGAGCTTGCCTACGTTTGCGTGCACTATCTCTCCAGCCTCGAAGAAGATCTCGCCTTTCTCGCCGTTTCCCTCAACGAAAAGCGCGACGTCGCCGCAGTCAAGACACATCATTTGAACAATGCTGGTCAGACCGCCATCTCTGAATTCACCCTGGATAGCCATAAACTTCTTCCTTTAATTCCTTCGCAGGCAGTGCTTCTTGACCGCTTCAACCAGGGCGGTCGGTTCAAATGGCTTGGTAATATAGTCGGTAGCGCCGCTCAATCGACCACGCACTTTGTCTATAAAACCATCCTTGCCCGACAACATAATTATCGGAACGCTCTTTGTGCCATCCTTTCCCTTGATGATCTTGCAGATTTGATAGCCGTCCAGATGCGGCATCGAAATATCCAGAAAGATCAAGTCGGGAACCATTTCATTCAGCTTTGCCAGCGCCTCTACGCCATCAGCAACGCTAATGACGCGATGCCCTTGCTTTTCCAGAGTCATCGAAACAATCTTTCGCACAGTTGGACTGTCATCCACTGCCAGGATCGTTTTGCAATTGGGCGATACCGCTTTATTTTTATTTGGATCAGAGCCATTCGAGGTCGATCCATTTTGCCGAGGCTGCGTTTGCTGCCAGGCGACCAGGTCATTGACCTTACCGCGCAGAACCTCATCTTCCGGTCGCAGTTGCGCTGCCATCTGCAGATGCGCGACGCCTTTTCCGAACTGCTTTAAATTCAGATAGGCGATTCCCAGGTTAAAATGAGAGTTGAAATCGAACTTATCCGCTGGCAGGCTTTGATAGTGATTTACGCCGCGAAGAATAAGCTGCCAGTCGGCTGTTGGATTCTCAATCAGGTTATTGAGATCATCCAGCGTCAGGATTGCATGGCACTCTGGACAATAGACCACTTTCTGATTCCAGGAAGTCTGACAGAGTGGGCATTCCAGTTTCACTGTCGATTTTTCAACCAGCGCCTGCAATCTGGTTAGCCACGTTCTCGCATGATCATTGTTCGGATTGATCTGGAGAACTTTATTGAGATGATGGCTGGTATCTTCGACAGTCGTTGAAACAGACGCGAGCCAGAACCAGGCCAGCTCGTTTGCTGGCTCTAGCCGGATCAATTCCAAAAGCAGATCCTTCGCCTGTGCTTTATTACCCGATTTTGCAACGGCGATCCCTTCGGAAAGCAACAGCTTCTTCAGGTTCGAATCGGCCTGCTTTTGACGCGGATTCAGTTCCAGAACTTTCCGGAGATGTGCAATCTGATCGGCCGGGTGATCGGCCACCGAAGCAAGCCAGAGCCAAACCATCTCGTTGTAAGGGTCGCTCTGCGCGGCCCGCTGCAGCAATGAATACGCTGTGGGTTTGTCGCCGGACTTTGCCGCAAGTATGCCCTCGTGCAGCAAGCCCTGGTCTGTTGCTATATGCACACCGCTCTCCTTTGCTCAAGACACCTGCCGTGGTGCTTAAGCAGAGAATCTCGCTCCCTCACCTCTTCGGCCACTGATAAACCGAAGCAAAGCCACATGGGCCGATAAACGTGCCGTTATAATTGCGATGAAATCTAAAACCTACCCCCGAAAATCCAAGAGACCTGCTCCCTTTTCCAGAGAGTTCTAATGTGCAAACTTTGTATAGGGCCTAGCCTAATTATCGAACTGGCCTTATCGATTCTTCAGTGAGAAACACACAAATTTGTAATCTTTTTGATGAATGGTGAAATTATTTTGTAGATAAATTCGAATTGAGAGGCTCGAATAGGAACTACTATAATAGCAATAAGAAATGCGGGCTCTTGTAGGAAGGTATCGCGCACGAGCGAACCTTCCCACAAGAGATTGCTAGTCGGTTTATTTTACTGTCATGGTTGGATCGCCAAACAGAATCCAGGTTTTGCGAACATCGTTGTCCAGGGTTGCCGCTTTCGCTTGCTTGATTGCCTGACCAATCGTGATGTTCGAATTGCTGAACAACTGCTGGAAGAATGTCTTGTTCAGCACAGATTGATTACCGGTATCAGTCATTGCCGAAGATGCCCAGACCGATACTGCGCCTCCTTGATGTACCCTCACAAGAGCTTCTCCAAGGCTTGCTGCCCTCGGATCTACAAAGTAGGCATTGAGGC
>DASRDY010000348.1:0-1251 GCA_035652355.1 Blastocatellia bacterium
CCTTCAGCTTGCGGCCCGACATTCGGATGTCCTTTCTGACCCTGCTCCCGAGGTTATTTTTCGAGATTTCGGAGACAGCTCGCTCGATTTCGAACTTCGCGTCTGGACGATTCAACAGGTACAAACGCCTGTCAGGCTAAAAAGCGATCTTTACTTTGCGATTTTCGAAGCATTTCAAGAGGCCAGGATAGAGCTTCCTTTTCCCCAACGGGATCTGCACATCAGATCTGTCTCTGAGCCGTTACAGTCCGCATTGATCTCGCTGAAGAAGTCATAACGCGGTGCGCCAAAAAGAGCGTCGCGCTGCGACGAAGTTTGTATCGGCCCCTCAGTGATACGGTCATAGGGTGGACGAAGACTGCGGTCACAAATCAACCCGGGAAAGATCTTCGGAATTGCGATTGGTGTGCACCATAGCTGGTATTCGTGGGTTGATCTGGTGGAAGACCGGCGATGATGATCGTTCGAGAGACAGTACGCCGCAACAAATGGTCAGGTGGTTGCTTACATTGCTTTCCGCTTCATAGCGGATGGGCTCTTCGGTTTTTTGGCCGGAACGATGATCAGAAGCCTTCGGTTAGTTTTCATCGGCTGCTTCTTGCTGCAAGCGGCGCGAGAAAGTTAGATGAGGGTTGGATTAACACACATACGTCAAAGACGTATGCGTCGGAGATGTGATGACGCAGGATTGCCGCACGGTAAACGGCTGGTTAAATGCCCCAGAACTTTGTGGACCACGAACTGCTTCGCTCTGAGCGGCGCGTTCATCGTGGTAGATAGCAGTGAAATCGCCGGTCTACTAACTCCTCATGAGGTTAAAGAAATCGAAGGCGCGAAATGGCCTTTGAATACCCTGCACGATGTGCGGAATACGTGCGAATGCATGTCACCCATGCAGTCCTTCAACCTGTCGTTTGATCCCTGTCGTTTCCGCCATTCTGTTCTCGCGATCATAATGTTGGCACAAGAGAAGATCTTTCAATATGTCCCTGGCGGTCGCACATGTGGCTGAATGGCATTTTGTTCGCCGCCTGTTTGGGCTTGGTACTTTGGGCCAGCGAATTGCTCGCGCGGGGAGTTGACCGGCTGGGAAGCAACCTTCACCTCTCAGACGAGCTGATCGGGATCTTAACAGCTCTGGGCGCCGATTCGCCCGAAATCTCGTCTGCCATCGTTGCACTGATTTCGAATAAGCGTGATCTGGGCGTCGGGATTGTGTTGGGTTCGAATCTCTTCAATCTGGCGGCTCTT
>DASRDY010000349.1:0-2769 GCA_035652355.1 Blastocatellia bacterium
AGACCTGAACGCCGAGATGGCGCGAAAGAAAGCTAACCCCAGTTATCAGTGCGTCAAGTGTCACGTGGTGAATGGCAAGCGTACTCCGCCTCCATCACACGTGAAGGCAATAAGCGGATGAGGGACCGATGTTGAAATTGACTTATAGATTCAGAACGGATTCTGGAAAAACGTCGGCAATATGGAAGTGGTTTCTCATCGTTGCCGTGACAGGGATCATCGCATTACTTTCGTATTCTGCTTTGTCCGCGGGTCGGCCAACCGCACGGCGCGCTGCCAGTGATCGTTATCCCCACGATCAGGAGGCGCACAAAGCGATTGCCTGCGCTCAGTGTCACAAGCGGGACACGAACGCCGCGCAGCCAAAGATGCCGGGCCACGCCGCCTGCACTCAATGCCATCAGGATAAGTTTGACGCTAAGGATCGCCAATACTGCGGAATCTGTCACACCACTCCGCAAACGGCCAAAGTAAAAACATTTCCGCCGCTTTCTGGTTTCAGCGTGCGATTTGCTCATGCAAGTCACAGACTGCAGGAGTGCTCCACTTGTCATAAGCCAACCGGTGGCTCGACGATCTCCATGCCGACAGGAGCCGCCGCGCATTCGACATGTTTTCGCTGCCACGGATTCGAATCCCACGGCGCCAAGGGAAAAGACATCTCGTCCTGCGGCGTTTGCCACGAATTGGGCGGTATCCGGCCGACACCAGCAGGTTTCAGAGCTTATAAGGTTAACTTCAGCCATTCAGCCCATGCTTCAGCCGGTTTACAGAGCTGCAATACCTGTCACGAGATAAAGCGCGGTACTCCGCGCGCAGAGATGACAAAGCCTTTTGTGGCCGAGCACCACAATAAAGGAACAGAGTTGGGCTGTTTCAGCTGTCACAACGGCGAGCGCGCATTTGGCCCGCCGGATTTTAAGAGTTGTCGACGATGTCATACCGGGAACGATTTTTCGGTAGGGGAAACCAATTTGTCGGAACATTCTTTTGTTGGCGAGATACGGAATTCAGAAAAGGGAAATCAATAAACGTCACGGATTGACTTGCGGAGGCTGATTGCCATCCGTTTGCAGATACGAGGATAACATGGCTGAAGATAAGGAAACTACAGCAGCAGCAAAAACCAACCTGACACGTGTACGTCTGACGCGCAACAACATCAGCGTACTCGGCGGATTCATCGCCTTAATGAGCCTGGTCAGCATACTCATGTTGATCGCGATGGATATGCTCAGCGGTCGCGACAATCCTTATCTGGGCATCTTGACTTATATAATTGTACCGTCCTTCCTGGTGTTCGGACTCGTCCTTATTCCAGTTGGAATGCTGTGGGAGCGCCGCCGGAGAAGAAAGCTAGCGCCGGATCAGATTGAGCCATATCCGCATCTTGATTTAAATAATCCTCGCCAACGACGTCGATTATTGGCGACCGTAACTGCGTTAATAGTGTTCTTGATGATCAGCGCGGGCGGAAGCTATCAGGCGTATCATTATTCTGAGTCTGTCGGTTTTTGCGGACAGGTCTGCCATACTCCGATGAAACCGGAATTCACTGCGTATCAGGTCTCGCCGCACGCTCGCGTGGCGTGTGTCGAATGCCACGTCGGATCTGGCGCAACCTGGTATGCCCGGGCCAAACTGAACGGCGCCCACCAGCTTGTCGGAGTAATCTTCGGAGACTATCCTCGACCGATTCCAACTCCGGTTAAGAATATGCGTCCGGCCCGCGAAACCTGCGAGCAATGCCATTGGCCTGAAAAGTACTATGGCACACAGATGAAGATCTTCAATCATTACGGTTACGACGAGGCTAATACGCTGCGGCAATTCCGATTGCTAATAAACGTCGGCGGCGGCAGCCCAACAAACGGACCGGTATCCGGCATTCACTGGCACATGAATATCGCCAACGACATCAGCTTTATTTCAACGGATGATCACCGTCAGAATATCTCGTACGTTAGGCAAAAAGACCGGTATGGCAACGTCGTTGAGTATTTCGGACCCGGAGCGCAGTTAACTCCGGAGCAGATCGATTCCGGTGAAAAGCGCCGTATGAGCTGCATTGATTGTCACAACCGGCCTACTCATATTTACCTGTCGCCTGACCAGGCAATTAATGATTCGTTTTCGGCAGGTAAACTTGATGTGGGGTTACCTTATCTGAAACAACAGTCCGTCCTTGCGTTATCGCAACCATATAAGTCTACTGACGAAGCAGTCGGCCAGATTGCCGCAAGTCTGGACAGTTATTATAAATCCAAATATCCGGATGTTTACGCGAATAAGGGCGAGTCGATCAAGCAGGCGACGCGCGAAGTTCAGCGGATCTACCAAACCTATTTCTTCCCTGAGATGAAGGTTAACTGGCAAACGTATCCCAATAACGTCGGCCATTACTACTTCCAGGGATGTTTCCGTTGCCACGACGGCCAGCACACAAGCAAGGACGGAAAGGTCATTCGGTCAGAGTGCAACATCTGTCATACGGTTGAAGGACAGACAGAAGGCGGCCGTCCTGTTGCGACAAACGGAACGTTCTCGCACCCGATCGATCTGAGCGACAAAAAATGGGTGAACTGCACCGACTGCCACACTGGCAAGGGGCTAAGCACCCATTGAGCTACGCTTTTTAGAGCAATAGTCCTGCCTACGCGGCAGGACTGTGAGCCACCAATGCGGTTTGTGAACGATACCAGTTTGTGGTTGCTTCCAATCCCTTTTGGAATGTATACAGAGGTTCGTATCCCAGCAATTTCTTCGCTT
>DASRDY010000350.1:0-3513 GCA_035652355.1 Blastocatellia bacterium
ACAGGATCATTCTGAAGAAACGCAAGATGCTCGTCGCTCGGTATATAGCGGTAAGGGTTTATCCCCGCCGCCTGAACTTTGCCGTCCCAAACATAGCGGAAGATGTCGCTCGACAGTTGCGATGGGAACGTCGGAACCAGAACGATTCTGAAAATCACTGCTGAAATAAAAATAATCAGAACCTGGTGACGAAAGTTCGGCTTACGCCAAACGACCAGCAATATGCCTAACACATAAACAACAACCTGCCAGGTGAAAAGTTTGATCCAGGGAACAAGATCATCGCGACCTGCCGGCAGCGTGGTTTTTAATTCGAATATAAGAAAAGCGGCGGCGAGCAACACGAGCGCGATGCTCGGCCATTTAGCCGAGGGCGAATTCTGCTCCTCGATCTTCGTCTCGCTCTGCATTCAGTTACGATGTTCAGAGTACAGCCTTTAGGCTGCGGGCTCCGGAAGGTGGCAAGCTAAAGCTTGTACTCTGAACTTCAGGAAAAACGCCCTGGTGTGCGGCGCGCTATAACCCTCGATAGACCCATTAAGAATTTGCCTCTCTAAATAGGCGAGCTCTGCTTCCGTATCCACGTCAAACCATTCCGGCAAAAGGTGAATGGGTAAGCCTATTTTGTCCGCCTGTTCCAAAGATTCCGCCGTTACGTATTCGGTGCTCCAGGTTATATTCTCAAACATTGCACGGTGAGGCTTCTTCAACCCGATAACGTAATAGCCGCCATCTGCAGACGGACCGATGATTCCGGCATCTTCGCGGGCTGCAAGATATTCGAAACCTTCTTCAAGATATTTATGTGGCAACGTCGGGCTGTCCGTGTCCATCACGAGCACCGATTCATATCCTTCAGCACACAGGTTCTGGAAACAACTGAAGAGCCGCGGACCAAAACTGTCGCCTTCCTGCAATAACAGACGGCATTGCGGCGCCAGCTCGTGAAACAGATGCTCAGTGCCTTTCGGCGTATAGGAGATGATGACGTCAACACCGGGAATCTGACTGACATTTTCGATCGTGTCCAGAAGGAAGCAGCGATAAAGCTCCGTCGCCTGTACTGGAGTCAGCGGCGGAACCAATCTGGTTTTGACTTTGTTGAATTCGGGAGCCTTCGCAAAAATAACCAACGCTTGTTTTGTTTTTCTCATCGATATTTATTTTTATTGTTTTTACAGACTCCACCGCAACCCGCATCCTGAACAAGCATGATGAGGATTCGGGCTATTCAGTTTCGCTCGAAATTCACGATAAGCAGGACCGTTCCAGACTTCGGCGAGCGGTTGTTTAAAAACATTGCCGAGAATCAGTGAGTCGTAATCGCGCTCGACAAACGGAGCTATGCAACACGGCAGCACATTGCCATTCGCGGTAATGTACATCAACGCCCATGGTCGTCGGCAATCGCTCCAGGGTGAGTCTCCGCGACTCGACATTAGGCTTGATTCAGGACTGGTCGCGCCAGAAGCGTTCAGCTTTACTCCCAAACTGGAAGCGAGCTCTATGGCTTCCTGAATTATTCGTTCCTCATCTTGTTGCAGCTTGTTGTAAAGAGATTGCTCTGGCCGCGCGACGCCTTGTCCGCCTTGATGATCATCGAAATAGACAAGTCGTTGCAGGTACACCTCATTGACATCCAAATCTGCTGCGAGCTTTATGAAGGCAGGTAACTGCACAATCGTTTCTTTCAATCCCACCAGCCACAGCGATACTACTGGCCGTGTCACGCCAAGTTCTGTCTTCAACTTCTGAAAATCGGCAAGCCGCTTTAAAATGATGTTGAACATTCGCAAGCCGCGAACGCGCGCGTAACTTTCAGCTTCGGCCGCATCGAGCGAGACTCTCAACTGGTCGAGTCCTGATTCGATCAAGGCTCGCTGTCGATTGTCATCAAGCAGGGAGGCATTCGTATTAAACAGAACGTTAATGCTTCGACCTTTCAGATACTTGATAATTTCAGGCAACTCCTTGTTCATCAGCGGCTCGCCTATTCCGTGAAGAACTG
Source organism: Blastocatellia bacterium (assembly GCA_035652355.1). Lineage (GTDB taxonomy): Bacteria > Acidobacteriota > Blastocatellia > DASRDY01 > DASRDY01 > DASRDY01. Next base: position 2,009 of record DASRDY010000350.1, read on the forward strand.
CCTGCTGAAGATTAGGAACTTGCTCAACGATCTGCTTTACCTGCTCCAGGCTCAAGTCGGCCGGACGTTCCGTGCTGGCAAATGTTCGGGGGCAAGTTTGACATAGAAGATTGCAGCGGTTTGTCGTCTCCAAATAAAGGCAGACAGGCGGCGATTCGACTTCTTCATCTTTTTTGCGAATCTGCGTGTAATAAGGCACTGCGGAAATCGTAGACATTAATCACTCGGTTGTTTAATCTGCTGGCCTTGTGGCGAGCTTTGTGTTGTTGATTCTGGGGATGAATTTGAGGAGTGCGACGATTTTAAAACTAATCGCGCTATTGTCCAAAGGATCCGAAAGCCTGCTCGTATCGATCCTTGAATTGTTCCTGAAACCTTTGACTGTCCGATTCTGCAACGGTAATTAACCGGCACCTCCAATACGCGCAGGCCGCGTTGGATCGCTTTCACCTGCATTTCAATGCTCCAACCATATGTCATTTCGCTCATGCCAAGCGACTGCAGTGATTGATACCTGATCGCGCGGAATGGCCCAAGGTCCGTATATTTATAACCGTAAGCAAGATTGATCAGGAACGATGACAGCCAGGAGCCAAAGACCTGAGTCGAAGTCATCGATCCGTTCTCGCGATTTCCTCGAATCCGTGATCCGATTACAAGATCGTAGTCTCCGCGTGAAATTGGATTGATCAGATTTGGCATCTCTTCCGGATGATCAGCATAATCACCATCCATAAAGACGACGATGTCGCAGTCCTGGCTGACTTTCTCTACACCAGTTGCGCAGGCGCGGCCGTATCCTCTTCGCTCTTCACGCACCACGGTAGCGCCTTTTGATTTCGCAATGGCGGCGGTCTTATCAGTGCTGCCATTGTCTACAACAATGACTTCATCGACGATATTGCGGGGAATATCAGCGACAAGCAGGCCGATGGAGGCCTCTTCGTTGAATGCGGGGATTACAACAGATATTTTGGGCCGGATTGCGCTCATCAATTCGGTTGTTTTGCTCACGGGCGTTTTCTACAGGTCTCTTTTTAATTTATTCTCGATTGAAATTCAAACAAGCTCAGATAAGGATGCAATAATCGGGCCTGTATGGAAGCGAATGGTATTCCGAGGTAAACTCGAACCGACCGAGTTGCGAAATCAGCCACCGCTCGCCATTTTGTGAATCCAATAAGTGCACTGATTTATTCCAAAAGTGTGCTGGCAATGGCATGAAGAATAAAAAACTGGAATATTTCTCAGGCTATCTGGGATTGGAGTTGTATGGACAGTTCACCTGAAGCGACCGTCGTAACAGAAGATCACCAACACACGTCGAACCCGCCTCTGGTAACCAGCAACACCAGATTGACACGGGCACTGGGACAACTGCTTTTCTGGATTGTGATTCTGCAATTCATTTCTGCGCTGTTCTTTTTTGGAATATGCGTGAATTGGCAGATCCCGACCTGGATTCCTTACAGCGCAATCCGCGCAATACATTTCTTTGTCGGATT
>DASRDY010000351.1:0-11100 GCA_035652355.1 Blastocatellia bacterium
CAGGAAACTGTGGAAACACATGAAGTTCCGACCTGCACGAATGGCGTAACGATCTGATGACTGTCTTAACGAGTGACGCAGCGAACTTGTAGTACCGGTGAAGATGCCGGTTTCCCGCATCTAGACGGAAAGACCCCGTGGACCTTTACTATAACTTGATAGTGAATCTGGGCATTACTTGCGCAGGATAGGTGGGAGGCTTTGAAGCTGGGCTCTCGGGCTCGGTGGAGCCAACGGTGAGATACCACCCTGGTGATGTTCGGATTCTAACCTACTGCCGTTATCCGGTGGAGGGACACTATCAGGCGGGTAGTTTGACTGGGGCGGTCGCCTCCTAAATTGTAACGGAGGCGCTCGAAGGTTGGCTCAAGGTGTTTGGAAATCACCTGTAGAGTGTAAGGGCATAAGCCAGCCTGACTGTGAGACGGACAGGTCGAGCAGAGACGAAAGTCGGACCTAGTGATCCGGCGGTTCTGTATGGAAGGGCCGTCGCTCAACGGATAAAAGGTACCCCGGGGATAACAGGCTGATCGCCGCCAAGAGTTCACATCGACGCGGCGGTTTGGCACCTCGATGTCGGCTCATCGCATCCTGGGGCTGAAGAAGGTCCCAAGGGTTAGGCTGTTCGCCTATTAAAGCGGTACGTGAGCTGGGTTTAGAACGTCGCGAGACAGTTCGGTCCCTATCTGGTGTGGGCGGAGGAGCATTGACGGAATCTGACCTTAGTACGAGAGGACCGGGTTGGACCAACCACTTGTGTACCTGTTGTCGCGCCAGCGGCATAGCAGGGTAGCGAAGTTGGGCATGGATAAACGCTGAATGCATCTAAGCGTGAAGCCAGACCGAAGATTAGTGCTCCGAGTAAGGCTCGTGGTAGACCACCACGTCGATAGGCAGGAAGTGCAAGTGCGGTAACGTACTCAGCTGACCTGTACTAATCAGCCGCGTGCTTGACCATAATAGTTTGCTCAACGCAAAAGCGGGCAAACTTTCGATTGTTGATCAAGCTCGAACAAAGTTTACCTTATGTAGCACAGACATCTTGTCTGTGTACGTTACGAAACAATCAAGTTTCGTCTGAATTTGAAAGCTTATAGGGACGGCGCAGACAGGATGTCTGCGCTACATCATCTCTTAATTGTCATATGTTCTTTTAAGATTTCGAGTTTTCCGGCGGTAATATCGAAGGGGTCACACCCGTTCCCATCCCGAACACGGAAGTTAAGTCCTTCGGAGCTGATGGTACTGCACGCGCCAAGTGTGTGGGAGAGTAGGTCGCTGCCGGATTAAATTTAGAAGCCCGCGAGAGTTCGTCTTTCGCGGGCTTCATCATTTTTGGCTGCAAAGTTTGCCTGCAAACAAGGATTTATTTCGCGATTCGTTTTGTTTTACTCACCATTACGTTCCTAATCGCCTTAGCTCAAAGTTCCCAGACCGGAATGATCATTGCTGTGAGCCATTAACTCTTACCTGTATATGGTCATTCGAATTACGCTGATAATTCTGATCGGACTGGCCTGCTGGCAACTGACAGGTTGTGGAAGTCTGCTGTCGCAGCGAATAGGTCAACCGGCAAATGCGGCTGCTGGAGAGGTCTCGTTCAAACTCGCCGGAGCAAACGGCGCGGCGATCTTGGTTCCGGTGCAGATTAACGGGCAGGGACCTTATAATTTTGTGCTCGACACCGGAGCTACTTTTACCTGCGTCGATCAAAAACTGGCAGATCAGTTAAAACTACCCGCCAGTCACAGTCTTGCGGGTTTTGGTATCGGAGTACGAACGACAGGGGAGGTAAATCTAATCGAGATCAGTTCAATAAAAGTCGGCACCGCCAGCGCTTCTGATCTGCCCGCGTGCACTCTCGACCTAAAGCAAATGCAGGCTGTCGGCGACGATATTAAAGGGCTGCTCGGACTAAACTTCCTGAAATCATATAAAATAGCAATCGATTTTGACCGCAAAGTTCTGACGCTGCAAAAACGTTGAGACGTCCACAACTGGATCGTCACACCTGAATCCCTGCTCACTTCGGTACACAACATGCGTCCTCTCGATTTGTGGAAGGGAATGGAGAGAAACGCTATGAACGCACAAATAAAGCTAGGTCGTGTATTTGGTATAGAGATTGGACTTCACTACAGTTGGATAATCATCGCCTTGCTGATCGCATTTTCGCTGGCTGGTAATTTTGCGCAGGTAAACCCAAACTGGAGCCAGGGCACAATCTGGAGCGCCGCAATTATCACCGCAATACTGTTCTTCTTTTCCATAGTCCTGCACGAATTGGCTCACTCTCTTGTTGCGAAATCGCGCGGTCTTCCTGTGCGGTCGATCACATTATTTGCGCTTGGTGGAGTTTCGCAGATTGAAAAAGAGTCCGCCGACCCGAAGACGGAATTCTGGATGGGGATTGTGGGTCCGATCACCAGTCTGGTCATTGGTTTCATCTGTTTGGCGATCGCGGCCGCTCTAGGCTGGACGGTAAATGTGTCGCAGCCGACGCCTGTTCTGGCGGTGCTTGGGTGGCTCGGGTATATCAATATCACTCTTGGAGTTTTCAACCTGATTCCAGGATTTCCATTGGACGGCGGGCGCGTGCTAAGAGCGATAATCTGGTGGGTGACAGGAAAAGCTGACAAGTCGACAAAGATCGCGGCGACCGTGGGTCATTTTGTAGCGCTGGCATTCATTGTTTTCGGCTTGCTGCGGTTCTTCGGTGGTGCGGGATTTGGTGGATTGTGGTTGGCCTTTATCGGATGGTTTCTGCTGGATGCTGCGCGAGCCAGTGTTGCTCAGGCAGAGCTGACATCGACTCTGCGCGGCGTGCGTGTCAGGGACGTAATGAATCGAAATTATCTTTCGGTGGATGGGAATACGAATCTACAGACTTTTGTGGATCAAATGCTGTTGCCGACGGGAGAGCGATGTTTCCTTGTCGAGCAGAGCGGAGAAGTTATAGGCCTGGTAACTCCACACGAAGTGAAGGCTGTTGAGCGAAACAAATGGCCTTACACAACAGTTGTTGACGTGATGCGCCCGTTAAGCCGCCTGCATGTAGTCAGCCCCGACAGTCCAATAACGGACGCTCTGGAAACAATGGGCCGCGACGATGTGAATCAACTGCCGGTAATTAAGAATGGGCATTTGGAAGGATTGATTTCTCGCGGTCAGGTTCTGCGGTTTTTGCAGACTCGCGCCGAGTTGCATATGTGACGAAATTTTGAATAGAAAGTACGGCGCCCCGAGAAATTGTTTATAAGAAGATGCCCCAAACTCATCCGGGATTTTTTCGAACCAAATTCACGGAATCTTTTGATAACGAATAAATAAGGTATTTACAATCTCTGAAAAGTTAGCAGGTTTTATTGATAAGGACTGATTCCGGCCTGCAGCAGCGCCTGTAGGAGCTGATTCCTGTTTTTTTCGTCCATAATGTCGATAAGCTTTGCCTGGTCCAAATGCCACGCTATGCTGAATCTATCCCGCAATTTGCTGTTCTTCAGATATTCCGAGAACTTCTTCACTAATTCCAGATTTTCTTTATTCAGTTTTCCCTCGTTGCCCAGTTTATCTACGTAATCGGGCAGCTTGCGCCAGGAACGCAACTCTAATTTCGCCAGCTCTTCATATTCCTTGCCGAGCTCGGACCCCAACTGCGGCTTCTTCTTCTTTTCCGGACGCTTTACGATTTTATCGCTGTAGTCTTCGTCGTCTGAGTCGTCAGACATATACTCCAGGGCGATCATCTCTGAGCCCAGCAGTTTAACGTTTTTGTCAGTCAGCATTGATTTTGTACGTTCACCTGCTTTTTGCGACGATTTTTGTGATGGTCTGGACATTGAAAAGGCCGCAGTTACTATACCAAATATATCTTTAAAGGTTTTGAATTCGCCCGAAGCGAGCGCCCGCAACGCGCCTCGGCCATACTTACCGGAGCCGCGCACACGGTCTTCTTCGGAGGCGTGCATTGTAGACATAATCATTGCGGAGGCCCGCCTTTGGGTAGAGCTCAGCTTTAATGGTTCCTTTGGAAGATCATTGTATTCGATTGCGTAAAGGATTTCCTTTGCCATCAACGGTTGGTTGATAAAATCCTCGAATGCATTTGCGAACTCAATCCAGTCAAAGACTTCCTTACTGCTGACATAATCGCCCCCGCGCGTCGAGGTCATTATCTGATCATGCGTAAATTTGCTGATACGGGTCATCCCGTATGGTGTTGACAGTTCTGTTTGCTTTTTCGTGTCGCGATACAAGGCTACCTGCTTATCCGCAATTTCCTCGAACGTGTTCTGCCAGTGGTGCTTCTGCTTTTGTCGTCGATTATTGACTTTTTGGAATCGCTTTAGCGCATCCTGGTGGCGTTTTTCCAGCACACTCGCAGCGAGTTGCCTGAATTTCTTGTTGACCAGCATCATCCTTAGCAACGAACGAAGATCGAGAAAGTGGAAGACAGATTTCGTTGGGTAATCAGGCAGCGGCCAAGTCGGTTTCTCTTTCGCCTTCTTGTTTTTGTTCGGATCATTCCCTTCGTACTTCGATAATGTTCTTTTTTTCATTAGCTGAAGAGCGTGAAAAACCAGCGGCGATGGGCTGATTACCGGCCGCAACGGGTGACCGGGCGCTCCGGCGCCAGGATTTCTGACTTTCGGCCTAGCTTGGGGTGTGCCTGCCAAAGGTCGCACTTCCGGTATCCTGTTCGCTGTGCCGGTCTGCTTTGGCTGTGTGGCACGATGCCGCGGTTCCAGTCGATATACGAGTGGGGCCTTCGGTGGTGAAGCTGCTTTACCGAGGCTCCCTGTATTTGCCAATTGTGGTGACTGCATTCTCTGAACGGACGCAGACTCCGCAGTCCGCTTTTGCCTCAACTCGTGCGGCAAAGGCGCCCTTTTTTCGCCGCGTATTTGCTCCGCGCTTTTTTGCTGCCAGCGCTGTACCGGTGGCCGTTGCGTGTTTGCCTGTCTTGAGACGTTTCTGCTGATTGCCTCGCGCTGAACAGCCGATTTTTGCTGCGGAAACAGGTTTGGTCTTGAACCAGCGGGCTGTGCTGACTTTGATTGTAAAGTATTGCTGCCAGACACCTGTTTGAAATGTTCGTGCGGGAGCAATGGCCTCAGAGGAGCAACCAGTTTTTTGCGATCCATAGATTTTCGTCCTCCGTGATGGCGGATGAAACGGATCGCAAAAGAAAAACCGATCCGGCTTTTTATAAGCAGTATAAGCGTAGACATTATAGATCAATCAGAGAAGTTTAAAAAATCGTGCGAAGCAGGATAATTATTTTTTCAATGCCATGAACGCACAGACGAAGCTCGGTCGGTATAGAGATTGGATTCCTGACGTAGCGCATCCCGATTGCGGCCTCATCTCAATTTGTGTATTTATGTCAAAGCGGCCTATACAATTGGGCGCAGTCGGGACGATTACGTTACATAGGAAATAATATGAAGCTATTAATCTTGTCACTCTTTTTCTCTTTGGTTATTGTCCAAACTCGCCCTCCGAAACAAATGTCAGATCGCGAGCTCGCCGGATTTGTTGGACCAGTGAAAATGGTATCGGGCGAGTTCGAACTGATTCAAGGAACGTACGGTGACCAACTGATAGGGAAACAATGTCGCGACTTTAGAGAGATTTATGATGAGAGCGGACGGCTGACTCAACGATCAGTTTACCCTGGATCCTGCGGTGCGGACGAAGACATCGAATTATACAAATATGAAGCTGATGGCAGCCGCGCAAGCACTCATCTGGAGATCCACAACAAGAACAGTCCGCCTCCACCGCCGCCAATCGCCGGCCCCACGGGCGATTCAGATGATACGGGGACGGTGAGGGAAATATTCCGTTATGATTCTGCGGGGAAACTGGTCGAGACATCTTCTGTGAGAGGGAAAGGGAAATTGTTATTTAAGATTTCCTATGAATATGACTCGGCGGGAAGACTGACAGAAACTAGATCACAGGGTGCCGGCAATACCACTCCGGTACGGCGCGTCTGGGGATATGACGGCGACAATAAAGTTCCTATGGCTTTTTCATATATAAACGGTCGCGGTCAAATAGAGGAACTCACGTCCTATAGTGAATACGAGTTCAATCCACAGGGTGATTGGATAAAACGGAAAGTGAGAACAACGGAATCCCTCAATCGCAGACAAACTTCCATTGAAACTCGAAAAATAGAATATTTTAAATAACGCAATCATTTCTGATTGCGTTACTTCTGGCGAATAAAAGTTCCGCGCTGGATGTACTTCATCCCGAATGAAGACACTTCGAACTGACCGCCGGTCAGCTTTGTCACACGTGGGTTCTTAATGTCGAACATTGTGTTTTCCACTAAGATCGTGTCGCGTTGAAGCTCAAACCGAGTCGTTACCAGATTCCCGTTTATCGTGAACTGACTGTAAAATGCATTATCAATAAGTCTGTTATCAATCAAGAAACCGTTCTTCTCGTCAATCACAAACAATCCAGGGCTGCCGTCAACCGGTTTCAATTCGTAATCGCGAACCTCTTTTCGGTCCGAAAAAGCGTAAACCAGATGCCAGGCTTTTGCGTTGCTGTTTGGAATGGAGCTGATGCGAAGCTCTACCGCGCAATCCTCAATTTTGCCGTTCACCCATGTTAGTTTGGAATCGCCTTTCCAGTCGCCTTCCCACCTCGACGGAAGCGTCTGAGGAGGAGCCGTCGTTATAAACAAGAAAGCCACCAATCCGGCGGCCTGCAGAAATTCGGATAAAAATTTCTTCATTATGGTTGCTCTGAAAAAGCTGCAGCTCGCTTCTACTGTTCAACGCAAAGATTTGATGGAAGTTCAGAGCACAGCCCCCAAGCTGCTTTTAAACCAGCAAGCTAAAGCTTGTACTCTGAACATCTTATTACTCAAACCGAAGAGCGATTATCGGCTCTACTTTGGTCGCGCGACGAGCAGGCAGATAACACGCCAGCAATGCCACGATGATTATAGCGATGGGCGTTACCGTGAATGTCACGGGATCCATTGCGCTCACTTTGTATAATAGACCCGACATTGTTCTTGTCAGCGCAAATGCGGCTACCAGACCGACTATGACGCCCACACCCACCAGCATCATGCCGTGTCCGATTACCAGCCCGAGCACCTGACTCCGCTGTGCACCTAATGCCATCCGGATGCCGATCTCCGGTGTTTGCTGGGTCACGGTGTAGGAAAGAATTCCGTAGATGCCGATCGCAGACAACAGAATCGCTATTGCGGCAAAGACGCTCAGCAGAGAAGTGTTGAACACTTCGTTTGAAAGAGAGTCGGAAACGATTTGATCCATGGTCTGAATCGATGTGATTGGTTGATCTTTGTCCAGTGACAGAAACTCCTTTTGAACTGCGTCGGCAAGTCTCATCGGCGGAACGCTGGTCTTTATTGCCATGTAGGTAAGTCTGAACGGCTGTTGAGTATAAGTTGTGTAAAGCTCGAAATTTGTCTGGTTATTAAATTGACTCGACGGGCCATAGATTTTGACATCGGCAACCACTCCAACGATTTCAGCGGCCGGTCCCTCGTCATCAGTGGTTAAATGTTTTCCGATGGGGTCTTCGTTAGGGAAAATATTTCTGGCCAGTGCTTGATTGATAATTACTACTGGCGGACTGGTCGACCTGTCCTGATCGGTGAAGCTGCGACCTTTCACAATGGGAATCGACATAACCCGAAAATAATCAGCGTTGACTGACTCAACATGTGCAAATGGACGGTGAGCTTTATCAATTGCCGGCCGTCCCGGGATTTCGAACTGAATTCCATATGACCATCCGACAACTGGCAGATCAGTCGCCAGTCCGACGCCGTTCACGCCTGGCAAGGACTTAACTCTTTGAATAGCTCGATCATAAAAGCTCAGTACCTGTTCATCCTTTTGGTATTTCGATTCTGGCAGACTGACATGCAAGGTTAGTAAATTGTCAGTCTGAAAGCCAAGATCGGAATGCTGAAGCTGCGATAGACTACGAATCAGCAGGAACGATCCGATCAACAGAACCAGCGAAAGGGCAATCTCACTTACGACCAGAATATGGCTGAGCAGTTTTCGGCCGGCTTGCGCAGAAGAGCCTCTGCCGCCGCTTTTCAGCGATTCAGTAATGTCAACTTTTGATGCCTGCAGAGCAGGAGCCAGTCCGAAAATCAAGCCCGTGACCACCGAAAGACTCAACGTGAATAACAAAACGCGATGATCCATTTGGATATCAGCCTGTGGAGGAATGGTGGATGGCGGCACCATCAGTCGAAGCGCTTTCAACATCCAGTAGCCTGACAAAATACCCAGGAGCCCGCCGGTAATCGCCAGCACCAGGCTCTCAGTCAGGAATTGACGAATAACCCGCACGCGACTTGCGCCGAGAGCAACACAGGTTGATATCTCCTTCTGTCGAGCGCTGACTTTTGCGAGAGTTAGGTTTGCCAAATTGCCGCAGGCGATCAGCAAGACTAACCCTACTGCCGCAAACAGAATCAACATGGATTGTTTGACCTTTGGCTGGATGCGAACATCGTTCATAAAATCCAGCGTCACTCCCCACCCTTTGTTCGTATTGGGGTATCGCTCCGAAATTGCGGCCGCGATTGCGTCCATATCGGATTGCGCCTGCTCTTTGGTGATGCCAGGCTTTAACCTGGCCTGAACGCTCAGGGAGTGGCTTTGACGCGTGATGTCGTTGGGTCCCAGTGTCAGAGGAAGAAATATTTGTGATGAGCCTCTGTCAAAGCTGCTGTCTGCCGGAAGGACGCCTATTACCGTATATTGCGCGTTGTTGAGCGTGATAGTGTTTCCAACCAAACTGGGTTGCCCACCGAAACGGCGCTGCCACAGCCGATTTGTAATCACGGCAACAAGGGGTTTGCCCGGCTCGTCTTCGCCGACCGCGAATGTGCGACCGACGGCCGATTTTACTCCAAGCAGGTCAAAATAATTGGCAGTGACATTTGTGCATTGAATCTGCTCGGGGCGATCTCCACCCGTTAGGTTCATGCTGACCGAAGCTGTAGCGGACATCTGATCAAAAACTCTATTCTGACTCTTCCAATCAAGAAAAGTCGCTGATGAAACACTGTTGCGCAAAAAGGATGGCGGACGCTCTGAAACGAACATCAATCTATCTGGCTGGGTATACGGAAGTGGTTTTAGCAACACGGCATCTATTATGCTAAAGATTGCTGTATTCGCCCCTATTCCCAGCGCCAGCGACAACACGGCGACGGCAGTGAAGCCGGGGTTCTTGACCATCATTCGCAAGCCGTGTCGAATGTCTCGCATCAATGTTTCAACAGAGATAAAACGCCACATATTTCTAGTCCTCTCTTTTGTCCTGCTGACTCCGCCAAACGTGCGCAATGCTGCACGACGCGCCTCTTCGGCTGACATTCCCTCATCTATGTTTAGCTGTGTTTCTAATTCGATATGCAGCTTGAACTCGTCGTCCAACTCACGATCGGCGACGCGCCTGTTCAATTTTCTGATCGCGTAGAGAGTTTCGCGCCACCATCGGTTGAGAAAATTCATCCTGATCCACTTTGAGCAAACTTCGCTCACATTCCATGGAAATAAGCTGCAGGCGCATTTAAGGTAGAATATCTACTTGAGTATTGGTGTGTTCAGGGAGAATGTCAAGCCAGAAAACCGGCTTGCAAAATTCATTCGGCCGTATGTGGATGCGAATAAAAAGGGGTGCGGTTCAAGTTTTTGGGAGCACTCAGTAATTTGTTTATCTAAGATGTTCCAGAGCCTCGTTAACGAGGCTTTCCCGAAGGGTTACTAGACCGGCTGTTTTACAGCCGGGAAAGCAAGCACACAACCCTTTTTAGCGCGTTTCAACGCGCTTCCGGACTGGGACCTAGCTGCGGTACATAGCTAAAGCAGGCCGGAACAAGGACGCTGAAAGCGCCCTAAGAGAATTTCCTGCCGAGTAACCACACGCCGTAAAATGACGTGTCTAGTAACCCTTCGGGAAAGCTGCCTGAAAGGCAGCTGCAAGAAAAGGATGGGATCGCCCAAAGACTTGAAACACACCCAATAAAAAGCTTTGTATTGTCTCATCCATCGGGCGTATTATAGCTTCCGCAAAGTTAGTCATCGAACTTAATCTCCCCTCAGCATCCCGAAAGCGCTCGACATTCAAGGCTCAAAGAGACGAGCGGTAATTCACAATCGCGAGGACCCGAACTATGGAAAAGAAAACCACAGCTATTTCCTGATCCTGGGGGGCAACTATCGGATACTTCGTAGGAGCGATTGTTGCGCTGGGGATTTCGGTACTGCTGTTTATGACTATTGTTGAAGGCCCGTTCACGATCGGAATCGCATTGATTCCGGCCATTGTCGGAGTGATTCTGGTTTTTATGGCATTTGGCGGATCGGGAATTGAAACTTGTCCGACGTGCAATGCCGCTCTCAGCGGTCTTTCAACAAAATCAAACGAAGGCGTTCTATGCAACGGTTGTCGCAGATATATGGAAGGAACCGGAGGCCAGCTATGGCAAACAGACGACAACCGAATTGCTGACAATGCAATTTTCGCTTCGCCTTTGCCGCAGCGATTCAACTTTCCTGGCGGCTGTTGCGTCTGCGGTCAACCGGAAGCTGGCCGCGAGAAGATCAGCCTGCGCACCCAGAACGCTTCGAGCGTGGTTACGGCGTCGACTGTTGGAGTTACGACCAGCACGGAAGTCTCTGTCGAGGTGCCTCATTGCGCCCAGCATAAGGGCGGAGCTATGTTAACCGGCACTCCACAGAATCCGCACATCAAGTTTCGATCCTATCCATATCTGAGAGCATTTTGCCAGGCCAACGACACGAATCCCGGATAAAAAAGACGCAAGCACGATCGCGTTCATTGGATTTAAAAAGAAGGCAGATATGAGTAAAGCAGCAGTAGTGGCGGACCTGCCCGGGCGCTGAAACCTGTACAGGCTGCCCTTGCACTACAGGTACTTCCTGTACGACAGCTCTCCATCAACTATTCTCGCGGCTGACGTATAAGGATGAAGCTGGGTCTTCGATTGGCCAAGGATGTGTATGACTTCAACGCCGCCAGCTTTCAGGTAGTCCGAAATCATCGAGCGGT
>DASRDY010000352.1:0-35554 GCA_035652355.1 Blastocatellia bacterium
AAAAACTCAAAAAAAAAGAAAAGGCCGAAAATCTTTAATATGCCTTCCCAAAAGGCAATGCCAGGAGCTTCAAATGTTCAATCCAGCTATGATCACGGAATCATTCAAGCGTGCTTTCACTGCAATCAAATTACCGGGAAATAAAGGTCGACGGTTTTGGCTATTGGTAGTACTGATTTGCGCCGCCTCATTTACAGCTCCGGCCAGTATTTACATCCGCCGGGTCAGAGCTTCCGCGACACCGGTCCGGTTGTCTCCACTTACCTTTGATATGAGTTCGGTTCATTCAGTGTCGCTGAAGCTGAGCGGAGGTAATCTTGCCCTGGTGGATACAAATAATCCTTTGTTTGTGCTTGCGACAAAACCTGCTTCATATACCGATACAATCGTTATCGATGGCCCCGCGGATATTAACGACGAATTGACGATAGATTATTCCGAAGGCTTCTTTGCAAATTCCGTCATCTTCAATGGTGGGCTGCGCGGGTACGATACTCTCATTATCAAAGGCAAACATTTCGATAGAACAATTCATAAATGCTTAAACGCAAACGACGGCATGATCGAGCTTTTTGCTGAGGGGAAATCGTCCACAATCGCTTACAAAGGACTCGAGCCAGTGTCGGTTTCCGGCACTGCGGATCTGGTCATAGATCTGCCTCCAGGCGCGCAAGCCCAGCTTGAAGATGACGGTACACCTGGTAACGGTCAATCGCAGTTGCGAAGTCTTAACGGTACGTTCGAAACAACCACGTTCACGAACCCTTCGAATTCGTTGACAATCAATGCCGCAGATGCGACCGACTCCATAACCTTGGCGTCACTCGATTCGGGTTTCGCCGCCAGCCTGATAGTGAATGGCTCAAACAGCGATGTTACGCAGATCGGAAGTCTCGGTGGCTTGCAGGGGTTGACTATCAATGCAGCGGGCAATACAAATCTCAATAACATATCGGCTGGCTCTGGTGGGATTTCCATTGGAGGAGCGACCGTAACATTGCATGGCGCGCTAAACACAACGGGTCAAACGAATATTGTTTCTTCGGGCACACTCTCTGAGGCGGTCGGAGGATCAATCAGCAGCAGTTCATTGCGCACTTCATCGTCGCTCTCCACAGATCTCTCTGGCAATAATTCGGTGGGAACGTTGGCCGCGACGGTAATAAATCACTTACAGTCATTCGCTTTTAATAACGCGACTGCGCTGACCATTGGATCGGTCGGCGGTTCAAATGGTGTGTCAACCAACTCCGGAACGATTACCGTCACTGCAGTTTCCAACCTCACTGTTGCTCAGCCTGTCATCGGTACTCCCGGAACAGGAGGGACTGTTAAAACGGTCGGCAACGTCATTATCAGCTCGACCGTTGTTGCTGGAAGCAGCAACATATTTCTAGCTGGCTTCGTTCCGCCGACGATAGGTACATACCCTGATCTGGATTTGTTTGATGGGGAGAATTTCTCGGTGGCTCCGTTGGCCGCACCAACTAATGCTGTAACCGTCACAGCAGAAGCCCCCGGCTTCGAAGGTCTCTTAACTGTAGATCCGGTTTTAGGCATAGTGAGAATCACCAACGCGAAGCAGCATGGCTCCTATATCGTGACGGTCAAAGCTGTTGCCGGGCCATTTTCCGCCACGCAGACCTTTCATCTGCGGGTTGCTAATCCTGTTGACTGCGGATCAGGCAACAGGCTTGTTTCTAGAAGTAGTATCCATACCGGAACTGTTGCCGCGGCGGTCGTGATCGGCGATTTCAACAACGACGGCAATCAAGATATGGCTGTGGCCGACGGTGGCAGCAATGACGTGACGGTTCTTCTCGGCGACGGCAATGGTGGTTTCAATGCCGCTCCCGGTTCGCCTATCCCTGTCGGGACATCACCCATCTCGATGGTGGTTGGTGACTTCAACGATGATGGTAAACAAGATCTGGCAATAGCGAATTTCAACAGCGACAATGTTACCGTCCTGCTTGGTCTTGGCAACGGCGATTTCTTTCCCGCGCCCGACCCTACCGTTACGGTCGGTACCAGTCCGCAGTCAATTGTAGTCGGTGATTTCAATAACGACGGCCAGCAAGACTTGGCAGTAGTCAATCACAACAGCAACAACATCACAATTTTGCTCGGTAATGGCAACGGACATTTCAACCCCGCAACTGGTTCTCCGATTTCTGTCGGATCGTTTCCGGGCGTTCTCGTAGTTGGCGATTTCAATGGCGACAATAATCAGGATCTGGCGGTGACCAGGGACGGCGACCATACTGTGTTAATTCTGCTAGGCAGTGGTGCCGGCACATTCAGTCCCGCGGGGCTACCGATACCTGTTCTGCCAAATTCTTTTGGGATGGTAGTAGGAGATTTCAACGAGGATGGCCATACGGACCTAGCCGTTACAAGTGAATTCAGTAACAACGTCTCTATACTTTTGGGAAATGGCAGTGGTGGGTTTGCGCCAGCGCCGGGTTCGCCTTTTGATGCCGGAACATCGGCCACTTCTTTGGCAGTCGGTGATTTCAACGCGGACGGACATCAGGATCTTGCAGTGGTTGATTTCGCCGGTGAAGCGCTCACGATATTGCAAGGAAATGGGAGCGGAGGATTCGTAACAGCGGCTGGTTCGCCAATTCCGATAGACGGTTTTCCGGGCACGATTGCGGTGGGCGATATAAATAACGACTTTAAGCTTGATCTTGTAATGGCAAATCAGAGTGGCAACAGTGTCTCGGTATTTATCAATCGCTGTAATCCCAGGATCAATTCGATCAGTGTAACCGCTGTTGTCGGAGCACCACCTTCAAACCAAACTATTGCCAATGCCGACGATGATCCATCTATAACGTCCAATCCTTTGTCTGTAACCATAAATGGCGGAGCTAGCGCTACGGTAAACGGTGTCACTGTTTCTAACGTTCACGTCAGCAGCATCGGTGCGGTAACCGCCGACGTTGTGGCCACAACGTCGGCCACTACAGCCGGCTTCACTTTGACGGCAACTGACAGCAATGGCCTGACGGCAAGCACTCCACTTACCGTAACCGTAAACCCAAATGTTGCCCCTACAATCAATCCGATTGGGAACGTAACGATTCTTGAAAACGCAGCACTGCAGCACGTAAGTCTGAGCGGAATCAGTCCGGGCGCAGGCGATACAGGCCAATCAATTTCAATCACAGCAGTATCCAGCAACCCTGGATTGATACAAAATCCGATTGTGATTTACAGTAGTCCTGATGCAACGGGTAGCCTGGCTTTTTCGCCTCAGCCAAATCAGTTTGGTTCAGCCACAATCACGGTTACAGTTCAGGACAATGGCGGAACAGCAAATGGCGGCGCCGATACGACAACTACATCGTTTACTATTAACGTCACCCACGTCAATCAAGCGCCTACACTCGACGCGATTGCAAACCAAACTGTTCCGGCCAATTCTGGGCCTTCAACGGTTAATCTGACAGGGATCGGCCCTGGACCCGGTGATGCTGGCCAGACAATGACGGTATCGGCTGCATCGAACAACACGGCATTGATACCCAATCCCGTTGTTTCCTACACCAGTCCCAATGCAGCCGGGTCGCTGACGTTTACTCCTGTTGCCGGCCACACGGGTACAGCGACTATAACTGTAACCGTCCACGACAATGGTGGAACAGCCAATGGCGGTGCCGACACATTCACTCGTAACTTTAATATTACTGTTCAACAGATTGCCAGCTCGACGGCCCTGGCTACTAACGTCAATCCTTCGCTGTTTGGTCAAACTGTGACATTTACTGCAACGGTGACCGCAGCTCCTGCCGGGACCGGAACGCCGACGGGAACGGTAACATTCAAAGAGGGCAGCAGTGTTTTAGGCACCGGCACGTTGAGTGGAGGTGTGGCAAGTTTCAGCATATCTTCCCTCTCAGTTGGCAGTCACACAATTAATGCGGTATATGGCGGAGACAGCGCATTCCTGGCCAGTACGTCAACGAATGTTAATCAAACGGTAAATAAGGCCAACACAACCAGCACGGTTTCTTCTATCCCTAATCCGTCTGTGTATGGTCAAGCTGTGACATTTACCGCGAGCGTCAGCGCCGCATCTCCCGGAGCGGGAACGCCTACAGGAACAGTTAACTTCCTGGACGGAACGACGAGCCTTGGTACATTAACGCTCGATGCTTCTGGTCATGCGACGCTGGCCACAAATCTGCTTACGGTGGGCACGCATTCGATCACCATAACATACAGCGGTGATGGGAATTTCAATGCGAGCACTTCCCCGGCCCTGACGCAAACGGTTAACAAATCTCCGACCACAGTTACATTATCGTCGACACCGAATCCCTCGGTCTTTGGACAGTCTGTCACATTTACTGCTTCGGTGAATCCGGCGACAACGACCACGACTTCGCGAAGCTCATCAAGGCTAGGCTCCGCGCGTCGCGTTGGCAGCAGACAAACTCCGTCTCTTGTTACGCCGTCGCTCCCCATCGGGATTGCTAATCCGACCGGAACGGTAACGTTCTTTGACGGCTCGACCATACTTGGTACAGGTACATTAGACGGAACAGGCCAGGCGACATTCACCACAGGAAGTCTCGCCGTAGGGGCGCACTCAATCACGGCCAGCTATGGCGGAGACGGCAATTATCTGTCCAGTACGTCTTCTCCATTAACGCAAACGGTTAACAAAGCAAATACGGCGACTGCCAATGTGATATCTTCAGCCAACCCTTCAGTGTTTGGTCAGGCGGTTACGTTTAGCACGACTGTTACCGCGGTTGCGCCGGGTGCGGGAATACCGACGGGCTCCGTAACATTCAGAGATGGCGCGACGACGATTGGAACGGCCGCGCTCAACGCCTCAGGACAGGCAAGCTTTACTACAAACGCACTGGTCGTGGGCTCGCATTCAATTTCCGCAAGCTTCAGTGGAGACGCGAACTTTAATGCCAGCACGTCCGGGATTACCACGCAAACCGTCAACAGGTCGGCTACAAACGTTGTGGTTACGTCTTCGGCAAATCCGGCTTTTATTGGCGGGACGTTAACTTTCACCGCCACAGTTGTGCCAACCGTTCCGGGCGCTGGAGTACCTACAGGAACAATTCAGTTCAAAGACAACGGAACGAACATCGGCGGACCGGTAGCATTAGTCGGCGGGGTTGCTTCGGTGGTTGAGTCCTGCCTGACTCCAGGCTTACACACGATCACGGCTGTCTTTAGCGGTGATATCAGCTTCGCCCCAAGCACCGGAACACTCGCAGGCGGTCAGAACGTCGGCTTCAGTTTTAATGACACAGCTACCGGCAACAGATTGATTGTGACTGTGCCGGCCAATGGTCAGTCGGGCAATGGAACATATACCTGGATATCAAACGGCACCGCCATTGTTAGTAATGTTCCAGCTTTGATTGAGTTCAATACAGCAACATTGAGAATCAGAACAAATAATCCGCCACTCGATGCGTTGTTCGATGCAACAACACAAAGCGGCCAGGCAATATTGTTTGATACCGTGCGAAACAGATCCTTTATATTGAATACCGTCAGTTTCAGTTTGGTGTCGAGTGGCTGCAGCGGCAGTTAAGGGCATGCATTTTCGGGGGTCCGCCGAGGTCGCCTCGCCAAGGTAACCTCGGTTAATATCCTGAGATAAATTTGTAGTCGTTGCACGTGTAGCTTGACACCTGTATCTCTCAGTGGGTGATTCACACGTGTAGCCGTTTAGGTTTAGATCACAAAACTCGAGCTCCACTGTCGCTTATCGAGCTCACAAAACCACTGTGCAGATTTTGTGCAGTTTCGGGCGGGTTTTCCGGACTTTTCGTGTCGTGACCTGTCAGTCCATGTCGAAGCTAAGTGACTGATTCTGAGGAAACGAATTGGTACACCCTAGTGGATTCGAACCACTGGCCTTCGGCTCCGGAGGCCGACGCTCTATCCAGCTGAGCTAAGGGTGCACACTCAAAAACAAAACGCCTGAAAACTTCTGTTTCCAAGCGCCTTCAATCTAACAAAAAAACTGCGGACTAGCAACCTTCGGGCTTGCTGGGCTTTCACAGCAGGTTATTACAGTTCGCCGAGATCCTCGAAATCATCAATCACATCATCCAGCATCCCATCAGTATCCGGGTTATTTTCCCCTCGACGGACGGCTTCCAGCATCTCGCGAACGGCGCGATCCAGTCCCACCAATACTGCTCTGGAAATTATGTTGTGCCCAATGTTCAATTCATCGAACGGAGCGAGGCGCAGCAACATCGGAACGTTTCTGAAAGTCAATCCATGCCCAGCCGCTATTTGCAGGTCAAGTTCAACTCCGCTGAAAAAAGACCGGGTAAGTTTTTTGAGCTCTTCTTGCGTCTCTTCTCCCGTCTGTTTGAAATGACCCGTTCTTTGCGTGAACTCAGCAAACCGCGATGTGCAAATCTCAATCTGCTTTGCGCCGGCCTTGAACGACGCCTCGATCTGTTCGTCGACGGGATCGATGAATGTGCTGACTACAATACCAGCCAGGTTTAGCTCGGCAATCGCCTTTTTGACACCGGACAAATTGGCTACAACGTTCAGACCGCCTTGAGTTGTAATCTCGTTTGGGTCTTCAGGGACCAGCGTGACCGTATCTGGTTTGATCTCCTTCGCGATCTTAACCATTTCCGACGTGACGGCCATTTCCAGGTTCAGATGAGTCGTTACAATTTCGCGCAGTAATCTTACATCCCGGTCCTGGATATGGCGACGATCTCCGCGAAGATGAACGGTGATGCCGTCGGCTCCGGCCAGCTCGCATATCACAGCGGCTGCGACGGGACTTGGCTCCGGCGCTCTACGCGCTTGCCTTAAGGTTGCAATGTGGTCGACGTTAACGTTTAAACGAGTCACGGTAATAATACGAGAAAATCCATGGTTCTGTTTTGAACCACTCTTGCTTTGTTGATGCTATGGTTCGAGATCCGCGGCCGCATCTTCTGCGGCAACGACTGCCCTTCTGTGGCTGTAACGGCCCATTATATCGTTCTTTCTGACGACCAATACTTCCAGGAACGCTCGCAGTCCACTCAGAATTCCTACTTTCGTTCCTTCGACGTGGCTCCATTCAACAGGAACTTCCATAAGTTTAAAGCCCAGCTTGCGCGCGATGAACAACACTTCGACGTCAAATCCGAATCCTTCAATCAACTGTCGAGTAAAAACAGGTCGCACGGCTCCGCGACGGAATGCCTTAAAGCCGCATTGCGTGTCACGGTATGGAAGACCGGTCACTAGACGCGTCATCATGTTAAATGTTCGTCCAATGAATTCACGAATAAATGACTGATGAACTTTGATCTTCTCATAAGCGAGAGCGCGAGAGCCGAATGCGACATCGCACTCGCCCGCCGCGATCGGATCTACCAGTTTGTAAGCTTCAGAGATCGGCGAGGAAAGATCCGCATCGGTGAAAAGCATGACCTCACCGCTCGCGGCCAGCATACCGTGTCGAATGCTGTATCCTTTACCGCGGTTGCCGGGATTACGAAGAACCTTCAGCTCGATCCCGCCTGAAGCGTAAGCTGCGCTGTACCCTTGCACGACTTCGACGGTGTTGTCATTCGATCCGTCATCGACAACGATGACCTCTGTTCGGCGTCCCGCAATCTTGGTATAGTCAAGAATGGACTGCAAACTTGCGCCGATCCTCTTGGCCTCGTCATAGGCTGGAATAATAATAGAAATTGAATTCATCTAGCTCTTATCTACTCTAATATTAGGGAAATGGCGACTAGCTAAGTCATTCCAATATGAACATTCATCGTAGCACAAAACGCGAAAAGGCAAAACTCTGTAACACGCCCGTTCCGCGAGTGTGATATATTTTACTTTTGCACGAAGATCAAGCTGCAAATCACGATCTCGCGGTTTATCGGACAATCTTGATTTCCGCGCCGATAAGAGACCTGTTTGCGGAGCGAGTAACGAATGCGAAAAGGTTTCGTCTTTTTCTTCCTGATTGTGTTGCTGGGTTCGGCGGCGATTGGCGGAATCACCAGCCGAGAAGCGCATCAATCTAAAGCGAACAACGGATCTTCCATCGGCAATACGTTTGCGGAAGTGTCTGATTTGATCAAGCAGAATTACGCACTGGATGTCGACAGCGAAACTCTTACGCGAAACGCCTTGAACACCGCTCTGCATTCGCTCGACCCGCACTCTAACTTCTTCACCCGACACGATTTTCAACAGCTGGAAGAAGAACAAAGCAGTCGTTTCTACGGTATCGGAGTCAGTATCAACAGGCGAAACGGCCGAGTTTACGTTTTGACTGAGACTCAGGGCGCGCCTGCTGACAAGGCTGGTCTTCGCTATGGTGACGAAATTGTCGCGATCGACGGTGAAGACGCAACGAACTGGGATTCTCAACAGATTCAGGACAAAGTTCGCGGTCCGCGTGGACAACCCGTCAATATTACGGTTAATCGTGTGGGCGAAAAGAAGCCTCTGACAATAAAAATAGTTCGTGATGCGGTTCCGTTCCCTTCTGTTCGCGGCGTCCTGATGTTGAAACCAGGGGTAGGTTACATTGCCTTAGCCGGTGGATTCAATCAATCGACCGAGGATGAGGTTACCGAGGCAATCGATCAGTTACACGCGCAAGGACTACGACAATTGCTGGTTCTGGATTTGCGCAATAATCCAGGTGGATTGCTTGATGAAGCCGTCGCCGTTGCGCAAAAATTTCTGGCAAAAGGCCAGACGATTGTGTCGATGCGTGGAAGGAATTTTGAGGAGAGTGTAAGAAGATCCGAAAATTCAAGTCCAGAGCAAGTCCCTTTGGTCGTTCTTATCAACCGCGGATCGGCGTCTGCTTCAGAGATCGTAGCAGGCGCAATTCAGGATCATGACCGCGGGGTGGTCGTGGGCGAAACCAGTTTTGGCAAAGGGCTGGTGCAGACGATCTTTCACCCGCCGTTCGGTACCGGGCTATTGCTGACAACGGCGAAATATTACACGCCGTCGGGGCGTTCAATTCAGCGCGATTATTCGGTCGGATCTTATTACGATTATTTCCGTACTCTTCGTACAGGAGCCACCTCTGACGATTTACCTCCGACTACACGTCAGACAGTTCACACCGACAGCGGCAGAACCGTTTATGGCGGCGGCGGAATCACGCCTGATGTCGAGGTCAAATCACCGGAGTTCGATGATCTGCGGGCCAGAATCTTTGGGGCGACGTTTGAGTTCGGACGACAGCTATCCGGCGGTCAAGTTAAAGGATTGGAATCGTACAAGGTTGGTCGAACAAAGTACAACTACACGCTGCGAGGAGATGAATATCCGGTGACCGATAAGGTCATTGAAGCTTTTCGCGAGTTTGCGGAAAAGGATCCGCGCTTTCATCTGGATGCCAAAGTGATCGACGCCAACCTGGCTTATGTGCAAAACCGCATTCGCGAAGAGATGATAACGACTGCATATGGACTGGAGGCAGGAGAACAGATTCAACTACAAGCTGATCCTCAGCTACAGAAAGCACTGGAATCACAGCCACAAGCTCGTCAACTGGCGGAAAATGTGTCGCTGGAAAAAAGTACGTCCGTTCCCCACTGAATCGGAATAAGTCATCTAATACATTAACATTTCTACATAAGCTGTTGATTAGACTTGTAAATATTCAGCAACAGACTCTCGTCTACCTCGGTTTTTCCGACCTGGAGCACGACCCTATTGAAGGTGTGATTTATTTAGTTGCTTAGCTACCCTCCTTTACCACAGCGGTATATCCGTTGCTTTCTTCGTATGCGGGTGAAGTCACTGTTAACAGGAGGTCGCAATGGGAATTCTAGGTTGGATCGTTTTCGGGTTGATCATTGGGATCATCGCGAAGCTGCTTATGCCTGGTC
Source organism: Blastocatellia bacterium (assembly GCA_035652355.1). Taxonomy (GTDB): domain Bacteria; phylum Acidobacteriota; class Blastocatellia; order DASRDY01; family DASRDY01; genus DASRDY01. The sequence continues at coordinate 9,873 of DASRDY010000352.1, forward strand.
GTGATCCGGGTGGGTTCATTGTCACCATTATTATAGGAATAGTCGGTTCGGTTATCGGCGGCTATATCGGTGAATGGCTTGGTATGTATCAAACAACCAACGGCATTCCTGCCGGTGGCTGGGTGATGTCAATAATTGGAGCGATAATCCTTTTGGTTATTTACAGGTTGCTCTTCAGGCGCAGCAGCGTGGTTTAAGCAAGTCTGGCAAAAAGCGAAAGCCATCAGCCATCGAGTAAGACGGCTGATGGCCTTAGAAAACAGAAAGACCGAGCTTACTTCTGGTTTTTATCCTGGTCTTTATCTTTGACCTTGTCAGAATCAAGATCGCTGAAAAGATTGCTGAAATTCAGGTTGTTTTCGGCTATTGTAGCCTGAACAATCTTTCGAATCTGTTGCTGTTGATCCTGGCGAATACTGGCCATAATCATATTGAGTTCGCGCTCGCGGCTTGATCGAATATCCTGCTCTAACTTCGTCAGTTTTGTCTGCATCTCTTCAGCATTGCGGTGCTGGCTTTCAGCAACTTTCTGATCGACCAGTTTATTAACTTCATCCATATTCAGCGCGGACTGAGCCGAATCCGGATTTGTCTTAGGTGCAGCAGATGAGGTGGAACCATTTCGGGCAAACAAATGAGCGCCGACCTTGAAGCTGCCAATCGTTACCTCAACATTGAGCAAGGCAGCGAAAAGCAGCAAAGCCGCAACACCAGCAAAACCTTTTGCCCACAATGGTGTAACGGCGAAAAGCTCACGCAAAGCCATGCCAAATGTACGTTTTGGCTCGATCACAATATGTGGAAGCGTATCCACTTCCCACGACTGGAGCGTATCGCGCAGCGAAGCGAACTCGCGCAGCTCGCGGGCGCAGGTCAGACATTCGCGGATATGCGTCTCGAATCGCTTTTCGGCTTCCGGAGCGCATTCGCCGTAAAGATAACTAACCAGTTCTTCTTGTTTGTCACACCCTCGATTGTTGCTCATCATAACAGCCGCCTTTCAAAGCCCTCAACTCTACCCTAACTCTTTTCTTATTATGTTTATCCTGCGTTTCGCAGGTGTTCCAGTCGTCGTCGTAATTGCGACAAACCTGTATAAAGCCGTGTTTTAACCGTGCTAACGGGGAGATTGAGTATCTCTGCAATCTCGTGAAATTTCAATCCCTGATACTCCTTCATAACGATCACCTGGCGCATCTCCGACGGTATTGCGGAGAGCGCCTTCCGCAGGTGTTTAGCCATCTGCTCGCGGTTGATTGTTTCGTCTACCAGCTCGGTCGATCCTGTTGGCTCAGGGACGCCTGCCTCTAATTGTTCATCCAGCGAGACATTGGTCTTTGTTTCCGACCGCCGCAAATGGGTGTTGCAGTGGTTCAAAGTTATTCTGTAGAGCCACGAGGAGAACTGTGCATCACCTCTAAATTTGCTCAGGTTGCGAAATGCCGACAGGAAAGTTTCCTGACAAACATCCCGCGCAGTCTCCTCGTGACCCAACACGCGCAACGCAAGACCGTATATCTGACGCTCCCATCGCCGGACGAGATGGCCGAACGCTTCTGACTCGCCCGAGAGCGTTTGCTCAATCAGCTGATCATCGGTTAATTGTCTCTTTTCAGCCACTAAACTAATGATAAGCACCCATCCCGACGATAGTATTTTCGAGCCATATTCTTAGACGGATTTTGGCACAAAAAAGTCTGAAAACGTGAAAAATCAGGAGCTTTGAGACAGTGCTCGGAGCCAGGTCCTTTTAAATGATTGTCCCCTGAGCGAAAAAATGGCCAAAGAAATCCGACGCTCCCAATCAGCTGTCAAAGCTCCGCCGAGCAAACGCCACAAGTTACTCTACACCATTTTACCATTGCTTATCGGCGTAGGTATCCTGCCTGTTCTGGTTTTGGGTTGGTACCTGCTGGGCGTATATCGCGAAACTTTGGCTAAATACGAGCAGCGATTACAGATAGAAAAGGTCGAGAGCAGCGCCCGCCAGATCGAACTTTACATCAGCAAATACCGCGGACAGTCGGCGGGACTGGCTCGTGCGCTGGAACTGAATGGCGGTTTCGCCGGAATGCACGATGGCGGACTGGTTGACGAACGCCTGCGCCGTTTTGTTGAGGATGACCCAAATCTTCTCGCGCTTGCACTGACTCCGGTTGGCAGAGATGGATTTTTTGTCAATAAAGTTGGACGAATCTCAAGCACTGAGATTCTGGCGATGAACCGTGAAACCGCCGAAGCCCTGAACAACGACGCCTATTACGTAAGCCGTCCCCGCCTGAGCAAAGCGGGCGAGCCAATGGTCATTCTTGGCGTCCCCGTCATTGTGGGTGGTCGTCCGGAAAGTTTTGTTGTCGCGGCAATAAGCATGCGTCCGGTGTTTCAGACATCAGACAAAGTCGGCGAAAAGACTGATAAAAAGTTCAACGATATGCTGCTGGCGGGTGATTCGGTTCTCTTCATCGTGGACAAAGAGGGAACCGTTCTGGCGCATCCGGATCAGGAATTGGTGGACAGCAGCACCAATCTGCGCTCGTTGAAAATTGTGGAAGACTGGTCGAAGTCGGGCGGCATTGTCAGCGTCACCCGTCCGTTTGCGATGTCGATTGACGGCAAAGAACTGAGCATCCTGGGAAGTTACACCGCCGCCACGATAAGCCCGGAAGAACAGGTCGGCGTCATAGTCGTTGTCAACGAATCTGCGGCATACGCGTCAATTTTCCAGATCAGGCTCCAAGCATTGGCTTTGATTATTCTAGTTGCAGCAATCGCCGCCGCACTCGGTATCCTGCTCGCCAATCGACTGGTAGCGCCTATTCATATGCTGGCGGCGAGAGCTCGCGCAATTGCTAACGGCGACTTCGGCGAAAGAATAATTGTCGCTAGCAAAAACGAACTGGGAGAGCTTGCGGAAGATTTCAACATAATGGCCGACAACCTGGAGCAGCACATCGCTGATCTGCGGATTGCAGTGCAAAAGAATCGGCGACTGTTTATCGAATCCATCAGGTCTATCGTAGCAGCTCTTGACGAAAAAGATCCTTATACCAGTGGTCATTCGGAACGTGTGACGAAATTCGCTGTTGCGATTGCAGAGCAGATGGGGATGAACGCCGAAGAAGTCGAGAAGATCCGCATAGGCGCTTTGCTTCACGATATTGGCAAGATCGGCATTGACGAACGAATTCTGCGAAAACCCGCAAAGTTAACCGAGGAAGAGTTCGAAATAATGAAGAGCCACCCGCAGCGCGGCGCAAACATTCTCTCACCGATATCGGAATTGCAGGAGTTCGTGCCAGGCGCAGCAATGCACCACGAACGGCTGGACGGCCTGGGTTATCCGAAAGGTCTATCAGGCGATCAGATTCCGATGCTGGCACGTATCGTCAGCGTGGCGGATACGTTCGACGCGATGACTACGGCCCGACCTTATCAGAAGGCTATTGATATCGATTACACGTTCAACTATATGCTGTCACAGGTAGACAAACGGTATGATGGACGCGTGGTCAATGCGCTGATCTCTGCTTATCATTCCGGAAGGATAACCATCAGCCAGAAACACGAGCCGGTTCTCGTCCCGGCACTCTAAAATCCTATATGGGCGGATTGAAAACGACCGATTTCTGATATTATGTGGCTTTTTATTCATTAAGTGCAATCTGAGCTTGACCTGAGGTCGTACTCCTTTTATCTTGGAATGTTGATGTTAAAAGGTTTAACAACGCTGATAACCGGAGCGAGGTTTGAATAGTCGAAAGGTCTTAATCCTCTCGTCTGATACAGGTGGAGGTCACGGCGCTGCTGCTCGCGCTATTGAGGCAGGGTTGCAGCTATTTACCGATGGCGTTCCCCATCTGGTCCACATCGCCAAAGTCCTTGAAGAATGCAGCGGGATCAGTCGAAGCTTCTGCCATTTCTACAATTACCTGCTGCGCCACCATCAGAGCTACGTTAAGTATTATCACTGGGCAATAAACAAATTCTCGCTGGATGACAGCAGCATCATCTATCGCCAGTTCCTGAAATACGGCCACAACCTGATGGAAAAGGTGCGGCCGAATATTATCGTTTCGGTTCATCCGATGATGCAGCGAGGTTGGGTTCGATTTCTGCGGGATATCAATCTTCTGGGCAAGATACCGCTCGTAACCATTGTCACTGATCCTTGCGGCGGCTTGTGGAAAGGCTGGGCCGATCCCAACGTCGACATGTATCTGGTCGCGACCGAACGTGCTCAGGCGGAATTAATCGAACAAGGCGTCAGACCTGATCGCATCAAAATAGTTGGCATACCGCTTCATCCGAATTTTCAGGAAGTCGATGAGAAAATGGCTGTGGAAGCCAGAACTCAGCTTGGGCTCGACCCAGGAAAGTTCACCGTTTTCATCAACGCCGGTTGGGTCGGCGGCGGCAACGTTCCAAAAATATATGAAAGCCTGGTCGAGGCCGATCTGGACATTCAGGCCGTGTTCCTTGCCGGTCGTAACGCTGAATTGCAAAGCCACGCGGAAGAACAAGCGAAACGAGCTAGCTTTCCTGTTCGGGTGCTGGGCTTCACCGATCACATGGAGCACATAATGAGCGCCGCCAGTTTGATGATCTCAAAGTTAGGCGGTCTCACAACGTTTGAAGCTCTTGCCAGCAAGGTGCCAATCGTCGCCGATCTGGTTACGCCGCCGATGCCACAGGAAAAGAAAACGGTTGAGCTACTCTCGGAACATCGAGCTGGCGTTATGCTGCAACGGGCCGGAGATATCGTGCCAATTATCCGAGATCTGCTGGACAATCCTTCCGAATACCTGCGTTTGCGCGAGGCTGCCTCTTCTTTGGCGATGCCAGACGCCACGAAGCGTATAGTGAAAGAGTTGAGCGAGCTAATGAACCAGCAGGAGCAATTAATCGTTACAACGTGAACGCTCTGAAAACAATCTAATCATTGTTGTATGAGATGTTGCCGGAGACACTGTTAGTTTCGCGGTCCTTCGGAATAACCAATTTTAAGTTGAGGAATTGATGAGTTTATTACTGGAAGGCAAGAAGGCATTGATTACAGGAGGATCGCGCGGCCTTGGCAAAGCAATCTGCGAAATCTTTGCGCGCGAAGGCGCTGAGGTAGCCTTCAATTACAGCTCCAGCGAATCTGAAGCTGACAAGACTGTTGACCTGATCAAGAAGTACGGCAGCCGTGCGCTGGCCTTTATGGTCTCTGTCACTGATCGGCTCGGCGTTCGCAAAATGGTCCATCAGATCATCGAAGAGTTCGGCCGCATAGACATTCTGGTCAACAACGCCGCAGTGAATCGAGGGGACAGTTTTGTAACTATGACAGAGCGCGCCTGGGATACAGTCGTCGATACCAATATCAACGGCTTGTTCAACGTGACGAAGCCGGTTTTCAAACAAATGGTTCGTCAGCGCGCAGGCAAGATATTGAACATAAGCTCAATCGGTGCGTTGCGAGCGCTGCCGACCAGCGTTCATTATGCGACGACAAAAGCAGCGGTGAATGGTTTCACCAAGTGCCTATCGCGTGAAGCGGCCAATTTCGGCATTTCGGTAAATGCAATTGCCGCGGGAATATTCGATACGGATCTTGGTCAAACTTTGCCTGAGCATTTCAAACAGACTTATCTGAGCTGGTGCGCTGCTGGTAGATTCGGTCATCCAAGCGAGTTAGCTGAATTCGCGGCATTCATGGCTTCGGACCGAAACAGCTACATGACCGGCGAAATCGTAGTTGTTGACGGCGGTACAATCACGTAGCAAAAGCTGTGAGTTTGAGCGCACTCGCGCCGCAACTTGTCAATGATCGCGCGCAGGGTTCGACTGCTGAAGATATCGCATGTAAGCGATGATCGACCAGCGATCTCGTTCGCTCACCAGATAGCTAAAACGCCCCATCTCATGATAACCGTTAGTAATCACATCAAAGTAAAAGCCTGCGGTTTTTTGGCGAACTTCCTGGCTATAAAATGACAAAGGCGGCGTAAATCCTTTCTCTACAACGGGGCCATCTCCGCTGCCGTCCCTGCCGTGGCAAACGCTGCAGTAGATTTCATAACGCTGACGACCTTGGTCCGCTATTTCCGGTGTGACCGGAAACGGTATGGTGTCAACATAAGCCTCGCCGGATTTGTAGACGTAGATTTTCGAGGAGTCTTCTTCCTGATATCCGTGCGCCACAGTCCCTGGAACAGTCGGACGCGCAGACTGATTGTCAGGAAAGAAATTGCTGGGGCCGAGCGGCCGCGGCTTTGGTTGATCTGCCATCGTATGCGTGCACCTGCTGCAAAGGCAGAGCACGCCTAAAAGAAAAAGAAAGGTTGTGACCTGTTTTGCTTTTGCTGGTCCACTTTTCTTTTGGATCGTGTTCTCTACGTCGAATACTTCGACTGCCGCCAAGCGCTCCAGCAACCTTTTAACTTCTTCTCGATTGAATTTCGGATCTGCTGACTCAACACAAAGAAAGAATCCGTCCTGCGTGGCTCTTGTAAACCGTTTATTTGAAAAGATCGGGTGCGATGGTTGCGGCAACCGGCTCAGCACCAGCATCCCAAACAGGGCTCCGACGGCGGCGCCCAGTACGGCAAGCTCAAACGTCAGCGGTACAAATGCAACCCAGCTATTTAGTGGCCGGCCGCCAATATTCAACGGATAGTCAACAGCCGATGCGTAGTACTGCATAAGAAAACCGACGACAGTTCCGATGGCGCCTCCGGCAAACACGACGAGAGGGAGAACGCCGCGCCGCACGGGGATTATTTCCGATAGTTCCGGAACCTGAAGCGGCGTGTACGCCTCTATTCTTTTATAGCCTGCCTCACTTACTTTTCTAGCCGCTTCGACCAAAGCTTTTGGATCATCGAATTCGGCCAGCAGTCCATACAGGTTGGATTCGGTCATGATTCTTCCTTCATCTTTCCATGTAGCAACAGCTTGCGCATCTCCGCCATTGATACCCCGGGCAGCAATCGGATAAACATAAACATCAGGCACAGGAACAATCCAAAAGACCCAATCAATGTGGCCCAATCCCAAATCGTGCCGGAAAACATCCCAAACACAGATGGCAGGAAGTCGCGGTGCAAACTTGTAATCACGATAACGTAACGCTCCACCCACATGCCAACGCTGATTACAATCGAAACAATGAATAGCAACCTAAGATTCGATCTCACCTGTTTGAACCAGAGCACCTGCGGGATGAGGGCATTGCAAGTGATTTGTAACCAGAACATCCATGAGTATGCTCCGGTCGCTTGATCGTGCGTCAAATTAGATTGATAAGTGTTATCGCTGTACCATCTGAAGAAATATTCGACTACATAGCTGTAGGCAACTATCAAACCCAAAGCCAGCATAAGTTTCGCCAGGTTGTTGAAATGGCGCATAGTGATGAAATCTTCCAGTCCAAAAACATAGCGGATGGGAATCGCAATCAGTATGACCATCGCAAGTCCGGAAAAGGCAGCGCCTGCTACAAAGTAAGGCGGGAAAAGCGTTGAATGCCAACCGGGCACAATTGCGACCGAGAAATCAAAGCTGACAATGCTGTGCACTGAAATCACCAGCGGAGTGGCCAAGCCGGCCAATAGCAGGTAGGCTCGTTCATAGTAAAACCACTGCCGCGAACCGCCGCGCCAACCCAGTGATAGAATTCCGTAAATAACCCATGCCAGGCGATTCTCTGTTCGATCTCTTAAAGTTGCCAGATCAGGCACCAATCCCAAATACCAGAAGAAGAGCGAGACCAGTCCGTAAACAATCATGGCAAAAACATCCCAGACAAGCGGACTGCGGAATTGCGGCCACAGACTCATTATGTTCGGATATGGCAACATCCAGTAAAAGGCTTCTGGCCGACCAAGATGCAGCAGCGGGAACAGACTGGCGCAACCCAGGGCAAATAGAGTCATAGCCTCTGCAAACCTGTTGATGGAGTTCCGCCAGTTTTGGTTCATCAACAGTAAAATGGCAGAGATCAGCGTTCCCGCATGTCCTATCCCAATCCACCAGACGAAATTGGTTATTGCAAAGCCCCACGCAACGGGAATATTCACTCCCCAGACGCCCACACCTCGATAGAGCACCCACGAGACGCCAAACATGAAAATCATTAATATGATAAAAGAGAGTCCCAGCCCGATAAGCCACTGCAACCATGTCAGTAAAGGTGGGGAAAGAACAATCGCGCTGATTTTGTTTGTAATCGAAGTCAAGGTATGTCCCGGCTTGATCAATGGCCGCAATGACTCTTCGCTCGTCAAGGCCTCTCTTTTTGCTCGTTGGGACATGCTTCCTCCAATTCCGTTTGCTAAAAATGACAAACGTCACAATTTGTCAGATAACCAGCATCTTTGATCTTGTATTTACCGATTAACTCGCGCCCCAAATCAGCCTGGGGCTTTTGTGGACGCCAGTTGAGATTAAAGACCTGCTCGCGAGGTCTTACATAATTTTCCGGATTGCGATGGCATTTGAGACACCATTGCATTGTTAGAGGTTGTGCCTTCCAGATTACTGGCGTGCGATTGTCGATCGGAAACTGTTCCGGCAGCGGAACCATATTGTCCATAGGTCCGTGGCAAGTAACGCACCCAACTCCTTTATTGACGTGGATGCTGTGATCGAAATGTACGTATCCGGGCAGGTTGTAAATGCGTTGCCATTGCAACGGACGATTAGTTTTATAACTTTCCCGCACCTGGTCTAAAATAGGGCTGTTGAGTCCAATTTGCGTGTGGCACTGCATACAGGTCTCAGTCGGCGGCATGCCGGCGAACGGAGAGCTTTCGACCGAACTGTGACAAAATCGGCAGTCGATTGCATCGCTCCTGATGTGACGCTCGTGGCTGAACGGAATAGGCTGTGGGCGAGCAACACCGACACCTGTATACAGAGGCGATCCTCGGATTAGATATCCAGCCCACATAATCCCGGCAATAAAGAAAAAAGAGCCGAAAATTATCACGCTTGAGAGAGTGTTAGTGAAGCGAGGTAAAACTCGGTTGTTTATCACAATTAGACTTTCCGTCTTCCTGCATCGGTTTTGGGGCGAGTTATCTTGGGAGAGGATTCGTTTGGGAAGAGGTTTGTAACGTGGGTTTAATTATGCCTAAACAGGCCTGCGATTTCCACATGAAATCAGCAGATTGGGCAAGCCAGTTTATAAAGATACTGGTTAGCGCATTTAGGATTCTATTTTGGGGTTGAAAGACTTAATTCAATCTGTATAATACGCAATTCGCATTTGAGCGCTGCCAAGCGCATTTGAAAAAGTGGGCCGATAGCTCAGTTGGTAGAGCAGCTGACTCTTAATCAGCGGGTCGCAGGTTCGATCCCTGCTCGGCTCACCAGGTTACAACTTTTCCTTTATTAATCTGGTTATTAATTGCCGCTGATCTCAAGGTTTTTCGGCCGCCAGTCTGTCGTTGACAAAAAGTTCTCATTATGAGAACATAAAAGTGCCAGGGAATAGAGATGCATATAATCAGCAAGAAGCCATTGCGTGAGTTTTGGGAAAAGCATTCGGGGACAGAGCAGAGTCTTAAGGATTGGTGGACGATTACATCGAAAACTTCCTGGGCTAATTTCCCGTCAATAAAACAGACCTTCAATACGACTGACGTTTACGGCTCTTGCTACATCTTTGACGTTGGCGGCAACAAGGTCAGGCTGATTGCTAAAATTCGGTTTGATAAGCAGACCTTATATGTGCGTCGCGTACTGACACATCCTGAATACGATAAGGGGGCGTGGAAAAATGACTGCTAATCCAGAATTTGACCGAGCAAAGTATCGCAAGCTTATCTCAAGGGTGCTACCAATGCCTATTACCAGCGAAGAGGAAAACGAACGCATCCTTGGCGAGATCGACAAACTAATGAGTAAGCCAGAAGGCGAACTCTCGCCGGAAGAAAGCGCCCTGTTCGATCTAATGGTCAAGCTGGTGGAAGACTTCGAGGCTAAAGCTTATCCAATGAAGAAATCGACGCCAGACGAAGTTCTCAAAAGCTTAATGGAAAGTAACAAATTGACACCGAAAGACCTGCTGCCGATTTTCGGATCCAAAGGAATAGTGTCCGAGACGCTTTCCGGCAAACGCGGAATCAGCAAAGAGAATGCAAAAGCACTGGCGAAACGGTTTAAGGTGTCGGCGGAAGTGTTCATCTGATGACAGACTCCACCCAATGAATTTGCTAAACAACCGGAGATCACATTCGCTTAGAGATATTTATGAGACCTCAGGAAATAGAATTGTGGGCAAATAACGTCATAGACGTCGTTCTAAACGGTAAGAAGTGTGAGGATTTTCGGGTCGAACTTAAGTGTAAGTGGGAAGAACCAATAAAAGCGGCTCGGCATCTTGCCGGCCAAGCCAATGCCGCAGGAGGCTCCCCTATCCTATTACTGATTGGTGTCGACGAAAAGGCAAACAGACTGTGCAAGTTCGATGATAAGGACATAGCGAACTGGTATAGCTCTGTTAAGAGCCGATTCAACGGCAATCCGCCCGACCTTCTATACGAAACCAGATTAAATTTAGATTCTGGACAGGTCGTCGTACTTTATTTCGAGACCGATAAGGCCGCGCCCTACGTGATCAAAAACGACCAACAAGGAGGTCCCGATTTCGAGGTACCTTGGCGTGAAGGGACATCAACCAGAACAGCCAATCGGACCCAGCTATTACGCATTTTGGTTCCAATAGTGCGTCTGACTGGTCTAGTCGCAGAATTAGAATTTAACTTCTCTATAGCGGAAAAAGCAGGAGCTGAAAGGTTCCGAATGGGAATATGCCGTTTTAGAGAAAAGGAATTCCATAAAGCGCTGCGCGACGGATCAATAGACACATTGGAGGCGGAGATTAGAACAAAAATTTTCAATGCATACATTGCAATAGGTAGCGCTAATCAGGCTATTTCCACAGCCACGAGAAATCCTCTTGCCGGTGTATACAGAGACAAATTTCCCACAGATGCCACTGCCTCTGTTACAAAAGCTGCCACAATTCTGCGCGAAGCAATTGACGCGTTGCAACCGATGATAAATAATTTGAAGCAACTATGATGGAGTGTCCCCGTGGACTTAAAGGATTAGCGTCTATTTTCTAACTCTGGTAGAATATATCAATTGTTATTTTATCAAGAAGAATGGCTTTCGTAATCACGACCGTGCATCTGCCAAAGACGGAGATTTACCATGAGTTCAAACCATAAATCGCCAGGCCTAAATGCGTCAGGTAATCATAGTACTCCTGCAAAACAGGAATGTTTTATCATAATGCCTATTTCGGACCACGACAGTTACACAAAAGGTCATTTTGGTCACGTATATGAAGACATATTCAAACCAGCTTGCCTGAATGCTGGTTATCAACCAGTTAGAGCGGATCAAGTTAAGGAAACCAATCTGATTCACCTGGACGTGCTACAAAGATTGTTAAGTTCTCCAATGGCCATCTGCGATCTGAGCACCCGTAATCCTAACGTGCTTTTTGAGCTAGGGTTGCGCCAAGCATTCGATAAACCGGTGGTCTTAGTTCAGGAGGAAGGCACTGCTCAAATATTCGACATCGCTCCATTGCGATATACAAACTACAGGAAAGAACGAATCTATCACGAGGTTCTGGAAGACCAGGCAAAGATAACCAGGGCCATATTGGATACAAAAGATGCGACTGAAAACAAAAAAGGTATCAATTCCATCGTAAAACTATTAGCCCTGACAGAGCCGGCCAGAATTGAAACAATCAGCGACAAAGAGAAAGACCCCTTACTTCAGCTCGTATTGGCTGAGCTCGCTCAACTGAGAAGCGAAATACGACAGCGGGAGATATCCACCGTAACAGAAAAATCTGAAGTTTACTTGACCAGCATGCTCGAGATCTTAACTCGATTACTAAAGGAAGAGCATGAGGTTACTGCGGCTCTTCAGAACCCCAATTTAACTTTGAAAGATCTGCAAACTTGCGAGGTTAAGATCGAAAGCACAATAACAAAGATAGATCGGGCTTTGCGTGATAGTTCTGGTACATTCTCTCAAAAAGATCTTAAGGCGCTCAAAGAACGAGCTTTACTTTTAAGACATCATATCGTGCATGCTATGGAAACCGGCGATTCTCGAGTTGTCACACTGACGGTTGCAGAGGGTTCTTAACTCGCTTGATCCTAGAAATCAGACCATCTCTATCGCCTGGCTTCTCTAGCGCCAACCGATTGGATTCGAAAAAGCCTTTCTAGCGCAATGGTTGGAACCCATCCCCCATCACAACAAAACCCGCCCAGTAGAATGGATGCTGATACTGTTTGCCTTCCAGAAGTTTTAAGTCGGCTTTTTGCAATGCTTCCGCTTTTGTGAAGAGCGGCTTTCCGTTAGCTCCACTCGCAGTCAGCTCATTATGAAACGAGACCATCAACTGAGTCGTGCTCGCTGATTCTATCTTCCATTGGCTGACGACCGATGTCGGTGCACCCGCGACAAACAACGCCCAGCTCAATCCGATGATGCCCTCGCCTGCGCCGTATTTTCCCCGAGCCGTCTCGCACGCCGACAACACTACTAAGTCGGCCTTCAAATCCAGATTCATTATCTCCCAGGCTTCCAGCAAACCATCTTCTTCGCCTTTTTCATCCTTCGACAATACGATGTGCGAGTACATTGCGCTGTAGTTATTCAATATCCCGTGCGTAGCCAGATGGAGAATCTTGTATTGACCGGCGTCCGCTTTGAACTTTGCTTCGTCGGCGTCAGGACCAACGCTGACCTTGCTCTGCTTTGTCCCATATATCTTCGCAACCGAGTTCACTTCGACTTCGGCTTCGGGCAACGGAGTCAATCGCTCATCGCGCAACGTCAGATTCAATCGACTGATCGTGTCTTGACCTATCGCAGGATTGCCGTACGCCAGCAACTTCCCTTTTGACAGGTTCGGATCCGCATCTCGTTTCTTCTGTTCCATCTGATACAACACTGAGATCGAAGGCTCGTATGCAATGGCCGACCTTTCGATCAGGTAATGACCATTCGTCGTAATCAAAGCCTGAAAAGGCAACTCCCACAACGGTCCATCGGGCACAATGATCAATTTGGTCTTACCCGACAGTTGCGCCTCTGCCGGCTGCAACAGTTGTTTGAAGAGCTTCCCGGCCGGATCCTTGAATGACAAATCCCTGCGCGCGATTCTATCTCGATAATCATTTACCAGTTTAGCCAGGTCCTTTTGCGCAAGTTGAATAGTGTAAACTTTAATGCCCGGCAAACTATCCTGTGAACCGCTTGAATTCTCTTTGCTCAAAACAAAAACGTACGTTTTGGCCGCCATGACGACAAATTCAACAATTGCTGTTTTGGAATCCGGTATCAAAGTCGCGGCCTTCTTGATATCGAAAGGATCAACTTCGCCACGTCTGACTTTCAATTCAGGATGTGCGACATATAGAGCAGTCTGAAATGCCTCACGGTCCAATCGAGCTTTCTGAACATCGGATTTCAGTTTCTCTACTTCCGTCGAGTTTGGATTGCTGTCCTGCAGCGCATTTTGAAGCTGCATATTCAGCGATTTCAGCACATTTAAATAATGATCTTCCTGGGTCCGTTCGGCCAGGGTTAACACCCTGGAAGTATTTGAATGGCCATTCTCAAGCACATCCAACAGAACTCGCGCTTTCGCGCGTTCCGCCATTTTCAACGCCTCTTCGGATTTGCCCTCGGTAGCCAGCAGATCGACCATAGAGATATACGCATCCAGCTTGGATTCAAGAAAATGCTGTCGTTGCTCGTCGGGACTGGCAAAATCCTTGCGCATGCTTTCTATATTTTCGATGGCTTCGTTATAGGCACGTTGCGCCTCCGGGAACTGTTTGAGTTTGAAATATGCTTCACCCTCGATGGTATAAGCGGATGTTAGATCGACTCTATCGAGGATTTTTCCGGAAAGCTCCGCACCGTGCTGAGCCGTGGCAATTGCTTCAGTGAATTTCCCTTCTTTTATCAACAAGCCGGCCATGTTCGTAATAATAGAGGCCGTTAATCCGTGATGCCCGATCTCTTCGCTAAGCTTTAAAGCCCTTTCAAGATATTCCTGAGCAGTTTCATAGTTGCCCATCTCTTCGTACTGATTCGAAATTCCTTGAAGAGCTCCGGCGATTCTTGGCTTAGCCTGAACTTCTTCAGCAAACGACAAACTCTGCTGAAAATATTTCAGAGCTTCGTCATATTGATCCCGCATATGATAAAGCGTACCGATATTGCCCAGCGCCATGCTGGCCATCTCTCTGTTATTGTGTTTCAGGTTGTAATCCAGGCTCATATTCAAAAATTTCAGAGCCAGATCGTAATCGCCGGTCATCTCGTAAACAGCGCCGATATTGTTCCACGGAGCGCCCTGTCCCATCAGTCCTTCGGGTTCTTTCCGCCACTCGGCGCCTTTTTGATAAAGCTCCAGCGCCTTTCCGTAATTGCACGCTAGATAGGCCGAAGCTCCCAGTGCGTCGACGATCTCGGCAATTTTCACGTTAGATACTTTAGCTTCGTCTTTCAGGTTATACGCTTTCTGAAAATATTCTGTCGCGTCGACTGGCTCGCCGAGAGCAAAATAAACGAACCCAGTATATTCGTATGCAACAAGAAGGGCCAGTTTGTCCTTACCTTGCTCCGCAAGCATTCGCGCCCGCTCTACCTGTTCGAGCGCGAGCGTGAAATTACCTTCGTGACGATAAACATCGGCGGATTCAGAAAGAAGATAGATCGTGTAATTCTGTATGTTATATCGGTCACCGAGTTTTAGAGCAAAGTCGAGAGCCTCGTGCGCTTCCTGGTATTTGGACTCTTTGATTAACTTTGGCGCGGTCGTGTACATCGCGTAGATGACATAAATCGCGAATTCCTGATGCTCGGTTTCCCACATCTGGTCGCGGGCTTCAGGAATTTTCGCTGCTAGAAGTTCTTGGGCTAATACATCAAACCCATCTTCGTGCGCCCAGATTTTCCATTGACCCTCTTCTTTGATGAGCCGAATTGTGCTGGTGCTCCATCCAAGGTTTGGAACTGGTTTGCCGGTGCTGATTAAGTTTGCGCTCATTTCGAATTCGACGCGGGCAAATGCCTTATCACCATCGACATTCATATGTCGGAGCGTGAAATTACTCAGCTGAATTTTGTCGCGCTCGGCTATTCGCGTTTGCATCAACTTTTTGCGCGAATCGAAAGTGGGCGCTTTGGTGCTCCAGAATGCCATCATCGCATCCAGATCTCTGCGCGGGTAGGTCGCAAAGTAATCGGCTGTAAGCTGGCGCACTGCTGCCTCATCCGCCGTAGTATCAGCAACGGCAGGCAATTGTTGTTGGCCGTAACCGACCGCCATAAGAACATTGAATAAAACAAAAAGTCCGAACAAAAAAGACAACCGTGTCTTTAACATAGGCGCAGCCTGAAGAATGATCCAGATAAACTGACGATAACCGATCCGCCGGCAAAGTCAGGGGCCGGCGATCTGCTGGTGGGCAGGTTAATTGTGCAGGAATTGTCCGGCCATGTCAAAAGAAGGATTTTCAGATTAATCAGGACTTTGCGCGGTAAATCAAAAAAATCTTGCACCGTTAGTAATATCCAATCGCTCCCCGCATCATCTACTGTTGGAAGGCAAAGGACTCGCCTTAGGAGTTGCGCCGTTCGCTGGTGGGCAACGACGCAACTCCTGAGGGCCGACCGGGGCCTTTTATCGGATTGCGCCAAATCATCTGTAAGCATCGCGGCGCGGACAGTGCCCAGAACCTACCCTGAAGAACTGTGTTTCCTGATCGAAATCAATAAGAAACAAAACGCCCTAATAATGATCATCAGACTGTGAGGAGGTCTTCAGGAAAAATGCGCAACCAATTCTTCAGAATCACTTTGTTGACGGTGTTCGTCCTTTTTCTGGCGGGCATTGCAAATGCACAGATCGATCCAATTACCCTGGCCAATCAACCAGGATTTGGAATGATCGGCATCGGGTTTGGGCAATCGGGAAAGCTGAATGTGTTCGTCGACCGAATCGACTACAGTAGGTTTCCGCCGGGCCCGTGCACACCGGACGCCTCCGGATTTCCCCCGGGACCATGCACGCCCGGACCGTGGCGTTTCAATCTCGCCATATACAATGGGGATGGAACATTGGTGGCGCAGCAATTCGTGACACTTGGACTTAGACAAGCGGCCACGCTGGACTACACGCCGACCGACGTACCATTCGCTCCTCTACGTAAACGGATCCGTCCCGTAGTTCTTGTTGATCCGGACGCGAATGGATTGGTTCCGTGCGTGAAACAGAGCTTCGAGCTGCTGGACACCCGTTCACAACAGACTTCAATCACCTATCAGGGCGGAGATAATCTGATGGAAGGGATGTCGATGGATACGACGATGTCTTTCGGCATAACCGGAATTACCACCGGTCAGACGGCTCGTCTCAACGTGGTAAATACGGAAGATTTCTTTCCGGTCAACGGCTTTCCGCCAGGTCCTTGCAGGGTTCGGTTGAGCTTCTTTGGAAGCGATGGCAGTCTCCTTGCGACCTCGATTCAGACTCTCAATCCAGGTAAAGCCGGTCTCCTGGATTTCAACTTCTCAAGTTTCACCGGCGGCGTTCGTACCGCGATTCGAGCCGAAGTTACAGTCGAAGTGGATGCAAACGGCATCACCCCCTGTGTAATGCCAACGCTGGAGGTTTTCGATAAGGCATCGGGCAAAACAACGTTTATATTAGCGGCCTCATAAATAAGCCACAGACAAGCCTATCCTGCCCCATCGATCCAAAAGATCGATGGGGTATTTTTTATCTGTAAACCAAACCCACTTTTGGTCCTTCCATAAAACTGCCGGACAGTTTATAAGACTAGACGCCTTGTTTCTTTATCTTCAATTCGCGGTTTATTACGAGACCGATCAAGAGCAGGTCCGAAAGGCTTTGATAATATGCAGTCCACCCTGAGAAATTCTGCGGTCGCTATAGTATTTAGCGTTTTTCTATCGGGCTCATTGTTTGCGCAACCTCGACCACAGCCGGCACCGGCCAAACCGCCCGAACGTTATATGAACGTGCTCAATCGTCTCGATGCGATGACTTCGCTTCCTGTAACCGAGTGGCGCTATCACGTTGCCGACATACCCCACCCGGAAGACGTCGGACTCGACGATTCCAATTGGACAGCCGTCACTTTTGGAAGAAACGGGAATCAATCGGGCTCTAATGATTCGCCAGGATGGTATCGCACCTGGATCGAAATACCTTCGATGGTAGGCGGCAAAGATATTCGCGGCGCGCGGGTGCATCTGGCATTGCGCGTCGCGTCACTCGCGCGAGTCTTTTTCAATGGCTCGATGGTTGCAACGGGCGAAGGTCGCTTGTTGTTACCAATACTTGTTACTGAAAAAGCGGTCCCCGGCCAGCGAATACTGGTCGCAGTCAGCACCAGCAGGCTTTCTGATGCCCGATTGTCGATCGACTATCCCGGTCAACCCGATCCAGGTGTACTACGACGAGAAATACAGACTGCTGTCGCGATAATGGCCGGTTTTCCGAAAGGAAATTCAGAGCGCGAAAAACAACTGGATACAGTAGTAAACGCTATCGATGTTACTGCACTTGATCGCGGAGACCAGCAGGGCTTCGTTCATTCACTGGAAGAAGCAAACCTGGCGTTAAAACCGATCAGCGCGTGGATGAAACAATTCTCAATCAAAGCCGTGGGTAACTCGCACATCGATATGGCGTGGCTGTGGCCGTGGACCGAAACAGTGGAGGTGGTCCGCAACACTTACACGACTGCTCTCCAATTGATGCGAGAGTATCCGGACTTCACTTACGCCCAATCCAGCGCGCAGACGTTTTCATGGCTTGAAGAAAAATACCCTGACATCTTTCGTCAGATTCAGCAACGAGTAAAAGAAGGCCGCTGGGAAATAGTCGGTGGAATGTGGGTCGAGCCAGATCTGAATATGCCCGACGGCGAATCTATTGTTCGTCAACTGCTGGTTGGAAAACGATATTTCAAAAAGAAGTTCGATGTTGACGTAAACATTGGCTGGAATCCTGACTCATTCGGATATAACTGGCAACTGCCGCAAATCTATAAGAAATCCGGCATCGATTATTTTGTCACGCAAAAAATGTCCTGGAATGAAACCACGGTATTTCCGCACAAGCTCTTCTGGTGGCAATCCCCAGATGGCAGCCGAGTTCTGACATTTTTCCCACACGGTTACGATAACGGAGCCGATGCCGTTCGAATGGGTGGGGATATCGCGACGTATGCGCCGCAGACTAAATTTCCCGAAGTCATGCATCTTTATGGAGTCGGCGACCACGGCGGCGGCCCGACAAGAGAGATGCTGGACGAGCTTGTTCGCCTCCGCGATCCAGCGACGGCTTTTCCTCAAATATCGTTCAGCACAGCGCATTCTTTCTTTGCGGATATCCAAAAGAATTTGCAGAATGGCTCGCTTAATCCTCCGGTGTGGAATGACGAGCTTTATCTGGAATACCATCGCGGTTGTTATACAACTCAGTCAGAGACTAAGAAGTTGATCCGGCAAAACGAAGAGCTGTTGCAGAACGCGGAAAAGTTCGCTGCTTTCTCATATCTCAATTTGCGTACTTATCCGCACGAACAATTCGAGGAATCCTGGCGCAAGCTGCTCTTCGATCACTTTCACGACATAATGCCGGGTTCAGGCATAGCGGTGAACTATCTGGATGCCGCGCGAAATCTGGGCGAGGTTTCATCTCAAGGCGAAAAGATACTCAATGGCGCGCTGGGAGAGTTATCGTCGAGAATTGATACTCACGGCTCAGGCGCGCCGATCGTCGTTTACAACCCGCTGTCGTGGGATAGAACTGGCTCGGTAATTGTCGAGGCGCAATTGCCAGAACCGCTGCAGCTTCTGGAAGCATTCGATTCCCGCGGACAACTGGTTCCTTTGCAAATCATTTCTACCGAGGCCGCAACAGGCAAAGTAAAGGCTAGAATCTTGGCCCGCAACGTTCCCGCGCTCGGGTATGAAGTAATACATCTTGTTTCAACCCATACCGGCGTCGAGCCAGTCACACAACTTAAGGTCAACGGAACGACGCTCGAAAACGAATTCCTGATCGTTAAGATCGATCCAACTACCGGTTGCATCACAAGCCTGATCAACAAAGCAGACGGCAAGGAAACTCTTTCGCCAGGTTCCTGCGGTAACCTCCTGCAGACATTCGTCGATAAACCTCTGCGACAGGATGCGTGGGAGATCAGATTCGATCAGCAAAGCTGGGATCTGAAACAGCCACAAGAGGTCACTTTAGTTGAAAACGGCCCGGTTCGCGCGGTCGTTCGCATCAAACATAAATTCCAGAACTCCACTTTCGTTCAAAATGTCTGTTTGTATGCTGGCGTGCCTCGCATTGAAGTCGAGACACAGGTTGACTGGCACGAACAACACATCCTGTTAAAGGCAGGCATTCAGCCGAACGTCAAAACGGATTTCGCAACATATGAAATCCCTTATGGAACAATTCAGCGTCCTACTACGCGCAACACACCGGCAGAAGAAGCAAAGTTCGAAGTTCCCGCAATTCGCTGGGGTGATCTATCCGACGGCAATCACGGAATCAGCCTGTTGAATGCGAGCAAATATGGCTATGACGCAAAAGGCAATGTAATTCGGCTTTCGCTGCTTCGCGCTGCTACTTATCCTAGCAACGGCGGCGAGTGCTGTACCGATCAAGGACTTCATGAATTCACTTATGGTTTGTATCCACACACGGGCAACTGGGAATCTGGTGGAACAATGCAGCAAGGGTACGAGCTGAACTATCCATTGATTGCTGTCACTACCACTCCTCATGCGGGTCCGTTACCGACCAGATATTCGTTCGCCAGCATCGAACCGCGAAATGTAATTATGACAGTCGTTAAAAAGGCCGAAGATGACGACGCACTGATATTCAGATTTTATGAGTTTGCCGGCCGACAAACTCAGGTTAAAATACAGTTACCGGATAAAGCGGCATCAGCTCTTGAAACGAACCTGATGGAAAAGCAGGGACGTCCTCTTACGCTCGGATCAAATGGTCGTGAAATAACAGTCCAAACAGGTCCATATGAAATAAAGACGGTCGAAGTGATGTTTGAGGGAAAGAAGCCTTGAAGTCACTTATAGTTTCTATGGAAAAGGAGCCAAGATGTCCGCCATCGAATCCGAGAGAAGACGAATTACTTTAGCCGATGCTGTTTCGAGAATCCCAACCACCGAAGGTAAAAGGTTCGCTATCCTTCTTGAACACGATTCTTTATCCGTTGAGATTTACGCTCCTCGCGACAATGACCCACAGGGGCCACATACACGCGACGAAGCCTACATCGTAATGCAGGGAAGAGGCGAATTCATAAACGGCGAAGCTCGCCATCCGTTTGGGCCGGGCGACTTTCTGTTTGTTCCAGCCGGAGTTGAACATCGTTTTGTCGATTTCACCGACGATCTGGTTGTGTGGGTTGTCTTCTTTGGTCCCGAAGGTGGATCGGATGCAAAAACGGACTAGGAACTAAGGAGAACTGATGCGCAAACTTTGGTACATGGCCTGCGTTGTCTTTATGGTATCAGGGTCAATGATCGCAATGCCACCGGAAGTTAAGATCACCGTCGATCACAACAGCGGACCTGCTGAGAATAAGGATTTCAAGTTCAAGAACGTGCCGTCGCCGTCAAAAGACGATGCTGCGACAAAAGCAAAGCTTGTCTTAGTTGATGGCGAGGTCGACCCGAACGGCGCAGATCTTGACGCTGTGACGGATGGTCGATTACCGGATTTCGAAGACGATCCAGGATCGAACTTCTTCTTCAATGCAGGTACAGGCGGCGGTCGTTTTCGAATCGATCTGGGCAGTGCAATAGAGATCGCTCAGATAAACACGTATTCGTGGCATCCGAATACTCGCGGGCCGCAAGTTTACAGGTTGTATATGAGCAACGGTGATGACCCGAAGTTCAACGGTACTCCAAAGAGCAATATCGATCCGGCAACCGTAGGGTGGAAGCTGATTGCTACCGTCGACACGCGACCAAAACAGGGCGAAGGTGGCGGCCAATATGGAGTGAGCATCACCGACACGACCGGCAGTCTGGGTAAATACCGATATTTATTGTTCGACTGCTCGATGACTGAGGGCGATGATGATTTTGGAAACACTTTTTACAGTGAGATCGACGTTGTCGCAAAGAAGTAGGTAGCGTAATATCAACTCAGGTTTGTTTTTGCGGAGTTGTCCTTTATGAAAAAAAATTATGGGTCCGGCTTACTGATAATGTTAGCAATCGCTTGTTGCTTGTTAGAATCGCGAGCGCTGGCCCAGAATGCTGTTGCGAAGTGGGAAAAGTTCGATTTCTCAACCCAGGTTATCAATGATGCGGACGTGAAAGCGATGTCGCTGGATAACCTGAAGCTCCTGCGGGGCATTATCTTTGGCAGGCACGGTCGAATATTCAAGGAGCAGGACATCCAGGATTTTCTCGACGGCCGGTCGTGGTACAAAGCCGACGATCAGTTTCGCAACTCGATGCTCAACGACACAGAGCGCAAAAATCTCGACAAAATTCGCGGAGAAGAATCAGCAAAACACAAACAGATCGAACCCGGCGATCTTCGGTTTTATCAAAACCAGGCTTTCACCCAAGCAGCGCTCGGTACTCATTCATTGGCAGAGCTTCGCGTGATGCGAGCGGAAATTGAGGCGATTCACGGAGCCCGATTCGATGACGAGCCGTGGCTTCAGACTTATTTTGAAGACAGGTACTGGTACTCACCTGCGAAATACAACCCAGCAACTTTGTCAGAAATCGAGCGCAAAAACATCGCGACGATCTCTGAGGCTGAAAAAACACAACGCGGCTTAAAGATTCTGCCTGGAGATATGATTGTTTTTCAGAATAAGAAGCTGACAGAGGACCAGTTACACGGTCTCGGTTTATACGAGTTGCGACTACTGCGTAACGAGATCTATGCGCTTCACGGTCGCCAGTTCAACACAATTTGGCTTCAGGATCATTTCGATTCGCAGCCGTGGTATCAATACAATCCGGATTTCAAGGACGACCAGTTATCGGCAACCGAAGTGGCCAACGTTGCGACGATAGTTGCCTACGAAAATAAGGTTCACGAAAACCTGGGCATTCAACCGGTAAGCACAGCATTGCTAACCGGATTGTTCCTTGAAGACGCACGGAAGCTGCGCAATGAAATCTTTGCTCGCCACGGTCGAACGTTCAAAGACAAATGGCTGCAGGGGTATTTCAGCAGCTTTTCCTGGTATAAAGCGAATCCAAATTACAGTGACAATTTGCTTAACCCCGTCGAAAAGAAAAACGTTGCAACAATACTTGCGTATGAAAGCACCGCAGAGCGCGGGATGAAACGGATAGAGGGTTGATAACGCACACGGATCCCGCGTGACGGGATCAAGAAAAAATCAAGAGATGTCATTCGGACCCACAAGCTCAGTCCAAATCTCAACGAATCGCTCAACGGGCCAACCAACAAGATCGGAAACCTGACCATCGCCGATCTCTACAACTCTGAGATTACCATCGGTGCGGCAAACAACGTCCACGCTGAAAAACTTGCTGTTAATGCGGCTGGCGCAATCGTGGACGATTTCCGGAATTGTATCCGCGCGGTCTGCTGAATATGGCTGGCCGTAAATGACGAAATATCTTCGCTCGGTCTCCCGTACAAAATCCTCTACTCTCCTCACGCAAAGCCCACCTTCAATCGTGCCGCGATATTTTTCCATCTCCGCCGCAACAATTCGAATATCTTCGGGACGTTTGATTAGGGAACCAACGGATGTCTTGAGCGATTTGACGTAATCCTTTACGAAAAAACCCTCCCAGCCCAACTTACTCAATTCGGCCTCCCAATCGACGTCAAGAGGCAGAACTACGGTCTCTGGCGTCAAATCAGATATGGCCGAGTACCAGTTCGGCAAATAATGCGTAGCCAGGTATTTGTCTTTGGCCGTCAGAGGTACAGCGCCTGCGGCAGTTATAGAGGACTCGAGATTCTCGTACTCTGTAGGTGATAGCATCCAGCCTCGGTAAACGACAGTCACTCCTGATTGGACCGCCGGTCGCAGCTTTGCAGTTCGTGAAGCGAGTCTTTCGCTATCTATCAGTGAGATACCATGTCCATTCTGTGATAGTGCAGTCGCTTCATCCTGAAACATCTCGTCCGGAAGAGCAGAATCCAACAGGCTTTGTGGGTAAACGAAGTTCATACAAAATGCAGATCCGAAAGGTGACCGGAGCCATCAATAGCGGAAATACTCTGGAAACAAGTCCCTGCACAGTTCATTTAACTCGCCGTGATCTTGGCTGTAAAGCGGCATATACCGTTCGCCTTGGTATCGGTTCCACCAATATCCCTCGCGAAACGGATAAAACGAGATGGGCGAACCAAGTTCTCTATAAAGCTGCTCGTCAACCGCACACTTGATCAAAAGCTGCCGACCAGCTTTTCCTAAATCGTCAACATAGTCATTAAGCTCCAGCATCGGAATCGTGGCCGGCTCCAGGCATACTCTTGCGTAACGGAACGCGGGGCCGGACTTTAGATGACGATAAAGACGGAGCCCAGCCTCCGTCATTTCAACAGCATCCTGAAGCGTGCGAACGCCATAGCGACTTAAATGCCCTGCCGCTACATCAACGCCGTGCGACATTTCAAAAACTTTAGCCAGATCAATTCCCCATTTGATAGTACGGCCGGTAAGCAACGTATGCTCCAAACCGTCAAAGTGCGCGGCGAGAGCTTCAGCTTCCCGTTGTCTTTGCATTCCGCCCAAAGTCCGAAAGTAATAGCCATATCGTGGTCTGGGTTCAGTTCAAGCGCTGGGTCTCGTCAGTCGATGAGTTTGGAATCGGATCGTAACAAGGATAATCAACCTGTTTGACTATCTTGTCATCGCGAAATTGAAAGAACGAAGCTATCTGCCCGCTCAACTCCGTCCCGACTGCCAGTCCAGCAATTGATTTAGAAATCTTTCCTCGCCAGATGAATCTGACTGCCGCCGTGTCGCCGCTGACTATAATCACTTGCAGAATATATTCCTGCTCCGCCAGAAACTCGCGACCTCGCTCCCAACTCGGGCGAATGGCATCGAGCCTGGCGATTCGGCCGATAGGACCAAAGCAATTCGGCATTTCCTGCCACACTATTTCAGGGTGAAGGAATTCTTCTAAATCCTCGAATGTGGACGATGGGTTATTGAAAACGCGAAAATAGTTCTCGATTAGAAGTTGATATTGGCCTTCCTGCTCTGTTGCCATGGTCACACCTAATCCTCTTTCGCTGAAGATCGTAGCTTTCTCCACGCATCATAAGTTTTCGGAGCGTCAATCTCTTTCAATTTTTTCCAGGCCGCTATTGCCTGCTCTCTCGACGCGCCTTTCTCTGCCGATAAAAAATCGCCGAGGAAATTTACGTATCGCACCTGAGGTATTTTTTCAAAGCGACCTTCTGTTTGATTCAGCTTAACGTACTGATTAACTAAATCAGCATAAGTTATTTTGACGCCATTGGTCAGTTGTTCTTCGCGCCAGCGATTCAGCCGGTAACGCGCGCCTGATTTTCGCTTTAATCCAGGGGCGACTTTCTGCGCTTCCCTTTCAATGAATTGTTTTGTCTCTTTGTTGCTGGTGTAATTAACGATCGGAAGGTCGAGACTCAACCCCTTGTCGATATCTCTGATACCTTCTTTCGATAAATTTCGTTTGGTCGGAGTCTCTATAGTTCCCGTGTTAAGAAATCCGATGATCGCCTTTTCCAGTTCATCTTTTCTCAGCCTGGCGGCTGAAGGAATGCCAATTTCTTCAGCAAATTTCTTCAGTTCCGTCGCATACCAATAGCCGTTCTCGAACTGGGCAGTTGTAATCGATTTTGATAGCCTGGTTCTTGTCTTCACAACGTAACTTTCATCTTTGGCGAGCGACATTCTTGTAAACGACGCCACCTTTCATCACAAAGACGACTCTTCGAACTGCAGTGATGTCTTTCAACGGATCACCATCGAGCGCGATGATATCCGCCTGCAAACCTGGCGCGATAGACCCGATATGGTCCGATAGCCGCATCGCTTCGGCGGCCAGAGAATTCGCGGACACCATTGCTGCCATAGGATCGACTCCAGCATAAGTGACACGATCGACAAACTCTTCCGCGTTGTGACCGTGCGCTCCTGCGACAGCATCAGAGCCGAATACGATTTTCAACCCCGGTGTCTTATATGCGTGTTGCATGAACTCGCGGTATTCCGGAATCAGCGTCTCCATAGTATTGAAGCCTTCCAGAGTCGTCGCGTATCCCGGTGTTCCGACAAATTTCTCTCTATTCTGCAAATAGTTTTCCCATACCAGGCCAGCCTGCGGATCCAGATAGGTTCCTTTTTCCGCCATCAATTTAAGGGTTTCATCAGAGGCCAGCACTCCGTGCTCTATCTGAGTGCAACCGGCAACAGTTGCGGCGCGCACCGCATCTTTGTATGCGTGCACCAGTACACGCAGTCCCTGTTTTTTTGCTTCATCGCACGCGGCATTCAACTGTTCCTGAGAGAGGATCATGTCGCTCTTTCCGACGCTGAACGCGGCGAAGATCTTGAACAGGT
>DASRDY010000353.1:0-20084 GCA_035652355.1 Blastocatellia bacterium
CGCTGCCACCGGCGTTTCCTCGTTGCAACTGACTTACACTTACAGTTCGACCGGTACCGATAATAATGGCAATGTTTTGACCGAAACCAGCGCGATAGGAACCAATATATTTGCTCAAACGTTTGTTTATGATTCGCTGAATCGACTCACGTCAGCATATGAAATCGACAATGGTGGTTCGACGCCGGCCTGGCAGCAGGCATACGTCTATGACCGGTACGGTAATCGTCAACTCCATAACGATGGCTCGACCACTAGCCCTCCGGATGTGACATTCAATCAGAAGAACCAGATCGTCGGAATGACCTATGATGCTTCGGGGAATCTCACCAACGATGGCAGGCATACGTACTTTTTTAATGCCGAGAACATGATGACTGGTTTCGATAGCGTTCCCAATGATTACGAGTATGACGGAGAAGGCAATCGAGTGAAGAACTCATCGATCAGCTCGTACATGATCTATGACATAGAAGATAAGCTGATACAGGAGGTGTCTTTAAATACCTGTTTCACAAGGACGTGCAGGCAATCGCAACTCCCTCATCTGTTGAAGGAGCACGTATATGGAGCCGATGGAGTACTGTCAACCATTGTGCCGAACGGCGCAGCGGAATACCTGACACCTGATCACCTTGGAACGCCGAGAGTAGTGACAGATGCTAATACTGGTACCGTATTAAGCTGGCATGATTATCAGCCGTTTGGAGAGGAGATCACCGCCACAAGCCCTGCGGCGGGTGCGCGATCTAATATCACACAGTTCGACGGATCAAATAATCCGAGGCAGAAGTTCACCTCGAAAGAGAGAGATACTGAAACGGGGCTGGATTTCTTTAACGCTAGATATTACTCAAATGCTCAGGGAAGGTTCACCAGCGCTGACTCGTCACGCTTGAGCATGCGTTTAAGGGATCCGCAATCATGGAATCGATATGCGTATGTGTTGAATAATCCCCTCATTTACATTGATCCGAGCGGTCTTGTCTTTGTTAGAAATAATAATACCGGTCAAATATACTTTTATGACAATATAAAGTCTCAAGAACAAGCTACTAAAGAGCTCGGCAAGCAATTCGAAGTTGTCACTGGCGCCTACATAGATGCAGCGGCAGCGGCGTCACTTCAGAGCCAGGGTTATAAAGTCAAAGTCGGGCAGCAGGTCACCTTGAGTGCAAATGGACATATCTCCCTTGATGGGAATGGGGAGCCTAATACAACCTCTCATGCCGGCGTGCCGTTATTTCCTACCGAAAGGCAGTTTGTTAAACTACCCTTGATTGTTTTTACAGCTGAGTCGACGCCTTTAGCGCTCGGGTTCATAACGCTGACTGGTGTAGGCTCAACCACCTTAGGGTTGTCGAGCAGTTTTACGGTAGATGAAGCTGTATCGCTTGGTCTATTAAACGGAACCTCGAAATTAGCCCAGGTTTTACGAACGATCCAGTCAGGGTTCAATGCAGCTAATCCAAGCTCAATGCTTGAATCGATGAAGATTCTTAATCAGGCCGTGGAATCTCTTGGTCTGGGGCCTGGTGTCGTAGTTGAGGGAGGGCCAACCGCTGGATATATAACGTTGCAAAATGTCGGCGGAGTCCTAACAACAATTCTTAGCACAGGTGAGATTGTGGTTACAAAAGGTGGCGACGTTCTAATGAGGTTAAAACCATAAATCGTGATGAACATAATAACTCAAAGTCGTTTAGCTGTTTCTGTGATAGAGCCATCTGGCGACAGTATAAAGCGAGCTTTCCATCTTAGCAGTGGAGTTGGAACTTCAGATAGTCCGCTTCGTACTGTATTAATTCTTCGGCATAACGACCTCGCTGATGAATCCACGTTTCAAGAAGCAGACGAGAAAATCCAGAAAACAGCAGATGAATTAGCTGATGCGCTTTCGCAAGTGATTATTGAGACGTCGAATTCGTCAGAGAAAACATTGTCAAACCTTATTGGAGTCCTTGAAATCGGGAATATGGCGGCCAAGGCAGATACTTATTATTCCGCAATAGTCGCTCTACTGGCCGGTAAGCATTTTGTTGCATCAGGGATCGGCAATGTGAGTTTATGCTCATACCGAAAAGGTAAAGCTGAGCGACTCATTTCCCCATCGATAACTCAGTTTGGAGATTCGGGATCTCATATTAATTTGATGGGAGCTGCTCTCGGAATCGGTTTTTCCGCAAATAAGGTTAGGAGTTGTGCCTTACAACTTGCGCCATCCGAGATTGTCGTTCTCGGTGCAGAGATGCAGGTTGATTGCGATTCGCTCCTTGACGTTGAGGATTTGCAGGACTGTCCGTCCCTTTCAATATTACTAAGGCGAATCTTAAATCATCTTGCTATTTGTCCACCATTGTTGGCCGTGATTAGCCCAGAAAGTGAGTTGCGGCCGACGTTATAGAAGCTTAAACTAATTAGTCTTTATTGCATTTTAGTCTACGCGGCACTGAAGAATACATGTTACTTGTTGGCACCCGTTGCGTTGGCGATAACAAGACGAGAGGCATTTCAGGTAGTCGCAAAGTAGCGCGATCAGGCGGGGGATGCTGCGCATCCGGATTGAGTGAGACACGTCATCCCCGTTTTTGGGGATACGCCTGTATACAGTTGTCCGCAAATGTATACAGTTGAGCGCTGGTGAGTTGCGGAAATCGCGTATACAAACGTGGACAAAAGCACACGAATGTATACGCGACGTATACGATTGCAGACCGGAAAAATAGACCGTCAAACAGCAGATCGGCAGCCAAAAGTTCGTAGAGATCGGGAGCAGGTAGCCTCCGTTCGGAACGCCGTCAAGGGTCTGCGCTTCGCTCCAGGCTTTTTCAAAGATTGGCGGATCTTAAGTGATACATGAAATCTTCACTACGATCTCTGAAAAATTTTTCACAGGCAGGACACACCTGTAGCGAGAGAATAAACTGCTAATATTACTAACGTTGAAGCGGTCGGTGCTCAAGTATCCGCGCCGTATAACTATGTCTAAATATGTAAAGCTGTTTGCGGTGCGCTGTTCTCAGAAAACGGAGCGCTAGGCGGAATTTGGCCAACTGGCGTCACACCTGTCACAGCCAGGTTAAGTCTTTTCGACAGTATAAATAGTGCTGTGACACCTGACTGTCACAGAGAATCTTCCTGGCCAATTGGCGTCACATACTGACTTAATGGTCCGTGATCCGTATCGAAGGTCGGGGCAGGAGCCTGGGTCCGAGATCGGTTAAGAACCTTCCAACCCGAAACGTTCGCAGGGATTTGGCCGAGTGATGTCACGCCTGTCACAGCAGCGCAAGCTCTTTATTTTCTATTAATTAAGGCCTGTGACACTTCGTGTGACGCAGCATAAGAACCCTGCAAGTTGGACAGTTGGTGTCACGCTTCAGGCGGGAATCTTAACTCTGCTACAGTAGCGCCCCAGCCACCAGCTTCGGGTGGAGCATCCGAGTATTTCGCGACGAACGGTTTTTCGGAAAGGATCGATCGGACTATCTTCCGCTGGACGCTGATGCCTTTGCCGTGAATGATCCGGACGTACCGGTACTGTTTGGCTTGGGCGTGGGTTAAGAACTCTTCAACAACCGCCTTTACTTGCTTTGGTGGGATGTGATGGAGGTCGAGCACATCGGTGAACTCGATAACAACCGGTTCTGGAAAGGGATTATAAGGATCAAGGTCGTCTTCAGGGTCGTCAGGGAAATCGCGGGAGTCATCCGCCGAACCAAAGGCTCTCTTTATCCAGTCTCTTAGCCCCATCTTAATGTCAAGAATACCACGACCGGTGAGTTCTCAATGGCGGTTTAAAAAAAGGAGTATTAGAAGAATGGTTTGGCCGGGCAGGCCCTGACAAAGCACACCCGGCGAGGTCGAGATTAGGCAGCCATCGGACGGGCCATAACGGCCGTTACTGTCAGCTTCATTCCACGCAGCGCCTGACGCTCGGCTTCGCTGAGTTGCTCGCGCAACTGCTTTACAGCGTAGAAACGGGAAACTGCCCGAATGCGGTAGTCGCCATTACGCTGCCCACCATGGAAACGGATCACGTACTCGTTCATTGCGTTCTATCCTCCTTTCTGATGGCTTTCCTACGGACTGTTAAGCCATATTGTTAAACAAAACCGTGAAGGGTACAGGAAATCTATTAGTCTGTCTATTAATTCCTGTAAGTGCTTGAAAATACGCTTATTAAATACCATTTATCGGCCACGCCAGCCTAACGGCTAAGTCAAAAAGTGGCTAATTTCAGGTAAAGCTGTTATAATGTCCCCGATGAAAGTCACGATTCTGACCCCAGAGAAGTTCTTGGACAAAGCTAAGTCTATTGCTGACAAACTTAAACCCGCTTATCAGGCAGTTGTAAAACTGGAAGATGAGACACCCAGCCGTTCCGATGTCATTCTGCGAGTGACACGCGATGGACGGATATTGCCGCTTGCAGATCGAACCGGTCGTCTGGTGCTTTACCTGCAGATTGAGAGCGCGGTGGCGTTGAAACAGCTTGGAGTTGGAGCCCAGGGCTAAGTAAAGCCTGTCCTTAATTCTTTGAATGGCGGATAGTTAGGTCGTTCGTTTGTCTGCGAAACGCCGTATCCGCTATGAACGCTGTTTAGCCTTACGGGCGACAGATTGCTCGTGTATCATTCATAAGATCTTTTATTAAGCTCTCTTTCATACATCGCGGCTTCCATCATTTATCCAAATCTTATTAATCGATTCTTCGATTTTTCAACGTTCCGCGATTTTAGTTCGATTCTTATCCAACATCGATTGCTAACGCGGCCAATCAAACTGGCTATAAACGAGGGCAGGCTATGAAAGAGTTGATTCAGCAAATGGTTGCGGCTCTTGTGGATCACCCGGAAGCGATAAAGATCCGGGAGATTCAAGGCGAAGCTTCAATTGTGTTCGAGCTTCAGGTGGGTCCGGGAGAGATGGGAAAGATCATTGGCAAACACGGCAGGACTGCCAGGTCCCTGCGGACAATTGTCAGCGCCGCAGGGATGAAGATTCACAAGCGAGCCCGACTTGAATTGCTGGAAAACTCAGCGGGAGCGCGAAGCGTTGGAGCCGGCCTGGAATAATGACGGAATACCCGCGCGGCGTTATTCATTCGGTGGGAAACTGGCGGTCTGAAGAATCTGGCGAGCCTGCCAGACGTGTCGACGGGCGTGTGCAGCCAGGAAGGCATACCATTGGCCGAGACTCAGCTTTATGGTTTTGATTGTCGGCGAAGGAGCCTTGACTTTAGCTATGTCCAGTCCGTTCGAAGAGTGAATCAGGATTTGAAGCTGATTCTGAACATAAAGAAAGTCCTGTATTACGTTGTTCACGAACCTGCTGCCGGATGGTCGGTAGTTTTTAGAGGTTTTAACGCGGAT
Organism: Blastocatellia bacterium; assembly: GCA_035652355.1. GTDB lineage: Bacteria > Acidobacteriota > Blastocatellia > DASRDY01 > DASRDY01 > DASRDY01. Next base: position 5,376 of record DASRDY010000353.1, read on the forward strand.
CTTCGGTGGCGGCTCGTTAAATTTGACAAAGATCATGTTCCCAATCCACCCGTGGCGAAACGGCCCGTCGCTGGTAAGTTTCTGGGTTCGCGCCTGGTTTATCAGAGCTTCAATGGTTGGGATTGATTTATGTCCTGTGATGTTTATGTGGTCCAGGCATTCTGCAATCGACCATCTTTCAGCAACGGGCGACCAGTTGAACTGATAAAAGGTCAGGTCTTTGGCCAGTAACTGAGCTTCTTTTTTTAAGGCCTCGAACTGGTTCCAGTAGCTTTGCAATTCGTTGTTGAGATTTCCTGACGGTTTTGCAGTATTGACTGACGCCATATGGTTTTATGCCGCTTGAGCCCAAGTAGATAGAATCTATTTGCGGCCAATTTATTCCCGAAGGTAGCTATAAACCGCGAGGCTCGCCTACGACGACGGGATGATTTAATCGTTTCGGTCAGTAATCAGGCCGGCCAGCTTGGAAAAGTCTATGTTACCGCCGGTAAGAACAAGTCCAATCGTTCTTCCTTTTTCCGCGAGCTTTCCCGAAATCAAAGCCGCGATTGTAACCGCGGCCGCACCTTCAAGCAAGATGCCTTCGTAGTTCAGGCAGGAGATAATCGCTTTCTTAATCTCAGACTCGGACACGATCAATATGTCGTCAATGGTAGATTGGATGAGGGGAAATGTGCAGGAGCCCGCTTCAAGATTGCCGGCAATACCGTCGGCGATTGTAGGTTCGTCGATTATTGTAACGATCTCTTTAGCGCGAAACGAGTGGTATACCGCGGCGGAGTTTTCGGCCTGAACGCCGATAACAGGAGCGGATGGACGGACCGCTTTGACGGCCAATCCGATTCCAGCAAGTAAACCGCCGCCACCAACAGGGGCCGCGAAACAGTCGATAGCCGGAACTTCGTCCAGCATATCCAGCGCGACCGTGCCTTGTCCGTGAATAACGTCGAGATCATTGTACGGAGAAACGAAGGTAATGCCGGTCTCTTCGGATTCTTTTCGCGCCAAAATCTCGGCTTCATCGTAATCCTTACCTTCGATCCGAAGGTTTGCGCCTCTGCGACGAATGGCATCTATTTTTGTTGCTGGCGCTGTTTTCGGCACGATGACGGTTGAATTGAAACCGGTGATCTTTGAAGCCCAGGCTAGTCCTTGACCGTGATTGCCAGCCGAAACCGCCAGCAGAGGACCTTTGACCCCGTCTTCTTTCAGGCGCAGCAGTTTGTAAAGGGCACCCCGAGCTTTAAACGAGCGCGTCACCTGAAGGTTTTCCATCTTCAGGTATACTTCGCCGCCCGATAAAGAGGAGAGCCATTCGCTCTTTATAAAAGGAGTTCTCCTGATATGAGAGCGAATCAATGATTGCGCACGTTTGATAGATTCCAGATGCTGGTCAAGGGAGATTTCGTTCATGCAGGTGATTATACCCGGACAACCAAGTCAAATCACGAGGGCAAATCACGAGCGGCGTTAGCGAAAAGCATCCGCGATCAGATCAATGGCTTGTTGCGTAAAGTCCACGCTTGTTCTTGTTCGCCGGGATCGATTGAGTATCAGAGAGCGCTACGGTCTGACTTTGACGAGACGAGCGTTTAATGGCGGCTAATATCTGTTGCTGTTTCTTCTCGCTCAATGAATCCCAGCTTGTTCCTGTATTCGTAAGCGCGGATTCCAATGCTTGCTGACTATCCACATTGAAATGATATATGTCTGGGTAGATGCGCACCTTGTCGCCATCAATTGCGACAGTGTCGTATCGAAAATCGACCACAACAGGTTTGTCCAGTTTGATGGGAACGCTTCTGCCGCGTATGTGTTCGCCTCGGTGCGCGGAGGCAATTCCCTTATCGCCGTTCTGAATCTCAAGGATGCGCTCCATTAAATCGACAGCATCGCGGTTCAGCATTCGAACGCAGCCGTGGCTGACAGCGTGACCAAGATTACTGGCGGCAGCACCGCCATGAATCAAGTACAGTCCGTACAACGGCAGCTTAACTTTGCCAAGTGGGTTACCCGGAGCGTTCGGGCCAGTCGCTTTATGTCCACGGGACCATGCTGAACCAGTCGGAGACCACGATGGATTATAAACGATTTCTTTCGCCAGCATTTCTCCGAAGATGGGTTTGAAATCATTCATGCCCACGCCAACGGGATAAGACTTTATTAATTCATTGCCGTGATAAAGATACAACCTGAACGCCGGAAAGTTGACGACGACGCGCGCTCCGTCTGTATCGTAATGGGTGTTCAGCTTTGATTGAGCGAAGCTCGCAGGAACAAACAAAAAGATCAATATAACTATTGTGAAACGGACGACATTCGTAACAGCTCGAGGGTGAATCATTAGAAGCTCCGGTGGAGAAATCTTCAGGGGAGAAATTGTTCAATCGGGGGTAAATCTTTTGATGAACTAATACAGCAACTTGTTGTCAGAACCGGAGCTTAAAATTTGGTCTTAAATCGGATCTATTTTTGCGAAACCTGAGACGACACCTGGGGATTATATTCCCAGTGCCACGGCTCATAAAAATAGGGTTGAAATCCAAATTTAGCTGCGTTTTTCACAAGCCATTTATAAGCTGGCGTTGCCACCTGTATAGCACGGTTGTTGTCCTTCGTGCTGACAGGATCACCACCGACGTAGATATCGATTGCGCGACCAGTGCGGTGCGGACTGTTGGTGGCAAGTCCAGCAGAAGTCGCGTTGGGATTTCGTCGATGTAGCTCAGCCTGATACTCGGGCGAACGGTATGCAGAGATAATCTTGAAAAATTGACTGTCAAGCGATTTCGAATCTTTCGAAAGATCACTCTCTGCGGCGGCGACCATACGTTTGTAAGCATCATACGTTGCGCGGTCGACTTGCCGCAGTTCCAGCGGACGTTCCGGATCGTAGCAATCCTCGACCGGGATCGTGATTAATTGGTTGGAGGTAATACGATCTTTGATTCTTCGCGACTGGAAATAGGAAACAAACCGCGACCATGTATCATTATCAACGATTCCCGATGTGGTGTTGAGCTTATTCTGTTTTTGAAAGGCGGCTACGCCAGAAGCAAATTCGGGTTGATCGAAGGATGCCTCGTTGGCGCCAACCACATTCGCAATAAGAGCGGAATACAGCGACCATCCTGCTTGATGCGTTCCGCCGAACACCCAATCGAGTTCTTTTGATAAGCGCGTGTTCTCGGAAATAGAATGTTGCCACAATTCTGATGCTGAATTTGAGGCGGTGCTTCTTGATAGTTTTGATACGTCTTTTGTTTCGACAGATGGTTGCTTATTGTCAGATGGAATAATCACCGTCGCCTGGTTTGTTTTCGATTGCTGTTGCAAAGCAAGTGAAAATCCGGAAATTGACAGAATCGCTGCAACCAGCAGCACAGGGAACGACTTAGGCTTAGTTTTCATAGGTTAATAATTGCTCGTTGGGAAATGTTACTCTCATAAGATGCCGGTTTCCAGAGCCGGGTTGCGGATAAAGTTGCGATTGCATTTAGTCGGAAAGTTAAGGATGATCTTGACGAGACCTGCTGACTCCAAACTTTGGATGGAATAACGCTTATGGAGATCAAGTAATGAGAATAATTTCAGGGCCGACCAGATTCGGTCTGGTAATGTTGCTAATCCTGTGGGTGCCGATTTTGACAAATGCTCAACAATCAAAGACCGAAACAGACTGGTCCGCAATGAAGTTCCTGATAGGCGACTGGACGGGCGACGGAGGTGGCAAACCAGGCCAGGGAAGCGGGGAATCTTCGTTCAAGCTCGATCTTCAGGGCAAGGTGCTCGTCAGGAGAAGTCAATCTGACTATCCAGCCACCGCTGATAAACCGGCGATCTCGCACAGCGATTTGATGATCATTCACCCGAAGGCCAGCGGCAAAGGATTTGAAGCAATCTATTTTGATAACGAAGGCTTTGTGATTCATTATGATGTGATTAAGTCGGATGACAAAAAGGTTTTAACGCTTATTAGTGAGCCTTCACCGTCAGCTCCACGGTTCCGACTGGTCTACACCCAGATAAGTGAAACGACAATGACGGTGAGATTCGATATCGCGCCGCCAGGAAAGCCGGAAGCATTTGCAAAATATGTTGAAGGCACTCTGCATCGAAAGGCTTCCTAAACCTGACTACGAATCGAGACAAAAGGATTTAGTTCTCTTTAGGTCTGCGGCGAATTTGATTGCTATCGCTTGAAAAGTTTCGAGAACACGCTACCGACATCGCCGCTAAGAATGCCCTTTGATTGTTTACCTTTGGATTTATCGTCTTCGGGTTGCAGTTCGCGCAAGGCGGCCAAATGCGAAGGGTTTAATTCAAGCAGGTTCTTGAATGTCGCCTGTGCCTTGGCTGGTTGATTTGTCTGCTTGTAATAATTCCCGAGCATATGGTGGAATTTCTCGTTGTATGGTTCTTTCTGAATCAACATTAGATAATGTTGCTCAACCTCTTTATGCCACCGCTGATTGCGCATCAGAATCTTGATCAATTGAAGCCGTGAATTAATATCATCGGGGTTGAGTGTCACAGCCTGGCGCATCATCTCGACAGCTCCGAGGAGATCGTTTTTGTGAAACGCTTCCGCAGCGCGCTTTGCCAGTAGTTCTGCCCGTTCAGTCGAGCTTATCGCTGGTACGTTTGCCGCAACCGGAGTTCCTACCGTAACGGTGGGTTTATTAGTCGCCGCCGTTGCGGGCGGCGCAGGTTTCGAAGGCTCGGTCGAAAGCGGCGGAGTCTTCACTGGCGGCTCAACTTTTGGTGAAGCGGGCGAAGGTTGAAAAAGCGGCTTTGGCGCTGATGTTGTCGGCGCAGGTTCAAACGGATTCTTCTTTGGGGCATTCCCATTTCCATTTGCGACGTTATTGTTTGTTTGTACGAACGGCGGCGGTTGAACATTAGTCGCTTTGGGTGCGGCCTTGCTGGCGCCTGTGTTTCCGATGCGCTCGTCATACGACCGGCGAGAATCTTCGTTTGCCAAAGTCTCGTACGCTTCGGAAATTTTCTGGAAAATCTTCTCCATCTTTTCGCGCAAACTGGCATCGCCGAGCGTGTGCGACCGATCAGGATGGAATCTCTTTGCCAAGGCGTAATAGGTTTTCTTTATCTCGTTTTGATCGGCTGATCTGGAGATTCCCATTACCTCGTAAAAATCTTCGGCCTGAAATACGTGAGTAGCGCGCAAAACCTCAGCTTTGAGTTTCGCTATTTCATCGTTCTCTTTATCTGATTCAGCAGAAACACGAGCAGCGGCCGATGGTGCTGAACCTTTCTTTCGATCCGGTCTGGAGAGGTTGATCATACCGGCCGCGGCCAGACCGTAGGCCGCTCGCAGGGTTTCAGTTTCTGAAAGACCGGCCAATTGCACCAGGTCTTTTGCCGAGATTGGCTGATCTATGCGAGAAAGAATGTAAGCTTCCGTCGTCTTGAGATTCAAACCCTGATAGATAACGTCCTGGGAAGAGGGCGGCGACAGTTTCGCTTCGCCATTGGCGAGCGCTCGGTTGAAATATTCAGGGTTTTTTATTCGTCTGACGCCCTCCAGGATGATATCGCCAGGCGGGAGTTTCAGCTTGATATCGTGATCAGCACGCGCCTTTTCATCGAATGAATAGATGCCGGTTTCCCATTCGAACATCGAATAGATAATGGACAGGACTAGTTCATTGACGACCCGGATGACTTCAGCCTTCGGCAGTATGCCGGTTTCGACAAGACTGGCCGCCATGCGTTTCCCATGTTCCAGTCCGGGCTCGCCAAGCATCAACTCGCTTACAGCGCCCGACGAGACCAGGAAATGTTCTAACTGTTCGTTCTTTAAGTTGCTGATTGCAAAGACTGGCAAGCCGCCTTCAAAGAAGATCGCTTTAATGACATTGTCTACTTTGACCCGCAAAAGACCGGTCGCACGTTTGGTTCGCGCGAGGTGGACGAGCTCCGGGAAGAAAACATCGCCTAGCTCTCCGTTTAACGTCTTGCTTTCCACGTCCGTACGGCCGCTCCTTTTGTTACACCTGCTCTATTATTATCGGCAAATGGGACGGATTTGTATTAACGGAAAATTTGCCTGATATTGGTCGTTATGCCCTTAAATTTCAAAGAATTAACTCGATCCGCCCATCTTTCCACACGGATCCTGAAACGGCTGAAGAGATCGAGCCACCAATCCGATAGGTTTGGTAATAGACTAAAGCGCTTCAAAAGGACAGTACACAATGCCAAAGATATACCGGCTTTGTTTCAAGAATTTTTGCGAATCTTTTTGGAAAAAGATGGACGGGAAGGCTTCGCTTCTGGCAGCGATTGTTCTAGCCTTGCTCTTATCGCAGGTAACTATGGCACAGTCGAAACAACCGGTTGCCCCTCAATTTGATTCCATTTTGAGCACGTCCTGGGCTGCATACAAACAGCAGTTCATCCAGCCGGACGGCAGAGTAGTCGACTGGATGAATGACGGTGGCACAACTTCCGAAGGGCAATCTTACGCAATGTTGCGCGCGGTGTGGATGAATGATCCGCAAACCTTCCATATCTGTTTCGGGTGGACGCTGGCAAATCTGAGAGTAAGGAATGATAAACTGTTTGCCTGGCGGTGGGGACACGATGCCAAGCAGAACAGCTATGGCGTTCTGGACAGATCTTCAGCAGCCGACGCTGATGAGGATATCGCCGTTGCCCTGATTCTTGCGAGTCGTCGATGGCAAAACCCGAGTTATCTTAACCCGGCCCGCGAAATCATAAATGATATCTGGGACCAGGAAGTCGTCATTGTTCAGGGACAGCCGTACCTGGTTGCAGGGGATTGGTCAAAGGCGTGGGGGCATCCTGCTATCAATCCATCGTATCTTGCGCCGTATGCTTATCGCATGTTCGATGAAGTCGATCCTGACCGTAATCACAAGTGGCTCGGTCTGGTCGACAGTTCGTACAGAGTGATTGAGGAGAGCTCGAAACTGTCGTTGGTTGGGCTACCGCCGGATTGGTGCGCGATAAATCGCGAGACCGGTACATTGGAGCCGTCAGAATTGAATGGCGAGACCAGTGGTGATTATTCATACGATGCCTGGCGAGTAATGTGGCGTCTGACGGTCGATGCCGAGTGGAACGACGAGCCTCGCGCAATAAACTACATAAAGAGCGGCAAATTCCTGATCGATTTCTGGCGAAAGAACGAACATCTTTGCGAGTCCTACATGTCCACAGGTCAGGTAAGATCTGATCAGGAGCCTATTTCGCAACTCGGCATTCATTTGCCCGCGTTCGCCATAATCGACAAGCGAATCGCCAAAAAGATTTTCGATGACAAGTTGATGGCTTCTTACGATCGATTGGGCAAGCGCGGATTCTGGGGCAATCCCAAAGACTATTACAGTCAGAACTGGGCATGGCTTGGAATAGCGCTTTACGCTGGAACGGTTGAAAGCTATTGTGGCAACGGCTCTGATCTCTGCCGAAATTCAGCCTCGGCACGAGATCATCGAAAAGGCTCTGCAAAAATATCATTAGCCGCGCAACCAGTTCCTGAGCAATAACAATTCCTGGGCGATAACAACCAGACCAACACCTTTAGGCTTGGGCGCACAGTGGAAAAATCTTTCTCCTTACGTTTTGGTGTGCGCTCAATCGCAAAGCGAATGCTTAAAACGTCTCCAAATGCGATTGAATATTGACGGGTAGCTCGCAAATCAAACCATTTAAAGAAGTTGGACTGCCACTCCGGCCGCCGGAGTTTGGGCACAACGTTTGTCATTACTCAGGGCGAAGCCGATGGTCGAGAATGGTTTTCGACCGGCTGAATGGGAGGAAAAGAAAACTGTTATGACGAACTTAATTAAAATGTCTTTTGTGAAGAGAATCGGCGTAATGTTGCTGGTGCTTGGAACGTTGTTCGCGGCTACGTCGGCTTCGACGTTTGCGCAGGGTCGCTACTATCACCGCGATCACGATGGTCAAAATGCGGCAATCATCGGTGGAAGTGCCGCGGCAGGCGCGGTAATCGGCGCATTGGCCGGCGGTGGTAAAGGCGCATTGATAGGTGGGCTGATCGGCGCAGGCGGTGGCACAGCCATAGCCGTGACTCGGAATCATGATCGCTACTATTATGATCGAGGATATTACGGTGGACGCTATTATGACCGTGACGACTATCGTTTCCGTGGGGACAGAGACGATTATCGATTCCGCAGAGATCATGATCATGATAACTGGAGAGGCTACAGGCGATAACTGAGATATTGTTACCCGACGGAGAAGAGAGATGACCGAGTTGGTATTCAGCTCGGTTATCTTGTTCTTAGAATCGAATATCACTGGCTCTGGAAGGATGCATTTATAAACGACATCACGTCGTTTCCCCAGATTGCGATGCCTTGAGGCTTTATTGCGAATCCTGCGTGATTATCCTGATTTGCAGGACCGAATTTTGGATAGACCTTCGCATTGTTAAGACCGCCTTTTGTTTTTAGATAGGCGCCGATTACCTCGGATGGACCCATGTTGTAGTCGCCCATTGCCTGGATTAAGAAGATCGGTGGTTTTGCCTGTTTTGCAGCATTGAGCAGGCGATTGTGAAGCCCCGGTACTCCTGCCCACGACATTGCGGCTGGCGCAAACGAGATGAAGCAACGAATACCTAATCCCTTTTCCGCGGTCAGGAGAGTTTGGATGCCACCAAATGACAAACCCGACATGACAATATTGTCGGATTCCACGAACGGTCTTTGCTTTAGCCAGTCATAAGCCGCCACGACGTCGAGGTTCGCCTTTTCGTGCAACTTGATCACGCATTCATCTTTATTGGAATGCTGAGAGCATTCGTTCATTTCATCCTTGATGTAAGGTCCGGCATCGGACGACTTGCCGTGTCCGCTGCGATGCGGAATGAAAAAGACGAAACCTTTGCTGATGTAAAACTGAGCAAGATCCGGCTGCCAGCCGGGCAACCGTTCGCTCCCGTGATTCCAGATCACGGCTGGAAACGGACCATTTCCTGCCGGTTTATAAAGAAAGCCGTGAAGGTTTTTGCCTGCTGGGCCTGGAAACTCGACGAGTTCTGCATTAGATGGGATTGCAGCCGAAGTCGATTGCTGCCGGTTTTCAGTCGCCTGGCCAAAAGTACAAGCCGAATAAAATGGCAGATACCACAAGATTGCGGCCAGGATCACGGAAGAGATCCGTTGAGCCCTTGTTTGACGCACTGTCCGAGATTTCAAGTTATTACCACGCAACCAAAGCCGCTGGGGTGTGCTGAACGATCTCCCAGGCGGATGGGTCTCTCAGAACTTTTGAAATAAGTTGACTGTGAAGCGCGTGACCACTCCGCGTAGCTCTCACTTTACCCATGACCGGCAAACCAAATAGAGCAAAGTCACCCATAATGTCAAGAATCTTGTGGCGGACAAATTCGTCACTGAAACGTAAACCGCCGTCGTTCATGAGGCCTTCGTCTGTTAAAACTATGGCGTTCTCCAGCCCGCCACCGCGGATAAGTCCCGAACGCCGCAACTCTTCGACGTCTTTGGCAAAGCCAAATGTTCTGGCCGACGCTATTTCGCGAGCATAATTTCCGTTCTCGTGATGAAAGAACCGTGATTGCTGTCCAATCAGCGGATGGTCGAACTCGATTAAACAATCGACAGAAAAATCATCATCGGGCTCGATCGACAGCGAGTTGTTGCCTTTCGAAACTTCGACTTTCTTTGCCAATCTTACAAAATGGCGTGGCTCTGGCAACTCGACAATGCCAGCTTCCTCGAACAGGTCGATAAAACATTCGCCGCTGCCGTCCATAATGGGAACTTCCAGCGAATCAACATCGATAAAAGCATTATCGATCCCACTTCCCCACAAAGCCGATAGGATATGTTCCACCGTTGCTACGATAACCCCTTTATTCATCAAGGTTGTCGCGTAGCTTACTTTTGTCACGAACTCTACCTGTGCGGGTATTTCGAAGAAATTGAGATCGCTGCGGCGAAAGACCAGTCCGGTGTATGCGGGAGCTGGATGCAGGGTCAAATTAACCGCCGTGCCTGTGTGCAATCCGATTCCAGAGGTTTTAACAACTCGCCCGATAGTTGTCTGATATTCCAAAATTTGAATCCTTCAACTTATGGTCTTTGCCTGCAGTTAAGAGTCCCCACGCTGGATCATTCAGCAAAAAGCACAACAATATGGCAAAACGTATTCCCGTCAATCCCGGACTGGACATTATTGTTGTGAACATCTTTTAAATGAGCAGTTTAGCGGGTCTGCCATCGCGGTTCCCTTCGATCTCGAAGTTGCATATCGGCCACACCGCAGTCGGAAAGTGTCGAGAGATCAGGGCTTCTGATTCTCTCTTTCGGTCTTAAAGGCGGACTGTTAACGCATCGAATTCTGTTCCACTTTTTCGTGGTATAAACGATTTTGTTCATTTCTCATTGAAAATTCTACCGCTTCCCAATAAACTAGCAAACGTAGCCCAAAATCAGTCCCTGTAGAATTTCTGTATAAGTTTCTGAACACAGTTCATTGCCGGAGGTTTTCATGAGCGTAACTCGTCGTAGTTTCTTTAAGGGTGGTGTGATATCGGCGTTATTAATTGGAATTCCCAAGGGCGCTTTAGCTTTCGCTGACCACCTTCACACCCGCACCGTTCGTCCAGGCCAGAAGGATGCTGGGACAGTTTCCAGTTCCACAGATGCTTTTTCGCTTAGTACCTTTGCTCCCCACGTTAATAAGAAATTTTCGATACTTAGAAACGGCGGGACGACTCTTGTCACCTTGACTGCGGTAACTGATCTGAGAGATCAGGTTCGCGATCACTCCGCAATCCAGGAAGGCAGGGAATGTTTTTCGCTCGAATTCAAATCATCGAACGGTTCCGAGTTGAAAGCGGGTATCTATACCTTTAACGGACCGACTGGAAAGTTTTCGATGTTTATCTCTCCAATGAGGCCATCAAAAGGCGCATCAGTTTACGAATCGGTGATAAATCATCTTCAATGCTGAATTGATTCCCGCGACCATAATAATTTAAGAGCGCCAAGCCCGTTCTTTAGAGATTTCTCAGCTCTCTTTTGAGAAGTTTTCCGGTCGGGCCTTTTGGTATTTCTTTCAGGAATACTATCGATTTGGGGCATTTGTAATCGGCTAGTTTGGTCTGACAATATTCGATCAACTGATTTTCTGTCGCCTTCTGATCACTCTTCAGGACTACAAAAGAGCGAACCTCTTCGCCATAAAGCTTATCGGGAACTCCGATCGTCGCGGCGTCCTGAACGGCAGGGTGCGTGTACAGGACTTCGTCAATCTCGCGAGGGTAAATGTTTTCACCAGCTCGAATAATCATGTCGTTTTTACGGTCGACCAGATAATAAAAGCCGCTGGCGTCCCGATATCCAATGTCTCCCGTGTGCAGCCAGCCATTGCGTAGCGTTTTGGCGGTGGCTTCGGCGTTCTTGAAATATCCTTTCATCACATTCGAACCACGCATAACGATTTCGCCAGCTTGTCCTTCAGGAAGGTCATTGTCGTTATCATCGACCACGCGCAGCTCTGGACCGATCGGTAATCCGATAGACCCCGCAAGACGGCCCTTATTTGGCGGATTGAAGGTTGCCCGACAGGCGCATTCTGACAACCCGTAACCCTCGACAACCAGCACCCCGAACTTTCTTTCGAACTCTTCCATCACCGGAACAGGAACGGGCGCGGAACCGCAAAGAGCGAATCTGACGCACGACAAATCCATTCCCTGGGGAACGCCGTCCTGGTGTCGCTGATTTAACATTGCCAGCATGGTCGCGACAGAACCGAATGATGTAACGCGATATTTGTCGACTACTTCCCAATGACGGCTGGCACTGAATTTCGGCATTACAACCATGCTGCCGCCAACGCTGAACGGAGTCAGCATGGTAACCATTACGGCATTTACGTGAAACAGGGGCATTATGCAAAGCATTCGGTCGGTTTCGGTTATTCCCAGCCAGCTTGATATTTGTTCGGCGTTTGCCAGCAGGTTGCGATGCGTAAGCAACACACCTTTCGGTTTACCAGTGGTGCCAGAAGTATAAATGATGAATGCCTCATCATACGGGTCCAGGTCGACGTTCGGAAGATCGCCGGGTTTGTCGGTCAACGCCTCTTGCCAGCTATGCGTTCCTTTTATGGTTGCATCAGTAATAACAACATCGCGCAGGCTTTTTAGTTGCTCTCTGATTTCGACGACCCGTGGCCAATAAAGCGACTCAGTTACCAGCACGACCGATTCGGAATTATTGAGAACGAACTCTATCTCTTCGGATTTCAGGTGCGAGTTGACCGGTCCGGCAACCGCTCCTATGGCAAAGCATGCAAAATACGCCAGGACGTATTCAGCGGAATTCTGTAAAAGCAGGCTTACCTTATCGCCCTTCTTCACATTCAATCGGACAAGAAGGCTTGAAATTCGCATTACAGAATCGACAAACTCTTTATAGGTGTATGAGCGTCCATCCGGTTCAGAAAATAAAAACGGTCGCTCAGGAATCGTCTGCCCCTGGTGAATAAGTGCCGCTCGGATATCGGTGAACATAATTCGAATTATCACAAATCAGTAGTTCAGAGTACAAGCTTCAGCTTGCATGTTTCTGCAAACCCTTCAGGCTAAAGCCTGTACTCTGAGCTGCGCGCGATTGTGAATGGTCAAGCACTAGATTTTGGAGGAGACTTCTGCCATCAGGGTAAGGAGATCGGCAACTACGAATGGCTTGGATAGACTTGCACAACCTGTCTGACGCAAAAACTCAGCGGTTTCGCCGCTGACCGTATCTCCCGTTATGAAAATCACTCTATTGGTCAGACTGGGGAATTCTGTTTTCAGAAACTCGAAGAAGCTTGGCCCGTCCATGCCCGGCATTCGCATATCGGAAAAGATCAAGTCGTACTTCTTTGATCTTAAAAGTTTAAGAGCCTCTTCTCCTGTTGAAACAGCGTCGACATCGTGCCCCTGTCGCGTGAGCGCCGATTTGATCAAAGCTCTGATCGCGGGCTCGTCGTCCAGGGCAAGAATACGTTTTGCGCTTACCGGTTTTGATTTGGTTGCTTCAGCCGTCGCAGTTGGTTCTTCATTGCTGACAGGCAGCGTTATCGTAAATGTTGTTCCGCGTCCGACTTTACTGTCGACCGTGATCTCACCGCCATGCTCAGCAATAATGCCGTAACAGATCGCAAGACCCAGACCCGTTCCTTTGCCGACAGGTTTAGTTGTGAAAAAAGGCTCGAACACTTTTCTGAGATTTTCCGGCGGAATCCCAGGACCGGTATCTTCGATCGATATTATTAAATCCTGATCGGATTGGCGTAATTTAACAAATAGTTTGCCGCTGTTGCTATGCTCACGCATTGCCTGTTCGGCATTGGTGACCAGATTCAAAATCACCTGCTGCAACTGCATGAAGTCGCCGGTAATCAATGGCAGATTCCTGGGGATGTCGGTGGTGACTTCAATATTGCCAACGCGCAGATCATAGCGCCGAAGCTCTAGAGTTTTCTCGATCACATCCGCTAACTTGACCGGTTTATGCTCCTGTTTTGACCGCCGAGCAAATGTCAGCAGATTCTGAATGATCTTTCGCGCGCGCAGGGATTCATTGACTACGGTTTCCAGCAGTCCACGATTCTGCTGGCTGATCGTCGGATCAGTCATCAGCAGCTGCGAAAACCCTACGACCGAAGTCAGCGGATTATTCAATTCGTGGGCAACGCCTGCAACCAGCTCGCCCACGGCCGATAATTTTTCACTTTGAAAAAGCTGTTCGCGTAGTCGTCTTTGTTCCGTGGTATCGTGAAGAATTATTAAATGACGACCGGGAATGAAATCGGACTTGGCGCTATATTCGAACTCGCGTTTAGATCCGTCGGGCCAAAGAACGTACGATTCTCCCTTTCGCTCACCTTGCTGAAGGAATTCACGCCAACCTGCTTCCATATGGTCTGGTTTATCAGGCTCGACCATTTGAATTAGTTTGCGTCCAAGCAGCTCCTGTCGCGGAAGGTCGAACAGCTTGCAAGCAGCCCCGTTAATATCCAGAAAGTTGCTTTCGTTATCGGCCAGTACTATCGCATCCATAGCGTGATCGAATATGGCGCGAAACTGGTTCTCGCTGTTGCGTAGCGCCTCCTGTGCCCGTTTTCGCTCCGTTATGTCCAGCACGATCGAGTACAGCAGGATTCGACCCTTTAGTGTGACAGGGCCCGAATAAACCTCAACTTCGCGAGTTTCTCCGGATGAGAGTCGATGAGTAAGCAAAAAGTACTTGCGATGCTCAGTTACCGCCCGGACAATCTCCTCGGCGATTGCTTCGTGCGGCAGAGGATTGATGTCGGATATTTTGAGTTGCTTCAGTTGCTCCAGCGTGTACCCATAAAAATCCGCTGCCGCGGAATTCGCGTCGACGATTTCTCCTGTGTCAGGATCGATCAGAAGCTGCACCGCCCTGTTCTGCTCGAACATTTGACGATACCGCTCTTCGCTCTCTTTTAACTCACGCTGAGTGGCGACAACTTTTCGGTCGATACCTTTCAGTACATCTTCATAGGGCTGCTCTAATTCCGTTCGTCTCAGATCGCGCAAAGAACTGCGGAGATCGGAGATAGCTTTGATATCCTGCAGTTGAGTATCAAGTTTGAGGATCTCTGAACGCAGACGGCGAACCTCTTTTTCAGCAATCATCTGTT
>DASRDY010000354.1:0-38153 GCA_035652355.1 Blastocatellia bacterium
ACTACTTCGAGTCGAGCTCGTTCCGCCGACATTCCCTGCGAAGCAATGGTCATTGAATCAAGTAAGCCCATACGCTATTTCCCTTCTCTGATTGCGCCGCGAATGACGCTGAATTCTCTGCCCAATAACTCGGTGGCCAGCGTGTACTGCAACGAGTTCGACGCCATATTGGCCATTTCTCGATCAGCGTTCACATTATTGCCATCGTTGCGGAGCGCCAATCCTTCCGGTTCGATAACTTGCGGTTGCGAATCAAGTTGCGTGGGGGCTGCGAAACCGAGCAAGCCGGCAAGCGATGAGTTGGAGGACTGGGATTCATTCGAGGCTATCGCCTCTTTCAGTGCTCCGTAAAAGTCGATGTCTTTTGTGTGAAAACCGGGAGTATCGACGTTGGCGATATTCGCGGCGATTAATTGATGACGTCTCGAAGAGAGATCGAGAACACGCTCCAGCATACTTAACATTTTGGCATCGACATTTCCAGCGTCCATTTTTTGCCACCTCAGATAGATTGACATGCGTTAAAGGGCAACCGATATGCCAGATGGAAGTTAACTGTAAGTGGCTGTAATGATTGAGATAAGAGAAGAGGTCAGGCTGACACGGAATTGGCGGTAGGCAATATTTTCACACCTGGCTCGGTAATAACCACGCCCTGATCCCGATATTCTCGAATTCTGTTTCGCAGGGTTCGAAGGGAAATCTTCAATTTCTTTGCGGCGTGGGTCCGGTTGCCGCCTGTCTCTTCCAACGCCTTAAGAATTAGAAGTCTTTCTGATTCTTCAACTGAGAGGTTCGCCACCTGCGGCAATGGTTGCACAGTGGGTGCCACCGATAATGCCGTCAGCATCAGATCTGAAGGTTCAATAACCGATGTGTGACACAGAGCGACTGCCCGTTGAATAACGTTTTCCAGCTCCCGAATGTTGCCGGGCCATTGGTGTTGCATAAGAGTATCAATAGTCGCGGATGACAGTTTCATGTCGCCGTCGCGCATCTCTCGCGCATAGCGCTGACAGAAATGCTCAGCCAGTGGTGCTATGTCACCCAGTCGCTCTCGCAACGGCGGCAACTGCAAAGGGACAACGTTCAAACGGTAATAAAGGTCTTCCCTGAATGCGCCGGATCGGACTTGCTCGACCAGTCTCCGATTTGTGGTCGCGATCACGCGAACGTCTATCTTAATAGGTTGCAGTCCGCCGACTCGGTCAATTTCGTGCTCCTGCAAAACGCGTAACAGTTTTGCCTGTAGCAACAAAGGCATTTCGCTGATCTCGTCCAGCAGAATAGTACCGTTATTTGCCGCCTCGAATTTGCCGATCTTTTGCGAGCTTGCCCCCGTAAACGAGCCTTTTTCGTGGCCGAATAGCTCTGACTCCAGCAGTTGCTCTGGCACGGCCGCGCAGTTCACGGCAATAAACGGCCGATTCGTGCGCGGGCTGTTCTCGTGAATGAATCTCGCCAAAAGCTCTTTGCCCGTCCCGCTTTCCGCCTGCAGTAAAACCGTTGTTCGGCTGGCTGCGATCTGTCTGGCCGTATCCAAAACCTGCAAAGTAGCAGGGTCGCAGGTGACAATATTCATGGAGGATTTAGTCTTAGCTCTTCGATCTACCTTGACCGGTTTTGCAGTTAGCTCGCGAACAATTTCGTTTGTCGAAATCGATTGACGGGCGCGGCCCGAAAGGGCTTTCAATTTAACAACGACATCATTTAGCGATTCAACACCGTATGATATTTCCTCGGCCAAAGAATGCTGTTCGTCCGTTGCAGGCAATTTGTTCTTTAATAATGATGCGGCCTGGTCGATGGTGCCTAGTGGCTGGTGAATCTGTTGCGACAATTCCAGCGCCATCTCTCCGATTGCCGACAACCATTCCCTGCGACGATTTTCGCGCTCCAATGTTCGCAATAACGTTACATCGGACAGAATAAAGCTGATCCCGATACAAGTATGGGATTCCTCGTACACTGGCGTTCGGCTGATCGAGACGATGCGGTTCTGATCGTTGCGGTTGATCTCCAATTCGACTTCTTCGGCCTGTGATTGCGGATCGGCGATCGCGGCCTGAGCATAAGGAACAAACGGATGAATCTTCAATGACGGCAATAACTCTGAACCAGGCTGCAATTCGACCCCGAGCTGCTGCGAAGCCGCCCGATTGCACAAAACTACTGCACCGGATAAATCTGTGACCAGAACCCCGCGTGTCAGGCTTTGCAGGATATTTTTCAGATAACTTTCGACTCGTTCTTTTTCTGCAAGGCTTTGTTTCAGGTCGCGATTGGCTTGTTCCAGATCCAGCGAAAGCTGGCGGGTGTGCTGTTGCAACTCCTGATAGGCCGTTTCAAGCGACGACGACGCCTGCATGAAATGCGAAAAGGCATCGATCAGAAGATTGCTGTTGGTTTCTGCCATAATTATGCCACTAAAGACAATACCGACCGTGATCAGTGCAATGGTGGTGCCGTAATGTTCCTGAAGATCCCTCGCGAGCGGCAAAGCTTTTCTATTCAATTAGTTAACTTAGCCACGCTCTACTGTTCCGTTTAATGAGTGACAAATTCCTGTCGGTGAAAATTAATGGAGATAGGGTAAAACTGCTATAAATTTGCCAAAAATGGCACAATTTTAAGAAATGTCCTAAAGTTAGGTGGTGTAAAAATCGAAAGAACTATCGTGGATGGATGCAAAAGGTAACCGCCCGCAATTGAAGGGGTCCTGGTAGTAACAAAGTCTCTGCAAAGACAAAAGGAGAGGCGCAAATCTGTGAGGGGACTATTTCAGACGCTCTGTTAAGGGCGATTTATTCTGAATACACAGAGTTGAATTGCGCTGATAATAAATGCCCAATCCGAGAACGACAGCGATTGATGTTTTAATTGTAGATAACGATCCAAGGCTCAGAGGTTTTCTGGCTAACGCGGTTGGGGAAAATGGCTACACCATCGACTGCGCCGGCACAATAGAAGAAGCTCTGTTCCTTCTTCGGAAAAACAACTACAAAGTTGTCCTCACCGAAATGGTACTGGATCGCCTGATCGGGCCAGAGATAGTGCGCGAGTCTCGCCTGCAGCCTGGTCCTCCCTATGTGATCGTCATTACGGAAAATGGCTCAATCAACACCGCCGTCGACTGTATGAAGCAGGGAGCGGAAGACGTTCTGGTTAAACCTATCGACGAGCGTACACTCCTTCAGGTTGTAGAGCAGGGTATTGAACGCGCCGACGCAATAGCGGCAAAGCCTTCCGCCACACCGGAAAAGCAGGGTACGCCATTTATCGCCGTCAGCCCCGTAATGATGTCGGTCCAGCGACTGATCAATCATGCAGCGCCGACAAACAGCACGATCCTTATTCGCGGCGAATCCGGAACCGGAAAAGAGATTGCAGCTCGCGCAATACACCAGCACAGCAAACGCGCAAATCGTCAGTTCGTAGCGCTGAACTGCGCGGCCGTGCCTGATCATCTTTTGGAAGATGAACTGTTCGGTCACATCAGGGGCGCCTTTACCGGTGCGGACAAACCCAGAGTTGGTCGATTCGAACAGGCGCATCAGGGCACATTATTCCTGGACGAAATCGGCACGATGAGTCTGCCGCTGCAGGCAAAGCTGCTTCGCGTGCTCCAGGAGAGAGAGTTCGAGCGTCTGGGCAGCACACAGACAATTCAATGCGACGTTCGAATTATCGCAGCTACAAATGCAGACCTGGAATCGATGGTTCGACGCGGAGAGTTCAGGGAAGATCTTTATTATCGCCTGAACGTTATTCCGATCTCTTTACCGGCATTACGCGAGCGTCCGGAAGATATCTTGCCGCTGGCCAACCATTTCCTGTTCAAGTTCTCGCCCAAATCGCATCAGGGACTTATGCAATTTGCCAGCGACGTCGCCGAGCAGTTGCTTGCCTATCACTGGCCGGGCAACGTCCGCGAATTGCAGAACGCAGTTGAGCGAGCCATCGTTTTCGCGGGCGGCCGCAATACGATCTACGCCCAGGATTTCGCCAGCGCGCTTGGCGCTCCGGTTCAAACCTTCAGACCGCGATTTAATATTGCGCCTGCCTCTATTCCGGCAGCTTCGGAAATCGATATCGATACCGAAACGCCCGAGATAGATATCGAAGAAGCGATTAATTTCGAATTCCTGGTCTCTGAATTCGAGCGCAAACTGATCCTGCAGATTCTGCAAAAGACCGGCGGCAACAAACGCCGCGCGGCTGAAATGCTCAGATTAAAGCGGACCACTCTCGGTGCGAAGATTCGTCGCCTTAACCTCGAGCCTTTCGCGGTCTCTGCTTAAACATTTCAAAGATCCTATGACGGCGGCGCTGCGTAATGCGGTGTCGCCGTTTCGGTTTCTGAGAACCCCATTCCCAGTCGCTCCAGTCGCTCTTTTATTGCCTCTTCTGTTATTGGCAGCAACACAGCATCGTCCACACCCGCTTCGATCACCGCGGTGACTATTGCGCGAGTTGGCAGCCTTAAAAGCGCAATCAGCGGGAACGCTTCCAGTTGCGGCTCTGCCTTGATCTGCTGGCATAACTTGATCGCAATGTCTGCAGCTTCTTCCGGAACGTCGATCAGGATTGCGGACGCGCCTTTCTCCTTGATGAAATCGCAGACAGACTCGAATGGCAAACCCACGACTTCAAATGGATAAAGCTCGTACTCCTGCGGTTTGAACGGTAACGGGCTATCGTTTTCTCGCAGCAGTACGATAACGACGCGCCTTGACTCCATTTCCGTGTCCCCCATCACTCTCCCACCTTGCAAGTTCGAGTGTGTATCGTCGGAAAGGCCGAAAACTTAAACAGAAACCCCGGCCAATTCATTATCCGGGCATAATAACAATATCTATCTTCTCAATTATTACTATTAGAACTAAGGATTTTTGACGATTATAAAAATGCACGGGAGCATTGGTGTGAAAGGTGCGTCTGAGATCGCAATCTCGTGGGTCGGTTTTGCAGATCAGGTACGGACTTCGATGACGGAAACTGCAGAAATCAGCTTCGTATCACAAGCATTGCCATTGCTATCGCCTGAAGCGAGAGAGCAGATGATTGTCGATTATCTGCCGTTAGTTAAACATATCGCCAGGCGAACGATAACGAAGCTTCCTCCAAGCGTCGACCTGAACGACCTGATAGGCGCCGGTGTAATCGGCTTGCTGGATGCCGTCGACAAATTTGATCCAGGCAGGAACGTAAAGTTTAAAACCTATGCTGAGATCAGAATTCGCGGCGCAATGCTGGATTCCCTGAGAGCTCTTGATCTGGCCTCTCGCGGTCTGCGCGAAAAAGCCAATAAGATCGAAGAGGTCTGCTGGCAACTCGAACAGGAAAATGGCCGGGCCGCAAGCGACGAAGAGATCGCCGGAGCCATGGGTGTCAGCATGGGTGAGTTCAACAACGTCCTTGCCGATCTTCGGTCAGTCACCGTCGGAAGCTTTACGACCGCAGCCAAAGGCGATAGCGAAGACGATGACCTGGACCTGATCAACTATATTCCCGACCCCAATAGCGATATCCTGGGCACGTTCGAGCGCAAAGAGATACAACGCGCATTGGCAGATGCAATCAGACGACTGCCCGAGCGAGAGCAACAAGTCTTGTCCCTCTATTATCACGAAGAGCTGACGATGAAGCAGATAGGCGAAGTCCTTGGTGTAGGCGAGGCACGAATCTGCCAGATCCATTCAAAGGCCGTTCTGAAACTCCGCGCAAAACTCCGCAATCTGAGATGATCTAGTGTAGGCATCCCGCCTGCGCATTCGTACAGTTACGCTCACTGGCTTTCCATTTAAATCTTTATTAAAAAATTCCGCAGGCCGGACGCCTGCGCCACGGGGTGGCAAATAATTATCACCCAACCAAAAAAGTGGCGCGATTTTCCGATGATACGTTGTCGCCTCCAGGCCGCAGAATAGCTAAACGCAAGCGATAACAGCACTTCCATTCCTTAAAAAACTGGCACAACTGTTGCCCTTACCTTTTCGGCAAAATTTTATATTGAGAGATTTTATGGCAGAAGAAACACAAGAAACAGACCAGGAACCGGCCCCCAGGAAATCCGCAAAGCTAAAAATAATTATTGTTGTCGTCCTCGTGCTGGGGCTCGCAGGCGGTGGGTTCTTTGCATTTAAGAAATTCGGCAGAAATGTTAAGGCCGATGATGCCACGACGGAAGGCAAGAAAAAAGAGGAGACCACGTCCGTTCTACACCTCGAGCCATTTGTGGTCAATCTGGCTGATCCCGGTGGAATGCGGTATCTGCGAGTCGAGATGAGTTTTGGCCTCAACGGTGAGTTGCTGGATGCTGAAGGCAAGAAAGACAAGAACGGCGACCCTGTTCTGATATCGCAGGTGCGTGATGCTATCGTTCAGATGCTTTCCTCGAAGAGCTCGGAACAGCTTCTCAGTCCGGAAGGCAAGCTGAGCCTGCGGGACGAGATAAAAAAGACTGTCGAGCCATTCTTCACAAAGCCACATATCACAGGCGTCTTTTTCACAGATTTCATGGTGCAGTAAAACCGGAGTTGCAGCAAATGAGCGTTATTGTTCAGTCGCAGGAAACACACAGCACAATCCCGCAGGGATTAATGGAGCCTTTCGCGGACTTTCTGGATATCCCTCTTCAGGTGTTTGTAGAGCTGGGAACTACAAAGATGAAGATTCGCGAGCTATTGGCGCTTGAGGTCGGCTCGGTCGTCGGTCTGTCGCAGGTAATCGGCGGCGATCTTCTGGTCTACGTCAACAACGTCTGCATCGGTCAAGGTCTGGTAATCGCCCTGGATGACAGAACCTGTATTCGAATAACGGAACTTAATGCTGAATAAAGGTAAAGAGCCAATGTCAAAGTTCATATTAAAGACATCATCGTTAATATCCGCGGCATTCCTTGTCGCGTTGATTTCGCTGTCATTGACAAGCAACGCAGCGGCCCAGGATCAGCGGCGAACTCTGATGGATGACAATAAACCGGCTGAGCAGTCCGATGCGAAGTCTTCCAACAATTCTACCAAACAATCTGGTTCCACATCGTCGACCGCGGACCCTGCGCAAACCGGTAAAGACAAGCCTTCGATAGTCGGCAGTGGTCTTGGTCAGCAGTCAACCTCCGCGCCGGCAAAGAGCTCGTGGCCGCAGCAAGCGCCAGGATCGTTTGAGCTGATCTATCGACCTCTGGGCGCGACTCTTTTGATATGCGCCTTCGCCATAGGCTTTTTGAAGATCTATCGACGATACGCTGGCGGTAAAGGCGAGAAGGACGCTCCTCTGGCGTCGATACTGGCTACGTTGCCGCTTGGCGACAAGAGAAGTCTGGCCGTAGTGAAGGTCGGTCACGAAGTCCTGGTGCTGGGCAACACTCCGAACGCGATCACGCTGCTAACCCAAATGACCGAAGACCTGCATCCTCTGTCTGAACCACAATCGGTTCGCGCTCCCAGACAGAAAGCTCAGGCTGTACAGCCAATCGAAGATTTCACAAAGAATCTGAAAGAAGAGATGGAGCGCAAAGCGCAAAATCGCAGTACAGGCGAGCCTCAGTTCGCGCGTGTAAGACAATCGCTACTTGGTATTCAATAAGCATGCAATCAACATCAACAAACAACGGCGCAGCAATGACAACAACAAAGCCCTCTAATATCCGAACATTCACACGCAAAGCGATCGCAGTGTCGCTGCCGTTGTTGATAATCCTTGTCATTCCCGTAATAGCATCAGCAGCAGATTCACAAAACCTGAACATCAAGATTGACGGCGCCGGCAGCGGCACCGGAACAAGTCTGCCGATTCAGATCGTCGGGCTGTTAACGTTACTTACGTTCATACCGGCCCTGCTGATCTCTCTGACCTGTTTCACCAGACTGATCGTAGTTTTCCATTTCCTTCGGCAGGCGCTGGGAACGCAGGACATGCCGAACAACCAGGTGCTGCTTGGTCTGGCATTGATCTTAACAATGTTCGTTATGGCGCCGACGGCGGATCAGATCTCCAGCAATGCCATCACGCCAATGATGAAGGGTGAGATCGATCAGAGCACAGCACTGGAACGCGCAGCCGTTCCGCTCCGCCAGTTTATGCTGCGTTACACCCGAGAGAAAGACCTGGCGCTGTTTACAGAGCTTGCAAAGATACAGCGCCCTGAAACCCCGGATGAGGTTCCGCTCAGAGTTTTAGCGCCGGCATTCATGATTTCCGAACTAAAGACGGCATTCCAAATCGGATTCGTATTGTTCCTGCCATTCCTGGTTATCGATCTGGTGGTTTCCTCAGTTCTGCTGTCGATGGGAATGATGCAGTTGCCGCCGGTATTGATCTCGACTCCATTTAAGATTTTGTTATTCGTGCTGGTAGATGGATGGGGATTGGTTATTGGATCGCTGATCAGGAGTTACAGTTAATATGTACGACGCAACAGTACTTGAGCTCGCGAAAAAAACGCTGGAGATGGTCCTGTATCTAAGCGGCCCTCTACTTTTAATCGCCATCGTTATCGGCGTTGTTATCAGCCTGATCCAGACGATAACTTCGATTCAGGACAGCACGCTCGCTTTTGCTCCGCGCGTAGTCGGAATGTTTATTCTGTTCGGCTTCATCTTTTCCTGGATGATGCGAATGATGGTGACCTACACCCACGACCTGTTTCAGGATTTCAATCGGTACATAAGATAACATTCAGATGAGCTTCTCGATCCCGCTAGACATGGTGGTTCGCTTCGTCCTTGTGCTGGCGCGGTTCGGGGGACTGGTCACTTTCGTTCCCTTCTGGTCGAACGCGGCGGTAAATGCCAGAACCAGAATCATAATAGCCTTGATGCTGTCGCTGGTGGCCTATCCCGTCGTAGCAGACAGCATTCCAGCTTCCGCTATCGATCCGACCTCTTCCAGCATGGTGATGAATGTTTTCGGCGAGCTGATGATCGGCTTTGCGATCGGGCTGGTCGTCAGGTTCGTTTTTGCCGGCCTGGAAATGGCTGGGCAGCTGGTAGGGTTCCAGATCGGTCTGTCAGTCGTCAACGCAATCGACCCGCAATCTCAAGTTCGAGTGCCGACCTTTTCGGCGTTCTTCACATTCTTTGCGTCGGTAATCTTTCTGATGATCGATGCCCACCACTGGTGTCTGATCGCGGTATTTCACAGTTATGATCGAGCGCCGGTCGGCGGTTTTCACCTTAGCGGTCAATTGCTGGATTTTCTCATCACTCTGGCCGGGCAAATTTTTGCCACGGGCCTGCAATTATCTGCCGCTGTGGTCGCCGTCCTGGTGGTCATCGACATAGCGCTGGGCATCATCGCCAGAGCCGCTCCGCAGATCCAGCTGCTCGTAATTAGCTTTCCTATCAAGATCATGGCGGGTTTGATCACGCTTGGATTATCGCTCTATTTCTTCCCCGCGGCTGTGGAAAGCTATTTGCAGAAGATGCAATCGAATCTTTTTAAGTTGATCACTTTGCTGCATGGCTAATCAACAACGGACAGAAAAAGCCACACCGAAAAGGCGCCGCGATTCCCGGCGCAAAGGTCAGGTTGCGCGAAGCCGCGAACTGCCGGCCGCATCTGTCTTCCTCGGTAGTGTTGCTGCTCTCAGCATCTTTGGCCATTCCATGCTGGTCAACTTCCAGACAATGGTGCATCGGACGCTGTCGCAGAGCTATCACGATGCTGGGACAATCCACGGCGTAGAGACGCTCTTTTCGCAGGTCATTAAAGATTCTCTCTGGCTTATGGCCCCTCTGATGATTACGGCGGTATTGATCGCTGCGCTGGCAAATGTGGGACAAGGTGGTTTAGCGCTGTCGTTCGACCCGTTGAAGCCAAAATTCAAACAGTTAAATCCGGCAGAGAATCTGAAAAAGATCTTTTCCAAAAACGGGATCTTTGAGCTTGGGAAGAGCATCGCCAAATTCGCCGTTGTTGGATACCTGGTTTACATCACGATTTCAGCTTCGCTTCCCGCACTCAATCAGGCCTCGGTCGTATCGGTCGGCGAGACTTTCAGTGCGTTCAGCGCGCTGGTCTTTAAACTGGCCTATCGAACTGGCGGTTTCCTGCTGCTGGTTGCGGCTGGCGATTTCGCCTTCCAGCGCTACCGTTTTGAAGATCAGTTGAAGATGTCCAAGCAGGAAGTCAAAGACGAATTCAAAGAAGCCGAAGGTAACCCTCAGATCAAAGGGCGTATTCGCCGCATTCAGCGTTCGATGGCTCGCCGCCGAATGATCGCGGATGTTGCGACAGCGGACGTCGTTATCACCAACCCGACGCACTTTGCGGTGGCGCTCTCTTACAAACGTAACGAGATGGCGGCGCCGGTGGTTGTTGCAAAAGGCGCGGACCACATGGCAGCGAAGATCAGAGAAGTAGCGAAGCAGAACGAGGTCATGCTGGTCGAGAATCCTCCGCTGGCTCGTTCGCTGTTCAAGGCAGTGGAAGTTGGACAGGCGATTCCGTCAGAGTTGTACCAGGCAGTCGCTGAAGTATTGGCATTCGTCTACAAAGCAAAACAGGCAGGGGCATCGTAACCGATTTATATGGCAACGCAGGGAAACATACTAAACAGACTGACGCCGCTGGGCAACTATTCACACCTGGCGGTGCCGATAGCGGTAGTCGCCATTCTGATGGTGATGATCCTGCCTATGCCGCCCCTAATTCTGGACTTCTTTTTATCGATAGACATAGTTCTGTCGGTCGTCATTCTGCTGGTAGCGATTTATACACTACGGCCCGTCAACTTTTCGATCTTCCCTTCTCTGTTGTTGCTGGTGACTTTGTATCGCCTTGCGCTGAACGTTGCGGCGACCAGGCTGATCCTGCTCAATGGCGGCGACGGAGTCGGAGCAGCGGGACACGTCATCCAGGCATTCGGGCAGTTCGTCGTCGGTGGCAATTACGTAGTCGGTTTCGTGATCTTCGTGGTACTGATGTTAATCCAGTTTGTGGTGATCAGCCACGGCGCGGTCCGCGTTTCTGAAGTCACCGCTCGATTCACGTTGGACGCATTGCCAGGCAAACAGATGGCGATCGACGCCGATTTGAATGCAGGCATCATCGACGAGTCTGAAGCTCGCTCTCGTCGCAAAATAATCGGTCAGGAAGCTGATTTTCACGGAGCGATGGACGGCGCGATTCGATTCACGCAACGCGATTCCGTCATCGCTATGTTGATTCTGGTGATTAACATCGTCGCCGGTTTCATCATCGGTGTCTTTCAATACAACATGCAGTTGACGAACGCCCTGCAGACCTACACGGTTTTGACAATCGGCGATGGTCTGGTGTCGGCGATTCCTTCGCTGTTGATTTCGGTCGCGGGCGGCATCATCACAACGCGCGCGGCGTCGGAATCGACGATGGGTGAAGATGTTGCCGCGCAGTTGTTCATTAACCCAAGACCGCTGGCAATCGGCGCAGTGGTGCTGGGTCTTTTAGGTTTGATGCCAGGATTTCCGACAGTTACGTTTATGCTGATGGGCGGCGCAATAGGTGTTATAGCTTTTATCTCTCACAAAAAAGCCCAGGACACCGCCGCAAAGAAAGCGCTGGCCGAAGCAAAGCCACCCGACGCTCCCGTCGAAGAACGAATCGAATCGCTGCTGAAAGTCGATGTGCTGGCCCTGGAAGTCGGCTATGGATTGATCTCGCTGGTCAATTCCGGGCGTAGCGACAATTTGTTGTCTCGCATTAAATCGGTCCGACGCCAGATCGCGATGGATCTGGGAATCATTGTTCCACCGGTTCATATCACCGACAACCTGCGATTGGGACCGCGTGAATACTCAATCAAGCTGAAAGGCGTCGAGATTGCTCGCGGCGAATTGATGATCGACCGTCATCTTGCGATTAACCCGGGCTCTGCCACAGTGGAAATCGATGGCATAGCGACTAAAGAGCCTTCGTTTGGTCTGCCGGCTCGCTGGATTCGCGATGAGCAAAAAGAGCAGGCGCAGTTCAGCGGCTATACAGTTGTCGACCCGACGACGGTGGTCATTACTCATCTGTCAGAGCTGATCAAACGACATGCGTATGAACTGCTCGGTCGACAGGAGACCAAACAACTGCTGGATGTCGTGTCGGAAACGCATCCGAAGGTTATTGAAGAGCTGACGCCGAAAGTTCTTTCGCTTGGTGAAGTGCAGCGCGTATTGCAGGGTCTGCTGCGAGAGCAGGTAGCGATTCGCGATCTGATTACCGTGCTTGAATCGCTTGCAGACATCGGCGCACAAACGCACGACTTGCAGATTTTGACAGAGTTCGCCCGACAATCCCTCGCGCGATCGATATGCCAGCAATTGGCAAATGATCGGAATGAACTACAGGTGCTGACCCTCGCCCCAGAGATTGAACGGCAGTTCAATCAGGCTGTCACGAAGACTCCGCAGGGGACAGTGCTCGCGCTGGATCCTAATATCGCCCGCGATGTATTGCAGAAGTTGAATCAGGCCGCAGCAATTGCGCCCAATGGCGGCAACCCAGTGTTGCTGGTTAGTAGCGCAATTCGATTCCAGGTTAAGAAATTGACCGAAAGATTTATTCCGAACCTGGCAGTGATTTCGCATAACGAAGTCACGCCGGGATTTGAAGTCACATCAGTGGGGACAATCCAATGAAAGTGAAACGATACGAAGCATCGACGATGCAGGCTGCACTCGAAATGGTTAAGGACGAGCTCGGACCAAACGCTTTTGTACTATCGACCCAGCGAAAGACCAGGAAAGGTTTGCTGGGAATTGGCTCAAAAGAAGTTGTCGAGATCCAGGCTGCCGAGGGAGACGACCCTTCGATGAATTCCAGCGACAAGGTAGTCGTCAACGATAGCCGATTGAAGACGCCGCAAACCTCTGCCACTCAGCATATCAAGTCAGCCAAACCATCGTTTGTTGCCGAAAAAGACCAGAATGATGATTTCGAAGAGATGGCCAGTTTTCTGCCGTATGCAAAAACGTCCAGAACAACAACTGTCGCGAAGACAGCTCCGGTCAGAACCCCGTCTGCGCCCACGCCCGCACCCGTAGTCGCGCCACTCTCTTTCGAAGACGAGCTGCGCAATATCACGGAAGCAATAAATGGAATAGTCGCAGAGAGTGATTTAAGAGCCACCCAGATTCTTCCCAGAGTTAAACCCGCGAAACCGGTACCTGGCGGTCGCACCTACAAGACTGCGCGAGTTTCTGAAGCAGTAAAAGCCGCGGTTGCCCCAGCGATAATGAAGCCGCGGTATCAACCGGCGCCAGCGGCAACAAGAAACTACATGCTGGAAATGGAGAATCATTTCTCTGACCTGGGAATGGACAAAGAGGTCGCAAGTCTGCTGCTGCAGTCGACGGACAGTCAGATCGATTCAATGCAAGCCCTGAAATCACAGGTAAGCCTGCGCCTGAGCCAGATCGTTACTCCCGGCAATGAAGATGAATTATTAAAAGGAAATGTTCGCGCCGCCGTGATGCTCGGACCCACCGGAATCGGCAAGACAACGACTATAGCAAAACTGGCCGCGCGCGCGATTTTGAAATTCAATCGCAAAGTCGTTCTGGTGACGCTGGATACCTTCAGGATCGGCGCAATCAAACAGCTTGGTACGTATGCCGACATTATCGGCGTTCCGCTGAAAGTCGCAAAAACGGCATCGGAGCTGGAGGCTCACATAGCCGAAAGCCCCAGCGACGCACTGGTGCTGATCGATACGATCGGTCGCAGTCCATATCGTCTCGGCGAGCTGGAAGAGCTCACCACATATTTCAGCGAGACTTCGCAAATCAGGAAATACCTGATTCTGAGCGCAACGACAAACGCCGCGGATAACCTGGATATAGCCGCGCATTTCGATGGTTTCGGAATCGAGCACACAGTCATCACGAAAGCCGACGAGACCATTCGTCACGGCGGTTTGATTAACTGCCTGGCTCGTCTGGGTAAACCGGTTGATTACATAACCGCCGGTCAAAACGTCCCTGAAGATATTCAAACGGCGAATGAAGAAGTCATCGCGAATTTATTATTGGATCGAGTCAAGAGCTAAAAGGGGAAACACAGTGGACCAAGCTACAGGATTACGCGAATTAGTGCGCAGACAACAAACAAATAATTCCGCGTCGCTGCGCAAATCGATGGAGCGAACGATGCGAATTGTCGCCGTCACCAGCGGCAAAGGCGGAGTCGGCAAATCGAATTTTGTCGCCAATACTGCAATGGCGCTTGCCGATCGCGGAGAGCGGGTAGTGATATTCGACGCCGATTTCGGTCTGGCAAATATCGATGTTTTGTATGGCTTGTCGCCCACCTGGAATCTGGGGCACGTGCTGCGCGGCGAAAAGAAATTTTCTGAGATTATGCTCGGCGGTCCTCGCGGCGTGCTGATTGTTCCCGCAACTTCGGGAGTGCAGGAGATGGCCGAGCTCACCGCATATCAACGTGAAGAACTGCTGAGCAACTTGACTCAACTAAACTCCGAAGCGGATTATCTGTTAATCGATACGGCATCCGGAATCGCTCAAAACGTGACTCATCTACTGAATTTGGCCGACGAAGTCGTCGTGGTTACAACGCCGGAGCCGACTGCCCTGGTCGATGCGTACGCAATTATCAAACTGGTGATTGGCGAATGCGAGACCAAACCAGTCAGCGTTGTAGTCAATCAGGTCGAGTATTCGAACGATGCCGGCCTGGTGGTCGACGAATTGAACATGATTACCAACAGATTCCTCAACCGCCGCGTTACCCTGCTGGGCGGAATCGAGAAAGATCACAACGTCGTGCAGGCCGTGCAAGCGCAGAAGCCGTTGCTCGATTACTCGCCGAACAGCCCCGCCGGCCGGAGCTTCCGGGTAATCGCAGAGCGCCTGACGCGAAACGGTCGAAAGCCTTCGCTGCAGTCCGCCGCCAGAGCGGCCTACCAGACCAGCACTGGTCTGCAGATGAGGATATGAGGTCACAGGAGCAGTACAGATGTCAAAGATTCTAACTCAGGAAGAGATCGATGCTTTGCTGCAGAGCGCCAGACGTTTCGGCGCAAAGCGTACCCGGACCGAGAACGATCTGAACAACCGAGCGAAACGGTTCGATTTCAAAAAACAGCCGGATTATATTTCACCGGACCTGCTGACCGCTCTTCAGGCTATGCACGAGCAGTTCGCCGTCAGCCTTTCATCTTCGATGACGATGCGTCTGCGATCGGAAACAGATGTTTCGCTGGAATCGGTGCGGACTCAGTCTTACAGCGAGTTCGTATACTCATTGTCGGATCCTACTGTACTGATCACGACTTCAATGAATCCGCTGGAGGGATTGGTTGCAATAGAGTTCAATCCGTCGGTAGCTTACCCGTTAATTGATATCTTGCTCGGTGGACCCGGCGTTATGCCGACAGCAATTCGACCGATCAGCGAGATCGAATCGAGCATTTTTGAGAGCATTATCAGGACGATGCTCGCTGATCTGCAAAATTGCTGGCGAACGTTGATTCCTGAGATCAGGTTCGAAATCACTGGTCGCGAAAGTCGCCCTAACATGATCCACGCCGCTCAGCCGCACGAAAACGTATTAACGTTCGCCGTGAAGCTGAAGGTAGGAAACAGCGAAGGTTACATACACATAGCTCTGCCGACCGTCGCGTTGAAGCCGATCATAAATCGGTTCTCGCCCAGTAATGCTCAGCAGCAACAGCAAAAGGTGATTGACACGCCGTCGGCGACGAGACTGTTCGAGCTTATGCGCGATGTGAATGTAACGATGACCGCAGAACTGCGTGGTACGAATTTAACAGTGGATGAACTGCTGGATCTGACTGAGGGCGACATTCTGCGACTGGATCAGCGCCTGACGGTTCCAGCCTCGGTTTCGGTAAACAATTGTCAAAAGTTCGCCGGCACCCTTGGTGCACGTCAGGGCAGCCGAATGATCTCGATATCAGAGCGAACTGTTTAAGGTTAGTAAGAAAGAAAGCAAGGAGCACTGGTAATGCAGAGCCAACGCAATATTGAAATGTTACTAGATCTGGAGCTGCCGATCGTCGTCAGATTCGGCTCCCGGCAACTACCCCTGGCCGAAGTTTTAGAAACATCGCCCGGCACAATTATCGAGCTGGACAAAATGGCGGACGATCCGGTGGCGATCTTCGTCAACAACAAGCTTCTGGCCAAAGGTGAAGTAGTCGCTTTGGACGGGCATTACGGAGTGAAGATAACGGAAGTGATCAGCGCGGCCGACCGCGTCCGATCGCTCGGATAAATTACCAGGACTAAATGGAGAATCGATTATGAAACTCGATATGCAGGGTTATGAATTGATCGGACTTTCATTGCTTGCCGCCGTGGTGCTGGTCCAGTGGCTGCGCACCAGAAAGCTTGAGACCAAAATCGAGCAACTGACGATGAGCGTGCTTCAACTGGTTAACGAGAGCGAAGCCGCGACGATTTCCCTTCGCAAATCGCTTGCACAGATCACGGTGAATCAGAAATCGGCTCAGGTCGAAGCTGCTTTGCAGACCAGGAACGAGCCCTCGAATCTTGACGAAATGTGGAATATCGATCGTCGCCATCGAGTGATGACTCTGGCAAAGCACGGGCTGAACGCCAGCGAAATCGCGCGTCGTCTTTGTTTGCCAGACGGCGAGATTCAGTTGATGTTGAATATGAGCCAACAGACGGTCAACTAACGTGTAACGCGATCAGGACGAATCGCTACAAGGCAATAATTCGTCACCCCTAACGGCGGTAGGCAAAAAAAGCATAGCGTTGCCTAACGCGAAAGGGTTTGTGTGCCCAAAAACGGCTTCTATCAAGGGGTTCCAGGCGCATTTCAAGCGGCATAGTGGTTGCACTTAACGGCTCGGACTATCAGATGGAGGAATTATGAGCAGCGGATTCTATACTACTTATCTTGGGATGCAGGCGCGGCAGGACGCAATGGACGTCGTGGCCAATAACCTGGCCAATGTGAACACGACCGGATTCAAAACCGACAATCCATTTTTTTCTGCTTACCAGAATGCCCTTGATAATCCGGCATCGCAGACAAACATAGATAAGTCGACGCAGCTCGAAAACATCAAAACAGACTTCTCGACGGGATCATTTCGCAGCACCGGCCGCGAATTGGACGTGGCGATTGAAGGGGATGGTTTTTTCGTTGTCAACACTCCGAGCGGCGAGCGCTATACGCGCGACGGTAGTTTCACTCTTAACTCAAACGGTCAGCTTGTCACAGAGCAGGGCTACCAGGTTATCGGCCAGGGCGGACCGATTACAGTCCCTCCCGGAGCAGTGACAATCGATCCCGCCGGAGACATTTCAGTAAACGGACAGAGCATCGGCACATTGCGCATCGTGAAATTTGCGAATAATGCCAGCTTGCGCAAAGAAGGAAACAACGTATTCCAGCAAACAGATTCTAAGATGCAAGCGGTGGCGGTTCAATATCCCAATATTCAACAGGGACAGCTTGAAAGTTCAAACGTAAACGCAATCAAAGAGATGGTAACGATGATGAAGTACATGCGCGAATTCGAATCGCTGCAAAAAGTGCTTACATCAATGAACAACGACACGAATTCGAGCCAGATGGGAAGACTGAGCTCATAACGATTTTTAACTAAAAGGCGGAGACGATTATGCCACGATCACTATTTACAGCCGCAAGCGGCATGCAGGTTCAACAAACCAATATTGACAACATCGCGAACAACCTGGCAAACGCCAGCACCGCAGGTTTCAAGCGCTCGCGAGTAGAGTTTCAGGACATCTTATATCAGAACCTTCGCACGTCGGGAGCGCAGTCATCAAGCTCGACTAATCTGCCAGTAGGACTACAGGTTGGATTGGGTTCGCGCGCTGTCTCGACCGAGCGGATCTTCTCTCAAGGCGATTTTCAGCAAACCGATAATCCACTCGATCTTGTCATATCCGGAAAAGGGTTTTTCCAGATCCGCCAGCCGAGTGGTGAAATCGCGTACACTCGCGCGGGATCATTTCACCTTGATGCAAACGGTCAAATCGTAAACGCTGACGGTTTTGCGCTTGATCCTCAGATTTCGATTCCGGCAACAGCTACGTCAATAACTATTGCGCAGGACGGAACGGTATCAGTGGCTCTGGCGGGTCAGACGCAACCGAGCACCCTGGGTCAGATACAGCTGGTCAATTTCGCTAATCCTTCGGGTCTTGAGGCAATAGGTCGAAACCTGTTCAGGCAAACACAATCATCCGGACAGCCGCTGACTGGTGTTGCTGGCACTAATTCACTGGGAACAATCGATCAGGGTTTTGTCGAGCAATCGAACGTCAACATAGTCGAAGAGCTAGTCAACATGATCGTTGCTCAGCGCGCTTACGAAACAAATTCAAAAGTAGTTAAAGCGTCCGACGAAATGATGCAGATTGTTAATAACGTTAAGAGCTAATTTATATGAAGACACAATATTTGTTATCGCTCAGTCTGATTCTGTTAATTTGCGTTGCTGGCGAGTCCTATGCCGCTATCCGACCTCGTATTGTGATCGGAGCCCAGGTTCTTGTGGCCGGCGATACGCTGACGCTGGCGTCGATTAGTCGTATCGACGGCGATGACGCAAAGTTGGTGGAGCGTCTGCGACACATATCTCTCGGTTATGCGCCAACTTTTGGCACGACGCGAACAATAGTTCGAGATGAAATACTCTCAGCGGTCGAAAGCATCGGTATCGAGACGGATCGGATCGATCTTTCAATGCCCCCCACAGTTGAAGTTGCGCGTGCCGGTCAGACAGTTCCCGCAGAGCAAATACAAAAATCGGTCGAATCGTTCGTGCGCGAGCGATTTGCATGGGCAACCGCCGAAGTCACTTTGCAATTCCCTACCCAACAGGAAGATGTGCAGGTTCCGAGAGGACAACTAATGATTCGCCCATCTGTCCCTGGGGTTGCAACTCCCGCAGATCGTCTCTTCGTCAATGTCTCTCTCGAAGTGGACGGTCACGTGGCCAAATACCTGTCCGTGGAAGTGAATGTCGAAGCCGTGGCAACAGTCGCTGTAATCGCGCACAACGTCGAGCGCGGTGACGCGGTAACGGTCGACGACGTTAGGTTTGAGCGCCGGCAGGTCGGCGCCGATATGCGACGTTACTTTACCAGCGGACGCGACCTGGTTGGTAAACAAGCAGCAGTCAGTCTGCAGGAAGGCGCCGTTTTACAGACTTCGATGTTGAATGACCGGATGCTGATAAAGCGCGGTGATCCCGTGAGGATCATTGCAAAGGCCGGAGCACTGGAGATCTTCGCCACGGGTGAGGCAAAAGGTGGAGGCCGACTTGGTGACCGAATCGATGTAATCAATCGAAGCTCTGGTCAGATTGTTGTCGGTGAAATAATCGCGGACAAGACCGTACGAGTTACATTTTAGACGCTGTTCGAATTAACGGAGATATATGCGAGCAATAATTCTTAGTACTTTACTCC
Organism: Blastocatellia bacterium; assembly: GCA_035652355.1. Classification (GTDB taxonomy): domain Bacteria; phylum Acidobacteriota; class Blastocatellia; order DASRDY01; family DASRDY01; genus DASRDY01. The sequence continues at coordinate 19,434 of DASRDY010000354.1, forward strand.
TTCTGACTTTCGCGACCGTTTCGGCGCAGGACAGGCAGGCGAAAACAGACGGCAAACAGGACTCCAAAAAATCGAAACAAAAAAAAGAGGATCAGCTTCAGCCGACACCGGTCGTGTTTCCTCCGCCTCCTCCAGCGCAGACTGCCATCACCGGCTCGTTGTTTAACACAAATGCCGGCCAGGTGATGACCAATCTCTTCGGCGATCCAAAGGCGCGCAACGTTGGTGACATCGTCACCATCAGCGTTCTGGAAAGCACGCAGACTTCGATCAACGCCAGCTCGAGCTCCTCGAAAAAGAGCGAGTCCACATTCGGCATCGAGAACGCCGCGGGACTTGGCGCAAAGTTCATCAATCCTTATCTGGCCGCCCTGGATGGATCAAAGGTCTTTGACGGAACAGGCGCGCACACTTACGACGGTACGGGATCGGTGGCCCGCAACAGCGCTTTTTCAACAACGATTGCCGCGCGGGTCATTCAGATGCTGCCGAACGGCGACATGTTGATAGAGGCGACAAAGGAAGTTCTGATCAATCGCGAGAAGCAGACAATGACATTGACGGGGATTGTCCGTCAGGTTGATATCTCGCCGGGCAATGTGGTGCTGTCCAGCTTTGTCGCGGATTTGAAGGTTAACCTGACCGGCAAGGGATTTGTCGCTGATGCGAATAAGCCAGGCTGGCTGTTCAGATTTATGCAGAAGGTCGCACCGTTTTAGGCAAGCGGCCAGCTGCGAAATGATGTAGGGGCAGGGCTCGTCCCTGCCCGGATTGCCGCAGGCAATTAAACGTTGGGTTACTGAAGAATTCTCTGAGGTAAAAATGATTAAGATAGTCCTGATAACGGTCTTTTGTTTCGTTTTTGCGCCGCCTATGTTCGGCCAGACAAAGACCACGAATCCTGCGAATCCACAACAGGCCAATACCACAAAAACGCCAAAGAAGGACACGCCGACCCCGATCATCGACGCGACCGGTATCATCAACAGCGCCGCTGGTAACAAACCGTCGGGCGTCGCCGGCGCAAAGTCACAGGATCCGAGCGCTAACGCTAATAATGGCGCCAGTACTAATAAATCGCAGGACCAGAACCCTTCTGCGAAGCAGCAGAACGAGCCAGTAATTAAGAGCACTCCTGTACATGAAGATGCCGACCTGTCGATTCGAATAAAAGACGTAGCCCAGTTCCAAGGCGTTCGCGGCAACCAGCTTATCGGTTACGGACTGGTTGTAGGTCTGAATCGAACCGGGGACAAAACCCAGCAGAACATATTTACGGCTCAAACCATACAAAATCTGTTGCTGCGAATGGGAGTCACCGTCGCAGCCAATGCATTGAAGCCGGAAAACACAGCGGCGGTAATGGTAACGGCCACTCTTCCGCCATTTGCCAGAGCAGGAAGCCCGATCGATGTCACTGTAGCTTCGATCGCAGACGCAACAAGCCTTAATGGTGGAATATTGGTGCTGACAATGCTGAAAGGCATCGATGGTCAGACGTACGCAGTCGCCCAGGGGTCTGTCAGCGTCGGGGGCTATGTTGCGGGCAACGATGCGAACAATGTTTCAGTAAACCATCCCACCGTGGGAAGAGTGGCCAATGGGGCCAGCGTCGAGCGCGAAGTCAACTTTGCTCTCGGTGGACAGGAGTCGTTGACACTCGTTCTTAACGAAGCAGATTTCACAACCGCACACCGCGCTGAACAGGCCATCAATGCAATTCTAGGTGGAACATTGGCTCAAGCCGTTGACAGCCGAACCATCATTGTCGCGGTTCCACCTCAACTGCGGAACCAGATGGTCAACTACATGGCAACCATAGAGAATGCTCGACTTGTGACCGATATGCGCGCCAAAGTTGTCGTGAACGAGCGCACCGGAACCATCATAGTTGGCAAAAATGTCAAAATCAGCGCAGCATCGATCTCTCAGGGCACATTGACGGTCCGGGTTTCGACCGAATTCGAAGTTTCCCAGCCTGCTCCGTTCTCGCCAAAGGGCGAAACGGTGGTCGTGCCGAACACCCAGGTGAACGTGGATGATGCTCAAGCGAAAACAGTTAAGATCAACGATGGCGCAACGGTCGATGAGATAGTCAGGGGACTCAGATCGGTCGGTGCAACGCCGCGCGACATTATTAATATATTGCAGGCGTTGAAATCGGCTGGAGCTCTGCAAGCAGAGTTGGAGATGCAGTGAGACGAAGAAGACACGGAGACGCGGGGACACGGTGAAGCGGGAGAATCTCCGCGTCACCGCGTCTCCGCGTCATTTTATTAAGGTAGTTATGCCGATTACGATAGATCCGAATGTGACGAACCCGGCAGCCCTGGTAAAGGATCCGGCGGCTAAACAGCTTGCCGATGCCAAAAATGCTGCTCAGCAGTTCGAAGCATTCTTTATGAACTATCTTTTGCAGGAAATGAAGCAAAACACCATGACCTCGGGTCTGTTTGGTGATGGACTTGGCAGCGATACCTATACCGACATGTTCAACGAAGAGCTGTCGAAAGTGATGGCTCAAAAAGGCGGCTTCGGCCTCGCCGATATGGTTACTAAGTATCTGGAAAATAAGATGTCTTTGAACAATAACCAGCCGTCCTCGCAACCCGCATCGGATGCATCTCAGCCAATTAAGGCAACAGGAACAGGTGTTTCATCAGGTAGCAGCCCCCAAATTCCTGATCTTTCCACGGCCAGCCAGCAAATTCGACAGGATTTTCTAAATGCTGTTTCTGCAAGTCTTGCGACGATAAATACAACTGCAAGTAATAGCATCGACGGAATGCAGGCGCCGCTGGATACGGGTAGGATCAGCTCAGGATTCGGAATGCGGGTCGATCCGATCACCGGACAACATAAGTATCACGAAGGCATAGACATAGCTGCTCCGGCCGGCACGGATATTCATGCCGCCGATGCAGGTCAGGTCGTTTTTGCCGGTAAACAGGGCGGATACGGAAATACTGTTATCATCCAGCACAGCAATGGTTTACGAACCCGCTACGCGCATGCCGAAAGCCTCACGGTGCGCGAGGGCGATACAGTTGAGGCAGGACAAATTGTGGGTAGGGTAGGAAGCACGGGACGGTCAACCGGCTCCCATCTGCATTTCGAGGTAATACAAAAAGATGGTCAGCGCCTCAACCCGGGAAAATTTCTTGCTAAAGTTATTGCCTGAACCCTCCGATACACCTGCCAGCCATAGGGCTGGAGCTGAAGAAGGGGGCTGCGGCGCAGTAACATAATATGCGAGTTAACAATCAAGTCATAAAACCGGGAGCGGAACAGTTGCAAAAGGCTGGACTGGATCAGTCCGGCAAGAGCAAAACCAGCTCGACCTCCGATGTTACTTTGCAGTCTGGAAGCCACGCGAGCGTCAGTCTATCCAGTAAGGCGCAAGAGATCAGTCGATTTACAGAGATGGCTGCGGCAAGTCCGGAACTCGGCTCAGAGCGAGTAGCCGCGTTGCGGTCAAAAATCCAAAACGGCAGCTACCAAATCGACCACGATCAATTGGCCGCTGACATAATGGGTCAGCCTGGCGTAGGTAAAGCCTAATATCCGGCCCGCCTGAAGGCGGCTATGGAACACGATCAAGATCAACTAGTTACCCAACTCGCGACACAGACGGACCATTTCAACAACCTTTCCGAACGTCTTGAGAATTGGTGCGATCTGATAACGACCGCAAATCACGACCGGCTGGCGGAATCAATCACTTCCAACGAAATGCGTCAGATCCTGGATTCGGTGCTGGCAAGCCGCGCTTCCCTTCTGTGGATTAAGCATCAATCCCGTTCGCTAAAAGAACAACCGGTTCAAAACGAATTTGTCGCGGCAGCAAAGCGTCTTGCGATGGCGAATGCCAAATTACGCATATTGGTTCAGCGCGGTCTCCTCTTTACTCAGACAATGCTAAATGCGATGACGGCGAATCTCACGGCTAACAGTGTTTACGACGAGCACGCGCAGTCGACCCTGGCTCCTGGAAACGGATGGAGGAGGCAGGCGTAATGACAGTATCACTAGCTTCAACATTAAGTACTGCTCTGAGCGCGCTACAGGCAAGCACACTTGGCCTCGCAACCGCGAACCACAATATATCCAACGTTAACACTCCCGGATATTCGAGACAGCAAATAAATCTAACGGAAAATCCGGCAACAACTACTGTTAACGGTTCCGTTGGCAACGGCGTCAAGGTTGAATCCATAACGGCGTTTCGCGACCGATTCATTGAGGCCCGGTTGAACCAGGAGACCTCGTCTCAGGGAAGATATTCGAGCCTCAGCAGTGGACTGCAGCAATTAGAAGGCATCTTTAACGAAACCACGGGCGACGGACTCAGCGCATCAATGGACCAGTTCTTTAACGCATTTTCTGCGCTTGCCAACAACCCGGAAGCAGCATCGGCAAGAAGCGTCGTGGTCGATGACGGAAAGGCTCTGGCACAGGAATTCAATGCCCGCGCGGGTCGTCTGCAGACCTTGCAACAGCAAACCGATCAATCTGTTGCCGACACCGTAACATCAATTAATAACCTCGCTTCTCAGATCGCCGTTCTGAACAGAAAAATCGCAGGGGCCGAAGTCGGCAGCGATACGGCGAACGACCTGCGCGATCAGCGTGGCGCAGCTATTACTCAATTATCTCAGCTGGTAGACGTCAGTTCCATTGAAGACTCTACCGGCGCGGTACAGGTGACGATTGGCGGGGGCCACACGCTGGTGGCGGGATCAAAGGCTGATCAACTTGTAACGGGACAGGATGCTAACGGACTGACGACCCTTAATTTGGGCGGAAGCGATATCACCGGTCAAATAACTAATGGACAGCTGGCTGGACTATTGACCACCAGAGACGGCGCGATCCCACAGGCAATGAGTTCACTGAACGATCTGGCCGCTCTCATCACAAGCAAAGTTAATGCGCAACATGAGCAAGGTACCGGTCTGGACGGCAGTACCGGTATCGACTTTTTCACGCCAAGTCCGGCCACAAATGGAGTCAACGGTGCTGCCTGGGCGATGGCAGTGAACCCTACGGTCATAAATGACCTGAACAAATTGGCCGCTTCAGGCTCGGGTATTCTCACGGATAATACTAATGCCCTGGCGCTGGGTGCCCTGGCTACCCAAACTTTTTCGACAAGCAGCAGTACGGGAACTTTCAATCAACTATACGGAACCCTGGTGTCGCAAGCAGGCAGCCAATCGCAGGCCGCGCAGAACAACAGTTCCATTCAGGACGCGGTAGTACAGCAGGTACAGAATCAACGCGACGCTGTTTCAGGCGTATCTCTGGACGAAGAGGCGGTCAGCATAATGAATTACCAGCGGTTGTATCAGTCGGCGTCAAAAGTTATTAGCGTAATTGACAGCCTGACTTCGGACCTTATGAATATGGTGCAGTAATATGAGAATCACAGATACTGGCGCGGCACGTAACTTTTTGCAGAATGTCGCAATTCAAAGAGAGCGAGCAGATCAGCTTAATCAGCAGATGTCTTCCGGACGAAAACTGTTGCGTCCGTCTGACGACCCTTTGGCGGCTCAGCAATCCTTGCAGACGAGAGCTAGCCTCAGCCGCAACGATCAGTATTCGAAAAACACCCAGGTAGCGCAGAGCAAGTTAGAAAACGTCGATTCAATTGCCGACAGCCTGCAGTTATCCATAGATCAGGCAATACAGTTGACGACCCAGGGGCTTTCAGGTTCGACAACAGACAGTACGCGAACGATCCTCAGCACACAGATCCAGGCCATCAAAGATCAGGTTTTAAGTTTAGGGAATACCAGCATCGGCGGCGAGTACATTTTTGCCGGATCGAAGACCGATACCCTCCCGTTTGTTAGCAATAATGGCGCGGTCTCTTATAGTGGAGACTCCGCCGCTGTCTACACCAGGATCGATGATAACACTCTTGCTCAAACAAACGTGAACGGGCAGGAACTGTTTATGGGTTCAAAAGACATCTTTGCAACGCTCGACAATATCCGTCAGGCCCTGACAACGGACGATGCGACCTCGCTAAGACAGGGATTGGTCGATCTTAACAATGCCCTCGACCAAACCAACATCGTTCGTGGCCATATCGGTGCGACCCTCGACCATCTCCAATCCCGATCCAATGATATACAACAGCAGGATGTTTCGTTGACTGCGCAACAATCTAATTTAGAGGACGCCAACATCGTTCAGACCGCTGTCCAGTCAAATCAAGCCCAGGTTGCGCTTCAGGCATCGCTTAATGCCGGAGCTCGCATCCTCAGCGTATCGCTGCTCGATTATTTAAAGTAGATATTTCATTCCCTGATTAAGTTTTCTCTTCGATGTTCCGATAAGAAACCGGAGAATTGTAACTATTGGCAGATTGGTTTCAATTAGCGGCAGGATTAGTAAAAAAAGGCTAAGAAATGTTCGCAATTATTGGTGCCCTGGTCGTAGTAATTGGCGTTTTGGTCGGCTATATGATAGCGGGCGGACCAATAGGTGTACTATTACAGGTCTCGGAATTTATCGTCATCGGCGGAGCCGCAGGCGGCAGTTTGCTGATTGCAACGCCGTCAAAGGTTCTTAGATCGCTGAAAGATCAACTTCCCCAGGTGTTCAAAGGATCGAAATACACAAAGGAAACATACGTAGAGCTGCTTCGAATGCTCTATGAGTTGTTTGTCGCCGGCAAAAAAGGCGGCATGCTTTCGCTGGAAGAACACGTCAACAATCCCGAAGGCAGCGCCATCTTCACCAAGTACCCGGGCTTTATTCATTCGCATCATGCCGTGGATTTTCTCTGCGATGCTCTGAAGCTGATGATCAACTCCGGTTTGCGACCTGACGAAGTCGAATCGTTAATGGATTCGGAACTGGACGCTCATCACGAAGAAGCCGCTCTGCCGGCAGGAGTTTTAAACAAGGTCGGCGATGCACTGCCAGGTCTGGGAATTGTCGCGGCAGTATTGGGAATCATTATTACCATGCAGGCGATCGACGGACCTGTCGAGGAGATCGGTCATCACGTCGCTGCTGCTCTTGTAGGAACGTTCCTGGGCGTGTTGATGTCCTACGGTTTCCTGCAACCGCTGGCAAGCAATCTCGAGCACCTTGCCAGAGACGAAGGCAAGTATTGCCAGGTGATCAGAACCGCATTGGTTACGTTTGCTTATGGCGCAGCACCGATTGTGGCGGTTGAGTTCGCCAGAAAAGTAATTTATTCAGCCGACAGACCGACAAACGCTGAACTGGAGGAAGCAGTCAGACAGAAGACAGGATAACCGTTAATCGACGTCGTTTTACGGTTACATTGAATCCTCTACTGACGCTCAAGCATGGCCGCAGCAAAGGCACAAGCTAAAGATAAAACACCTCCACGCCGGCGAAAGAACTTTGTCAAGCGTCGCAGTCATGGTGCGCACCATGGCGGCGCCTGGAAAGTCGCATATGCGGATTTCGTTACCGCGATGATGGCTCTCTTTCTGGTTCTGTGGCTTGTCACCCAGAACAACAAGATCAAAGAATCAGTCGCCCACTATTTCCGCAATATGGGCATCAGCAAAAGTGGCCGCGATGTCAGCGTCCTGCAAGGTGGCAGCGGTATCATGAAGGACCAGTCCGTTGGCACCGGAGGCAAGAACGCGGATAAGGGACTGGCCAGCCTGAAGGTCAGCCTGCGCGAACGCTTCGAGCAGAAAAAAGAATTCGAAAACATACGCGATCAGATCCATATCGAAATGGTTTCTGAAGGCTTGCGCATCCACATAATTGACAAAGCCGACCAGGTTCTGTTTGACGTCGGTAGCGCGCAATTAAAGCCGGAAACCGTCAAAGTCCTAAAAGCAATCGGTGACGATCTGAAAGCCCTAAGTAATACGATAGTTATAGAAGGTTATACCGACAGTCACCAATATGAAAATCCCCACCATTACGGCAATTGGGAGTTGTCGACAGAGCGAGCACTGAACGCACGAAGGGTGCTCACCGACAGCGGAGTCCGCGACAGCCAGATAGTCAGGGTGACGGGCCACGCCGATAAAGCATTATTTAATCAAAATGATCCTTACGATCCTACTAACCGCCGCATAAGCATCACTGTTCTATTCCAGCAGGAAAAAGGTCAGCAGCAAGCAGAGGGCAAGGAGTCACCGAAATCGTGACTTCGGTCACGGTGGCGTGTTTAGCTGATAATCGAACTCGCTCCCTGCCATTTCTTATATTCAGAACCGGCTGGAAGCCTTACCAGCAGCCAATTTCTCCACAAATGACGATTCTGACATATCGGTGAAAAAAACATTTAAGTTTGCCAAATGTCCTCCGATAAAGGATCGAACTTGATGGCTAGTGAGACAAGTTAAAAAGCTTGCAACCATCAAGCAAATTAACTGGTCTCAGCAAGGGACAACTTTCAAAGGAGAAACATCATGGCTTCTTTTAGCATTCTCAATAACTTGGCCTCACTAGGTGGAACAGTAAACCTGGGCAACACGGCTCTGGGTCAGAAACAGACCATCGCAAGACTGTCAAGCGGTCTGCGAATCAACAACGCCAGCGACGACGCAGCAGGTCTGGCAGTTGCCAACACCTACAGGTCAACGATCACTGGTTTGAACCAGGGCGTGCGAAACGCAAACGACGGCGTCGCCAGCTTGCAGGTGGTTGACAGCGGTTTGCAGGGAATTTCAACATTGCTTGATCGCGCCCGCACACTGGCTACACAGTCGGCTTCCGACACATTCAGCGGCGACCGTTCAACGCTGAACAACGAATTTTCGAAGGTGTTATCTGAAATCGACCGTCAAGCAAGCGCCATCGGCTTGGGCAACGGCTCTGGCTTCAGCGATACGTCGAACAACGTAGTTAAGAACGTATTCATCGGCGGCGGCAAGGCGGCTGCAAACGCGGGTACAGCAAGCAACGATAACATCGTCAGCATCGACCTGAGCGGCACGGCCAACCTGGTCGACGCTTCCAGCCTCGGCCTCAAGAACAGCAGCAACAGCGCAACCGGTGGAACGGCGCTGAACGTTTCTTCTGCTCTGGCTGCCGGCGCAGCGTTGACAATCACACTGACCAGCGGTTCGTCAAACGCGTTCACAGTTGATCTGGCCGGCGCGGCTTCGAACAACGACGTTGTCAGCAGAATCAACCAGGCGGCCGGTGGATTCGTTACTGCTTCAGTCAACGGCGCGGGCGATCTGGTTCTGTCCAGCTCGAACTCCTTCACCGCACAGACCGATGCCGCAGCAACCAAGACTGCGATCGGTATCAACAACGCGGCAGCCGTCTCCTCGTCAGCCAGCGTCAGCAGCTCGGACATTCTTAGCTCTGCCAACGCAAAGGCTGCGTTGACGGCAATTACTGCTGCTAACACGGCTCTTGGAAAGGTCATCGGCGTGGTGGGTGCTGGTGAAAACCGTCTGCAACAGGCAATCAACCTCGCCAACTCTGAAGTCGTCAACTTCACGGCTCTCGAGAGCGGCATTCGCGATGCCAACGTCGCACAGGAAGCAACCAACCTGTCGAAGTTCAGCATTCTGCAGCAAGCAGGTATAGCGGCTCTGGCTCAGTCGAACCAGTCGTCGCAGGCAGTTCTCTCGTTACTGCGATAAGTTCGAGTTAACTCGGGAACAAAATGAGGATGTCCGTTAGGGCATCCTCATAATCCATTTTGACGGAGGCTACGATGAAGATCGATGCAATGACGCCGGTAAGTCTCCCCCCAATCCAATCGAGCGACACAGGCGCTTCGAATAAAAGCGCTATCGCAGTAAGCCTGGACGCTGCCGCACAGACTGCCCAGGTTCAGAATGAACAGGCTCAAGCCGATTTGAGTCAGCAGCAAGCTCAGCAACAACAGCAGTTGGCGCAGCAAATGGATCGCCTGAATCAATTGTTCGACAACGGAAACAAGGCGGTTAACTTCTCTGTTGATCCGAATACTAAGAAGGTTGTCGTCAGAGTTGTCGATGAGAAGAAAGGGGAAGTTGTTTTCCAATACCCGAGCGATGATGCTCTTCGTACGTTCGCGTCATTGGAACAGCTCTCTGGATTACTCGTAGATCGCAAGGCTTAAATCATGAGCAGCCCTATAACATTATCAGGTTTCGGCACATTCGATGCATCCAGTCTTGTCAGTGCTCTTATTCAGCAGGCGAGTGCGCCGATAACCTTATTGCAGCAACAGCAGCAGACCGCACAAAGCAAGATCTCAGCTTTTCAGACGCTGTCGCAAAACGTGCTGTCGCTGCGGAGCGCGGCAGATTCGCTGGTGGACCCTACTCTATTTTCGAACGTTTCAGCTTCTTCTTCTAACAGCACTGCGATTACCGCAGTCGGCGCGAATGGAGCCACGGCTGGCAATTACAATGTGTCGGTCACTACTCTGGCCAAGCCTGAGGTGGACCAATCGCATACCGGATACGGTTCCGATCAGGCCGTTGTCGGAACAGGATCCCTTACAATCAACATCGGTTCCTCAAACAATCCAGCTCTGACTATCGACAGCAGCAACGACACCCTTTCGGGAATTCGTGATGCAATTAACAAGGCTAATCTGGGAGTAACCGCATCGATCGTCAACACGGGTAATGGCGCAAATCCTTATGTTATGGTTCTGCAAGGAAATACTGCTGGCGAGTCGAATACGATATCTGTCAGTGGCACCCTTGGTGGTTCGGCGTTTACTGTTGACCAGGACCAGCCGCCGAAAAGCGCCAAACTGAGCGTGAACGGCGTTCCGGTATCCAGTGATTCAAATACTGTAACCGGAGCAATACCTGGCGTAACGCTCACTTTAAATCAAGAGAATTCTTCGGCCGTAGTATCTGTCGCGCAGTCAACGAGCCAAATCAAGGGAGCGCTTCAGTCATTCGTATCGGCGTACGATACTCTTAATTCGTTCTTCAGTATGCAGTCGACGTACAACCAGTCTACGCAGAGCGCGGGAATTCTGTCCGGCGACTCGACGATGGCAACTGTGCGAAACAACGTTCACGGCGTTGCGATCAGCAGCTTCACGAACAGCGGTATTTACAGCACATTGACTGATCTGGGAATACAGTTTCAGAAAGACGGAACCCTGACCATTGATGATGCCACTTTGAATGATGCGCTCACAAATCACTTGAGCGACGTTCAGAGCTTCCTTCAGGGAGCCAGCGCCAATGGGTTCGCCAATCAACTGCAAAGCATGGCAACTACATTGACCGATCCGATATCGGGAATTCTACCGGCCACAACGACCGGGCTGCAGACCTCGATCACCAATATGCAGAATTCAATCGATGATTTGAGCGCACGATTGGATTTGCAGCGGCAGACTTTGACAGCGCAGTTCAGCGCAGCGCAGCAGGCAATTTCGGATTTACAGTTGCAGGGACAAAGCTTGAGCGGATTCAGCAGTAACCTGCTGAGCGTATCTTCCGGCGGTTAAGATACGACTGATCGATTATTGAGAGATAGAAAAACGATAAAATGACTTTCGGGGTAACAAGGAGCGCAACGTGGGCAGCCCAATTTATTCATATCAACAGGTAGCATCGACGACGTCGAAGTTAGAGCAGATCGTGATGCTATATGACGGGGCAATCAAATTCCTTTTACAGATGGCCAACGATATCCGGCAAAAAGATATGTTAGCCAAAACCGAGCATGTCGACCGCGCCCTGGCAATCATCGACTATTTGCGTGCCATTCTGGATATGAGTCAGGGTGGAGAAGTGGCCCAGAATCTGGACCGTACTTATAATATTCTAACCAGTCAGATTATTCTGGCGAACGCGACTCTGGATGCCGACATGGTCGATTCAGTCGTAGCACTGTTGCGCGAAATCCGCTCTGCCTGGCAGCAAATCGCCGCTGGATCGTCAAACGTGGTTCCGGTTGCTGCTCCGGAAACCAAAACCGGTCTCTTCCAAACCGAACTGCGATCCGTGCGCATTACCGGGTAGATTACCTGTCCCTCGGGCCTTCGGTATTGTGACACCAAACGGCCGAATTCAGGCCATTCAATCGGGTGTCACACCAAGTGTCACAGGTTTATCTATAGAAAGTAAAGCACTTATCAAAGTGTGACTCCTGTGACATCACTTGCCAATGTTTTTAATAAAGAAGGCCGTGGAGCCTATCGCATTGTCACTTCGCCGGCGCGTAATATGGATTCTGGCCGCCTGCGTGATCGGTTGCATCCATCACTTCGATGACTTCGGGAACTTCGTCACGGATGATACGACTGATGCCCTGCTTTAACGTTACGTCAGCCGCGCCGCAACCCTGGCAACCGCCGCCCATTCGAACGTACGCTGTGTAGTCCTTGAAGTCGATTAATTGAACAAATCCACCGTGAGCCGCCACGCCGGGATTTATCATTTCGTCAATGACGCGCTGAACGCGCTCCTTAAGCTCTTCGGAAGATATACTGCTCATTGTCGGAGTGTATTGCTCAGAAAACAGCGCCTGTCCGGACTGCAGCTTTGCGCGGATGGTTGCACCAACTTGTTTTGCAATCGGCAGCCATTCGGCATCGCCCTGTTTGGTAACTGTCACCTCTCTACCCGCGAAAGAAACATCTGCAACGCCCTCCAGCTCAAATAATGCTTCCGGCAGCGCTGAGCCTTTAGCCATCTCTTTATCCGTAAAAGTGATCTTACCGGGATAAATCATCCGGTCGACTTTAAAGCTGCACACAGATGGATCAGGCTGAATCTCGGCTGTAATTTTTATTTCCGGACTGCTCATTTCGTTCTCCTTAGTAGTTCAACAACTCTGATAAACAATAATAGATAAATTGCCGTTGCCACACAAGACGCACACCGACATTAGGGGAAAGCTTCAGATTCCTGCTTCTTTGATTAGCCGTGTCAATTCAGCCAGGTCGATTGCGAAATCAGATCGTTTGTTGCTGCCGCTGGATTCAGTGCCAATATGGTAATAGTAATTAAGGTCCATTTGGCTGCTGAGAATCCAGTAACACAGTGGCATAACCGATGGCGGGAATAATTCGATAACGGTTGTGCCGGGCTTGCAGAAAACGAGATTGCTCAATCCTGAACCATGAGGAGCAACAATCACGTCAGCTTGATTGAACGCCCGAGCCTGTTGGGGAACCGTATATTCAGCAGGGTCGAACGTTTTGAAGCCTCGTTTAAGCAGGAAAGATTCCAATTCATCCTGATTCAATATTCGTCGCCGTGGCACGTTGCGGCGGGGAATATAAAGTTTTGGCGCCGTTGGAACATTCTCTGATGGTGTCTTAGGCAAAAGAGTCTCGACCAGATAGTCGCAAACCCATTTGAGGGGATGCAGAGTGATCCCGGGGTACGACGGAAGGATCATGTCTTCACAGAGGAAATACCTGGCGCGATCGCTTTGAATAACTCGCGCGTCGTCGATGCCCGCGAGTTTTAACGTATCTTTCTGAAAAGAGCTTCGCACGGAATTCACGACGAAACGATCTATTTCATCCAGATTCCGTCCTGCCAGCTGAATCAATTTAAGTCTCGGTAAAAGATCAAACAACCAGTGGTAATAAGTGTTTCCGCCAGGGCAAGAAAGTATCGCCGTCGTTCCTTCAAGATTTTCGAGCAGCGGCATCTTGAACAGGCGCATTATTGTGTGTTCCCGAACTGTGCCGCCAATGTGAATTGTTACGTCAGAAAGGACCTGCTGGTCTGGTGTGACAACCGCAACGCCTCTGCCAAAGAATCGGCAATCGCGCAGCCGGGCGACGAACGTGGCCGGCGATTCAAATACAGGCATCCGCTCGAAAACGGGATGAAGATTTGCTTTGTTAGAGGGACGTTTTACTTTGATGGTGTGCGGCTGGTGAATCTGCTTGCACGTGGAAGCATCATTTGGTTTCCGCGCAGACAAAAAGTCACCGATGTTTGTTATATCGTTGCTTGGCAGTTGCGACCACCGACGATACCAATCGATTTCTCGCAGCTTATACAGAATGGGCGCTCGGATGTTTTTCTTAAAACCGTCAACCAGATTATCAAACATCGCTTAGACGCCTGCCGGTTGGCTTACTGGCAAGCGTTCTGATTCCACTGCGCGAGCTTTTTCGTATATTAACAGACCTTTGTCGCGCAATGGTTCAGAGCTGATAAGCCGTAACCAGAAGCTTTTTTTGTCCTTCAATCCGTGGGATGCGAGATACGCGATTACATCCAGATTATGATCAAGATGCATCGGATGGGCATCAGTCGACCCGAACGGAATACTGAAGATGAGCTTACCGCCGGTCTCAAGGATCGATGTCAGGAAGTTGAGCTCGTTTTCAATATCGGGCAAATGCTCCAATACATCCAGAGAGACGATCGTGTTGAACTTGCCGGATTTTGCTACCTCTGCCTGAAGCTGTTCCCTGTTCGTAACAAAATTGAGCTTTAGACCTGTTTGACCGGCTCGCCACTCGGCAAATGCTTTGCTCTCACCATCGACATCAAAATATGTCGTTGAATGTCCGCGACGGGCCATCTCTAGCGTAAGGTCGCCCATTCCCGCACCATAATCGAGACACTTACCCGATGCCATTTTCAAGACGTCAATGGTAAACGCGATATGGTTGTAGAGTTGATGAAATCCTGCAAGCGCGAATAGATAATAGAAAGACACGTCCTTATACCACTGGCGCAGTCCCTCTTTATCGGATTCGTCAAGTCCAGCCTCCCGCCATTTCTGGGCTAGTACATCCTCAGCAGTCTTAATTAAATGGGAGACCTCTTCTGGAGAACGTCCGGTAAAGTCGGACAATCCGGATACGGCCGATTGCCAGTTCGTTTCGAAACGGCGTCTTGCAATTTGCAGTTGCAGGCTGAAAATGATGGTTGATGAAAGAAAGAGTCCGATGGAATAGTAGTCAATGGTGCCACGTCGTATAGCTATGACACCAAATAACAGCGACAGACCTGCACCGATGAACACAATACTGAGCCAAATCCTGCTGGCATTGGGAATCAGTGCGAGCAAGACAGAGATTGCCGCAAGAACGCCTAAGAACATCAGGCTGACGCCATACGCTCCAAGCGAACCTAGCAAAATAATGTCAGCCACGAAACAGATTATCGAAGTCTGTTTCCTAAACTCGGATCTGCGCAATTTGTCGGCGATCACGCTTGCAAGTGTGAGCCACGCTATCGATGACGCGAGTGTCACCAGATCCCACTTGGTTCTAACATTGAACAGACCGAGCCCAAACGCAGTGGCGCATACCGTCCAGCGGATCTTTTCCGACCATCGATATTTCTTTTCTGTGTCAGTTGTCAGGTAAAGATACTTTGGAGTGTATTGAACGATATATATTGTTGCCCCCAGCACGCAGATGAACGTCAGTCGAGAAACGGCTCCTGACTGAGTATTCCCAAGCACGTCAAATACTCCAAACAATGCTAACAAAGCCGCCGCAAGCACCGTGCGTAAGGCATGCGACCGCAGGTATGCCTGTTGCTCACCGTAATTCATCATCAGTTACCAATTTAAACAAGAATAAAATTGCGGTTGGTATTATAGCTTTTTTGCCAGAGCAAAAGGCAAGAATCAGAGAGACTTTCCGCAGCGTAAGGAGCAGTATCAGGAGAGGATATGGAAGGCGCGGCGGGTTTCCCAATGCGCCTTCCGGTCCGACGCTAGCGCTTACGGCTTAACTCCATTCGTGATCAGGAATTGCTTGACGTTTTCAGAGTTCTTGCCGCCATTCTTAATATAGTCTTTCAAAAATCCAAAACCAACATCGGCCCTCGCGGCTCTCAGGTTTATTCGTCCGGCATCGACAAGAATTTCGATGTTGGTCGGACTGGTCGTTGTTGTAGCAAGTGCCCTGGCTTTTGCAATCGCGTCACAAGCCTTTGCAAAGTCGCCGGTCTCTTCCAGGAAAATCGCATATTTGTACTGTGCGTCAAAATCGTTTGGCTTCCCGGCGGCAATGGCTTCCATGTAAGGCCGGGCGCCATTCAAGTCTTTACGATCGACCAGAATCCGAGCGATCCGGATCTTTGCCTCAACATTGTTTCCGCCGGTGTAGTCATCTGACAGCTTCCATTCCTCGAGAGCCTTGTCCAGGTTATTTTTATTCGCATAAGCAAAGCCCAGGTAATAGTGAACTGCGACATCTTTCGGCAAGAGGGTCAAAGCCTTCTCCAGGTTCTGAATCGATTCATCCCACTTCTTTGCCTGCAGAAGTTCTTTGCCGGTTTGGGCCAGCTTTTGGAATTCCTTCATCTGTTTGTCAGAGAGTGTCGGGACTTCCGCAATATTCACTTGCTGACCAGGCAACAGGGCATAGTATCCGTCGCGAGCCCTCAGCTTATACTCAGTTCCAGACCCATCGAGTTTGACCGTGATTTTTCGGTACTTGCCGTCTGCTTCGCGAGCCGGAGCATAGCCAAGAATGTAGTAGTAACTGTTGTCCTTAACTACCCCCTGAAATCCGGCTGAGACGTCGTTATTATTTGAGAAATCCGTTCCGCCTGTACCGGCAGCCAGCATATACAGACCGTTTTGCGATTCATTTATGCTGGCAGTCGAACGAGTGACCGAAGTCGTTGGTCTTCGACCAGAGAAAGACGCATCGGGCGCCGTCGCAACCAGGCCGCGCACATCCAGAGTATAAATGGTCGTATCGCTTCTCGATGCTAAATCGACGATAGCCTGGATGCGCTCGTTGACGGGAAACGCATTGTGGTTTGCCAAATCCAGAAAGAAACCTTCGGATAGCAGAACCAATGCTTTCCTTCCCGGAACCTTACTGAAGTCGCGAATGATCTGGCGAAGCGAATCAAGATCCCGCAGCGTATTCATAGAAGATTCAGAAACAATCTGACCAGCAATACTCTTAATCTGCGCGATCATTGATTCTCTTGTCATTCCATCGCCGCTGGAACTTCCAAATGGATTGTTATTGTTGTTGCTACCGTTGCTGACTCCACCTCTGCCACTGCCCAAGCCTCCTGATCCGGTACCCGTGCCAGTTCCTGTTCCTCCGCCACCAGTTCCAGTGCCACCGCCGGTTCCTGTTCCCCCACCAGTTCCCGTGCCACCACCGCCACCAGGCCTACCCTGAAAGGAAGCTGTAACGAACGTTGCTGTTACGCCTTCACCTTCGAATACGGGTTTCTTCGATGGATCGGCGCGTGACGTTGGCGGCTCTGGCCGGCCGCTGTTCTGACGCATGAACTTGTTCACATAGTCATCAGTGACGCTCCTATCGCCGCGATCTATCAGGTAAGCCGAATACTCGTCCATATCCAATCCGCCATCGTAAGGACGATGCGACCGCTGTTTAATCTTTTGGATGGCGGCTACAAGCTGCGCCGAATCAGTCGTAAATGTCGCGGGTCCATCGCTCGCGGCCGATTCGGTCGATGTCACTGCGGCCATCTCTTCCGCCCCCTTCTGGTCTTTGACGAACTTTATGGCCGCATCGCGCGCGCGACTAAATTCTCGAAAAAGATGATAGGAATCGAATACGATCAGGAATTTGTACGGCACAAGGGTCGCGTCAACAGGCGTTTCTCCTGCCTGACCATTCTTCAACTGATAAGTGCCGGAGTGTTTGGAGAAGGTGGTTACCTTTTGCTCAACGCCATCTTCCATGATTCTGAAGCTTTCGGGCTTCAAATTCCTTACTGGGCGGCCGCTCTTGTCCAGCACTGTAACAGGTACCTGGACCAGAGAGGTCGATAGTTGTAAGGCTTCATCTTCCAGCTTCTGTCCTTGAGAGCCAGACGCAGACTGCTGGTTTTGTGGTGTCTGCTGAGCGATTGTAGGAACCAGTCCGATGAGCAATGCCAGGATGCTGGCCGCTACTTTCAGTTGCTTGCTTAGCATCATAACTCCTCCTGAAAAACAATCCCGGAAACGGCATATCACTGCCAAAACCTGATTAACTGAAGGGGAATGAAAAATGACTGTGTCGTCACAGCATAATTGAACCGTCTTAATATAGCTACAGAATTGTTGGTTGATTGCGCGAAGCTAATTTACCGATTCAACCAGCAATTCCTGCTCTGCCGCCCGAATCTGGGGGTCTCGGCCAGTGATAATGTCTTTCTCAGTGATAGGAACAACGTGATCTGGCTGAACACCAGTGTCCTCCAGTTTACCGTGTTTTGGTGTCACAACCGCGTAGTGAGCGATTTCGAGCTCCTCGTTTTCACCGAGTCGCACATAATTGCCGCCTTCAACGCATCCACAGCTTCGGGTGCCGATGATTATCGCTCGTGCGTGTTCCTTTAAAGTGTTCGCAAATATTTCCTGGCCACTGCGAGAACGCTCGTCGATCACCACAGCCAGTTTTCCCTGATACAGTTTCTTCTGGGGCACCGTATATGACTTGAATCCGCGACCTTGCCGGTCGCGGAACGTCATCATCTCGACTCGATCAATAAAGTAGCCAAGGATGCTTCCAACGACGGACGGCTTACCGCCGTTCGGCCCGCGAACATCTATAATAAGCCCCGGAGTGTCTTTTAACTTTGAATAAGCCTCGCGGAACTGGTTGATCCGTTCCTGATTGGAAAAATTGTAGATTCGAATATAACCGATGCCCGAATCCAGCAGACGCCATTCGATGGGAATATCGAAATCGACAGGTTCGCGCCGAATCAGGTGACTGACCAGTTGTCCATCATGTTGTTTAACAACAACAGCGACGTCAGATCCTTCCTCGCCTCGGAGTTCCGATTCGACCGGATTCACGTGCAGCGATAAGGCGGGAATTCC
>DASRDY010000355.1:0-39974 GCA_035652355.1 Blastocatellia bacterium
TCGCGCCTTCCACGATCTTCTCCCTGACGCTCTCCTGGTCTGGCGGCCTGACGCTGGCGATCATCACGCGGACGACCACCTTCTTTGCGCTGCTGATCTCGTCGTCGACCACGACCATCGCCCTGTCCGCGCCCAGGGCGACGATCGCCTGCTGCTGCGCCAGCAGCTTCGGCGCCTTCAGCCTGACCGCGAGCTTCCGGTCTTCCACGCTGCGGTCTCGGTCTTGGCGGCGGAGCCGGCAGAGCATCTTTGACGGATAAACCTATTCGACGACGCTCGGTATCAACCTCGATGACTTTGACCTTTACCTTTTGTCCGACATGGACAGCCTCGTGCGGATCCTTGATGAACTTGCGGCTCAGATGCGATATATGAACCAATCCATCCTGATGCACGCCGATGTCGACGAATGCTCCAAAGTTTGTGATATTCGAAACGATTCCTTCGAGCTCCAACCCGACTTTCAAATCGCTGATGTCCCGAATGTCTTCCCGGAAATCAACAGTCTCGAACGGCTGACGCGGGTCACGACCTGGATGCCGCAATTCTTCAACAATATCGCGCAGAGTCGGCAATCCCGTCTGCTCGTCGGCATAATCCTGAAGATGAATTTGATCTATCAGTTCTTTGTTGCCTAAAAGATCCTTTACTGAGGTATTCAGCGCAGCCGCCATCCGTTCGACCACCGGGTATTTTTCCGGATGAATCGATGTATTATCCAGCGGATTATTGCCTTCACGAATTCGGAAAAACCCTGCGGCCTGTTCGAAATGCTTCGGGGTGAATCGCGGAACGTTCCCAATTTCCTGTCGATCATTGAAACGGCCAAGATTATTGCGATACCCCGAAACTTCGCGCGCCAGCGATATTCCTACCCCTGATACGTAACTGAGCAATGCTACAGACGCCGAATTAATATCGACCCCTACACGATTGACGCAGGATTCGACTACGGCATTCAGCGCTCTTCTCAAACGCCCCTGGTCAACATCGTGTTGATACTGACCGACGCCGATGGATCGAGGCTCGACCTTAACCATTTCGGCCAGCGGATCCTGCAATCGCCTGGCGATGCTGATCGCGCCGCGTACCGCAGCTTCAACTTCGGGAAACTCTTCCCGAGCCGGTCTCGATGTTGAGTAAACGCTCACCCCGGCTTCGTTCACCAGAGCCACCTTCACGCCTTGCATTTCGTGGGCGACCTCACGCGCGAGTTGCAGCGTTTCTCTTGAAGCTGTTCCATTTCCAATAGCAATAGTCGAGACCTGGTATTGCCCGATCCACGCACGGAGCTCCGTCTTCGCCTCATCCCACTGTTTCTGCGGAGCGTGTGGATAAATGCTGCCGTGGAATATGAACTTTCCTGTTTCGGTGACGACGGCGACTTTGCAGCCCGTGCGCAACCCAGGATTTATTCCAAGAACGCGGACCGCGCCGGCCGGCGGCGCCAGCAAAAGCTCGCTTAAATTCTTCGCAAAAACATCGATGGCATCCGCATCCGCGCGACGCTTGATTTCGTTGCGCAGCTCGTTTTCAATCGCGGGAAACAGCAATCGATCAAAAGCATCATTGATGACAACTCGCAAAAACTCGGCCGCATTAACTTCGCTGCTGGCCGGATGCAGCGATTGCGGTTTCTTTGGTTGTGACTTCACTGCCGCCTGGGTATCCGCAGCCAGTTCAGCAGAAGTTTCAGGCTGTTCGGGTTGCGCCTCTGTCGATGCCGTTTCGGTCGGAGCTGCTTCAGTCCCGGTGTGGGAACCAGCAACTTCAGTCACTGCTTCTTCAACCGAGCTTTCACCCGTGGGGTGCTCCTCTGTTGATTGTGTTGAAGGCTCAGCGTTTTCGGACTGAGAGCCTTCTTCAGATATCGCCTCTGGCGCCGCGCTGGCTGTCGCAGCTTCAGGAACTGTTTCCACGGCATCCGTGATTTGCGGGTTAACTGTGGTCGGTTCGGCTGCTAACTCGGTCGGCTGCGCTGAGTTTGAATCTGCCGTCGCTTCTGTGGCTGGCTCCACCTCATCTGTTTCCGCTCCCAACAATGCCGCAGTACTGCTCTCGCTTGGTGGTGAGTAGGGAGCGGCAACATACTTCTCGTTCAGATAACGCAGCACTTCGCCGCGATCTATCTCCAAAGCAACGTTCAGGAACTTCTCTTTCTCTCCACGCCTTATGGCCAGAAATCTGTGAGAAGGAACTTCCTTGATCGCCTCGCTGAAGTTATAGAACGATTCGTACTTGCTCCGTTCCGTCTCTTTGCCTTTCGTCGCTTTCGCTACCAGCTTTCCGGATTTGGCAAACTGATCTCTAAGGAAACGACGATTTGCGGTATCTTCAGCGATCCATTCCGCGATGATGTGCGCGGCTCCGGCCAGGGCTTGCTGTATCGTGTTAACACCTCGACGCGGGTTCAGATAGTTTATCCCAAGCTCGTGCAACGGTTCGCAATCACCACGAGTCTCAAAAATCCTCTTTGCCAGAGGTTCGAGCCCGCGAGAATGCGCCACTGTAGCCCTGTTCTTGCGCTTCGGTCTGAACGGAAGGTAGATATCATCCAGTTCAGTTCGACTGTTTGATTCGCGGATTCGTTGTTCAAGCTCGGGCGTCAATTTGCCCAGCGCACCAATCGTCATCAGAACGGCCTGTTTGCGAAGTTCGAGCTCGAACAAAGTTTCCCAACGATCTCTCAGCTCGCGGATGACCGGTTCATCCATGCTGCCGGTCAATTCTTTGCGATAACGAGCAATGAACGGCGCAGTCGCTCCCTCTTCCAGAAGCGAAATCAGATTGGTTACGTAAGTCGATTTTCGCTGAGTCTCTTCCAGCAATCTTCCAAGGGTTTTGGCCATCAACTCGGCGCGAACCTCTGGCGGAAGAGTAATCGGCGCTTCGTGCTCTTTAGCGTGCTCGCCCGCTGAGGCATCAGTTGATTCGGCTTCGCCAGCCTTGGCGTGGGCTATGCTGGAATCAGACGCAAAGACAGAATCGTGCTCGTGCTCATCGTGACCTCCGGTTTCGTGAGAAACAGCCGTCGGTTCTGCTGGCGCTGCATCTTCCTGAGCCGATGTTTCCTGAACTGATTCCGACGCCGGCTCTGCCGCCGCAGTTTCAGTTGCCGTTGATTGCTGAGACTCTGTTTCAACAGGCGACTCTGTCGCAGCGGTATCGCTGGCGCTGGCAGGCTCGTCCGCCACGTGGCTTTCCGATGCGCTCTCAGCCGTAACCGGTGTCGTCTCCTGCGAGCCATTATGCGCGTCGTGGTGAGCATCGTGTTCTGCGGGTTCGGACGCAGAGGCGTGCTCAGGGACGGAAGCCTCGGTCTCTTTAGCTTCAGGTTGAAGATTTTCGGGCTGTTCTACTTCACTCATGAGCAGATCAAATCCTTAAGTCGTATTTGGGCGAAATGGGCATTATCTAGCAAAAACCGCTGATTGGCAACCCACGGATTAAAAAGCAGATGAGCCGATTCGACCACCGACAGTTCAGAACGAACGAGGTTCGAATTCTTGCGCTGAGAAAGTAGCGGGGGGGCAGGGGTCGGGGGTCAGTGGTCGGAGGTCGGCTGAGAACTGTCTCACCCGGTGTCCGTGTCTTAACGTGACATCAAATGGCCAAATTCTTCGTTTAAGTTCACTGTCACAGCAGGTGTCACAGTGTTACTTATACACAACAAAGAGCTTGCGTTGCTGTGACAGATGTGACATCACTTGGCCAAACTCTGCGATTAATGGCGATGAGCCAGACTAGAACCCTCTTCTCCGACCCTCGATCCCTGACCACCGTTTTGGTGTTATATCCGTTGCCACAAATTCCGCTGCGACGCTCAGGTGTCACAGTTTTATTCACAGATTTTAAAGAACTTAAGCCGTTGTGACAGGCGTGACAGCAGTTGGCCGAACTTGGGGGTTCGGTGGGAGGATTCGGTCTGGAACCTTCTTCCCCGACCACTGATCCCTGACTACTAGTCACTGTTTTTGGTGTGACAGCGAATGGCCGAATTCTGCAGTTTAAGTTCACTATTACGACAGGTGTCACAGCGCTACCTATAGACAATAAAGAAGTTGCGTTGCTGTGACGGCTGTGACATCACTTGGCCAAACTCACTCCGCGGTTAGTGTTCGCGGATCAGGATTCGCTTAAGAACCTCTTCCACCGATCACCAATCTCTGAAACCTGACCTCCAGTTTTGGTGTTACACCTAAAGGCCGGTGAATTCATTATGATACTTAAGCGTCACAGTTTTACTCTCGGAAAACAAAGAACTTGCGTGACAGAGACAAGTGTGGCACTACTTTGCGTGCCCCGCAGATACAGAATGCTCCCCAAAGCGGGGATGACGTGTCTTACACTATTCGGATGCGCAGCATCCCGCCCCCCGATCGCGCAACCTTGGTACTGCCTATGCGCTCACCGACGCGACGTTCTCGACGCTCAGTAGGTTGCTTGATGGCGCAGATCACCGCGTACTTTCGCCGCTCGGTGGGTGCTTTGTGGTTTCCTGATAGCTAGATTTTCTTGGTGTGATAACAGAAAAGAGCAGCCCGATTGCCGCCCTCTCTATTGATCTGTGTATTAACCCTGCCGTTGTCATTTGTCTACAACCTCGAAGTCTCCCTTCTGTAGCGTGTAACACTTTAGCAAGTAGTGAGCGGAAGGCTTGATGTCTTTGAATTTATCAACATAGGCAATCCCACCTAGCACGGGTTTTTGTGAGTCTTTCTCCCGTATCACTGGCGCTGTCGAAACAAACTGGTCGTAGGTTTGATCGCAGCTAGCGTTTCGTGTCACCTTTAACCTTAGCAGTGGCGCGTTTTGCAATAACTCATCTGTAATATCGGTATGGTCATAGTGCCGATACTCGACCTTGATTATTGTGGGCACCTGGCCCTGTTTAATAGACTCTATCCTCATTAGAAATGCTTCTTGGTTTGGAACATCAGCCCCAGGACCTCCCTGCATAACCGTGTCGCTCGGACGATAAGCGATTATCCTGGCGCTAATCGTTGTTTTGCCCTTAAAGACAATTCCAGAGGCAATAACCGTGAACATTAGGACCGTGGAACAAACTCGTAGAGATCTTCTCATGGTTTCTTCTCCACACTGGTGGGATAACCCGTATAGGGTTTGCCTTTCCCTTTATCAAAATCCGCCTTCGGAATAGGGGTGTCCAATGTAACGGTAATTCTCAGTTATTTTGGTCCCAGCGATTGCGGTGTTGCCTATCATGCCGATTACCAAAGTCCCTCCTTGAATCACTGATGTATCAAATTTTGGAAATTCATTAAATCCAGGAAACATGGGGTTAACACGCACGTGTGCATCGTCATGGCTCATCCCTGTAGATTCATAATAGCCTTCAAGGGTTTCATGTCCCACCAATTGCGCTGATGTAACTCCTCCGGCATTTTGAGGTTGATCCAAAAGCTCGGCTTGGCCAAACGCGATAGTGTGCGTTCCATGATGATCTGAATTGCCGAACAAAATCGACGAGTCTGTTGCGCCATCTATTGCGTGAATTGTTACATGATGTTTTGTGTCCGTTATTGCGTTGAAGATTTCTTTATCTCCGCCACTCAATGTCTTGCCTAATGCTTTTAAATCCTTATTGCTTAATTTATTTCCTTTCGCGTCGACAATAATCACTTTGCCTTTTTCATTTGATATTTTAAATGAGGCGTCCTGTTGAAGGCGCTTATAATAGTCATCCGCTCTCGCGCCATCGACCGAAATATCAAGTCCGGTTGGATCCGTAAATTTCAACGGATTGTTGCGGGTGTAGGCATAGAGATTCAGTTGCTGTGGATCGCTCAACCTCTTCATTTCAATGTAAAGCGGGTCCGATGAAGTGAACCTTCCTTGGCTGTTCGAATAGTACCTGGCCTCGAAGTAATCCAGACCAGTTTCAGCATCTCTCTCTTTGCTAGTAAACTGCTGTCTTGCAGAGTCGTCCTGCGGGAAACTCAGATACTGCATTGACGTTGACCTGATGTTGTAAGGATACGTTCCTGGTCCGATCAGTATCTCTTCCCCGAACGGCATGTAATCGTGCTTGCTGTAAACCGCTCCGCTCGAATTTGTAATCATCCTTATCGATCCCAAATGATCAGCTGTCAAAAAGAGCGTCCCGTTTGTCGAGTCAACGGTAGCCAGTAAACCGTTCACACCATATATATACTCCTTCTTTAGACTGCCGCTCGTCATATCGCATTCCATTAACAGCTCCCCACCGATTCCGTACACCATATACCTATTCGTTTGGCTTGTCGAAATTCGACGTCCTTCTCCATCGTAATGGTAAGCGAATCCCAGATTCACTGGTGCCGGTTGCGGATGAGTCGGGGTCGGTCGATTTGTCACACTGGAATAAAGACTTGCTCCAGCCACATAGTCTCCAAGCACTAACCGGTTCTCTGCATCGTAAAAATAGTGATGTCGACCATCATAGATAACATTCCCGGTCGCATCAAAGGTGTGTTCGATTACCCGATTGTCAGTCGCAGAGAAATTATTATCCGGCAACTGTCCTGATGTCGGTGAAATCGCGTCGGTCCCACCGGTTAAAGTCGAATCCGATGCAGCCGCGGTAAATGATGGATCATCAAAGTCACTGTCGTCATAGGCCACAATCAATGAAACATCATAGTTGCCGTTGTTGACATCATCCACACCCCTGGCGGTTAGATTGAGTGTTGAGCCAAAAACTGTGGCAGTTACCGGCGAGTAATCGTCGCTATTGAGGTTATTCGCCAAAGCAACGGCCAACAGATGACTTGTGTTATTTGTGCTGCCGTCGTAATAGGCGGTCGTCTCGTAGCTGTTTATTTGGATCGTAATATATCCGCTATCTGCCGAATCTGATCCTGAACAGCCGAAAAGTGTATCTTCAGAGCACTGCAGCTCACCACCGATAGACACGCTTCCGACCGCCAGAGATTCCGATGTGCCTGTGCTGGAGGCCGTTAATTTGGAACGGTTGCCGTATCTGTCATAGCCAAAGTTTTGCTGCCACACAATGTGGCTTCCATTGGTCTCCTCAGCCATAGTCAGGCGATTCAGCGAATCGTAGGTAAAATCCTGATTGATCGTCTGCGAGCCGGCGGAAATCGTAGCCGCTGTTACATTGCCGTTGTTTGCACTTGTTGTTCCGTAGGTGTAGCCCAGTTCCAGGGCGGAAGTTAAGGCTCCGCTTGTGCCGAGTTCTATGTATGTGGGCTGCATACGGCTGTTATAAATGATCGAATGGATCAATCCGTTGCCGAGGGTCTGTTGCTGCAAGGCTCCATTTGGCATGTATTGTATCGTGCTTGTTGAGCTGCCGGCGTAATACGGACTGTTACTTGGCCCGTGTATCTTCGTAATTCTTCCGGCATCATCATAATCTTTGTTCACAACCCTGCTGGATGGTGACGGGTATGTATCGCTGGTAACTTCGCCGGCTTTATTGTATGAAGCCGAAATCGTGTAGTTCGTACTGTTGGTGCGCTGGACTTTGGTAACAACCTCGCCAAGCAGATCATAACCATAATAGTTGCCTTCGGCCGACGAAGATGATGTGCCATAGGTCACCGCAAGCAGGCGTCCGTACGACGCTCCGTGGGTGTATGTGGGTGCGCCGCTCGGCAATGTCTGAGCATCATAATAATAATAAATGTTTGGTGTCTTACCGTCATTGTAAGTCTTGGTTTTGACACGATTCAATTGATCGTACGTCATACTGGCAGTTACATTGCCGCTGATAGCCGGCCGTTGATCGGATTTGCTCGTCAAATTTCCGTTATTATCATAAGTATAATTAATCGTGTGGCTTTCTGGATTTGTTGCCGAGGTGAGCCGCGAGAGACTGCTATAAACAAAGGTGCGTGTCTGACTTCCCTGAGTTACTCCTGTCAAATGCAATTAAAGGAACGATAGCTATAAGAGTAACTTGCGTCATTCGTTCCCTGATGTATATACTGCTAGGCTTCGTAACCTCCTCCATGCCGCTCTATGAGTGAACGGCCATCGAGACGTAAACTTGCTGTTAATTTTCTGGCCGGTTCCGGAAAGCGGCCGGTTTTGATATACCCTTCCAACTTGATATCAGAAAATTACGAAACTATTTCGCTACTACTTTGGTAGCTGCGCGCAGGGGCCAAAAAGTGTCTGCTTTTATTTCGGTTTTCCATCGCGAAAGAGCCCATTGCGAGGACATCGATTAATAAGGAGCAACAATGATCTTAAAGACGGAGCGAACAGTTGAACGATAACATCAGGCCGGCCCCTGCTGCGAGAAAATTCCCAGGAACATTACTATAGTCGCTGCAATAATTTTCTTGCAGAGTAACTAATGATGTTAACTGACTTAACACCTCGGGACTGAACTCGCTCGCAAATCAAATCTAGTGAAATCAATATGATGGCCCCCCTGATGATTCGTGGCCGCATCAGGCACAACCATTGCCTAATAGATTGCCGCTCGCGGGTTTTGGCCAAGACGAAAAACAGAGCTCGACTGTGTGTTAACAAATCGAGCAGAGTTGCGGAGCTAGATCGCCCCCATTATCTATCGCCTATCCGGTAAGCGGCCCGTATGGCGGTAGCGCGATTTCGCTGGCTCCGTTGTTCAAAGCCGAAATCCGCGAGCCTCACTCATTATTTTGAATTTTCCTGTTCAGGTAATCCAATATTGGGTATCATGAGCCTGGGCCAGTCAAAGGCTTCCGACGGTGTCGTATTATTCGCCGACGTTTCCGCCACAAGACTAGACGCCAATCCGGTCTAAGTGCTTAGGACCGATCAATTTGTTTATCTTCTTGGTTCTCAAACCTTGAATGGGGAGTTCTATATTGGCAGATGAGTTAAGAGAGTCGACTGCATACCAGCGTTTGCGAAAACTTGTAATCTGGCTGCCCGCGGCTCTTATCATAATTCTTATATCGCTCCAGTCCTTGAACCTGTATGTAAAACGGCGCGATGTAATCAACAACACGCAGATACGGACCACTGAGCTAACACGAATACTGGCGGATCATATGGACAGCTCGGTTGTTGCAGCCGACACGTCGCTGAAACAACTGGCAATTCACGGCGCGAGAGTCGGCGGTCCTACCGCGCGGGCTGAGGCATGGCTTCCAATACTTCAGGCCGCAGTTGCGGGTATGTCGTACATTGGATCGCTGACCGTGACGGACGAAAACGGGATTATTCGGCATTCCACTGTGCCTGCCCTGATAGGTCAGTCTCGACACGATGATTTTCTCTTTAAAGAATTGTCGTCCAATCCGAACGCCGATCTTCTGGCGGACACGCCTTTCCTGAGTCCGTTCCATCATCAAATAATCATTCCATTAGGTCGTCGTTTGACCGATTCGAATGGCGTATTTAAAGGCGTGGTTGTGGCCACCCTTATACCAGAGATGTTTCGCGATTTTTACAAGACGATCGGTGTCGATCAGGGCGGAATAATATGGGTGATTCATTCGACTGGAATGGTGCTGTTTCGACATCCTTCGGTTGCAGGCGCAACAGAATCATCTCCAGGAAACGCGCCATTATTCTATGAAAACATCAAGCGCGACGACAGCGGCCCGTTAATTTCACGAGTCGATAATGACGGACCTGAATATATCAACGCCTGGCAATCCTTACGTCAACCGCCGATCGTGGTTGCTGTTTCGGTGAATTTAACGAATCCGCTTGGTATATGGCGACGTAATGCCATCATCATAATTCTTCTGACCAGTTTGGTAGTTTTAATTTTGGCCGGCGCGTCGTTCCAGGTTCTAAAACAGATTGACGGGAGAATCTCCGTCGAGCGCGCGTTGTTCCAGCGCGAGCAGGAACTGGACGAGGCCCAGCGAATCGCAGGAATTGCTTCAGCCAGATTTGTGTTGCCCGGTCTGGTTGCCCGTGCGTCCTCTCAATTGTCCAATTTGCTGGGGTTTTCCGCCAGTCGAGAAGAGATATCCGTCGACGAAGTTATGGAAAAACTGGTAGAGCAGGATCGCGGCAGGTTAAAGTCCGCCTTTGACAGTTGCGTTACATCAGGCACCAGGTACCAGCTTGAGGTGAAAACGCTGGCTGACGGCGGCGACGAAAGGATTCTGTGGACAGAGGGGGCTTTCACAAAGGCTGGCGACGGGCAAGTTGCCAGCATCCTGGCAATTTTTCAGGATGTTACCAAGCAAAGGCAATTCGAACAAAAATCTGCTCAGTCGGATCGTCTGGCGGCCATCGGACGACTCACCGGCGGCGTGGCGCACGACTTTAATAATCTTTTGACGGCGATCATCGGTTACAGCGATCTGCTGATGCTGAAATTCAAGTCAAACGCCGCCGCGCGCGCAGAGATTGAAGAGATTTCAAAGGCTGGCAGGCGAGCCGCGGATCTTACCAGGCAGTTGCTTGCTTTCAGTCGCAGACAGGTACTTCAGCCAAAAATAATCAATCTTAACCGAATCATAACTGATCTTGAGAAAATGCTTCGACGACTGATCGGCGAAGATATCGAACTGATAATCGGCCCGCATCCGTCACTGGAATTGATCAAAGCTGACCCTGGCCAGATCGAACAGATTCTAATGAACCTGGCAGTTAATGCGCGGGATGCCATGCCGTACGGTGGCAAACTGATAATAGAGACGCATAATGTCGACCTGGACGAAAGCTACGCCGAAGGACAATCAAGCGCGCATTCGGGTCGTCACGTAATGCTGGCCGTCAGCGATACCGGTTGTGGCATGGATAAGGAAACGCTTGATCACATATTTGAGCCGTTTTTCACAACCAAGGAGCAAGGCAAAGGAACCGGTCTCGGTTTGGCCACAGTTTACGGAATCGTCAAACAGAGCGGAGGCCAAGTCCGGGTTTACAGCGAAGTCGGAAAAGGCACAACGTTTAAAATCCATCTGCCGTGCACGGTCGAATCCGCGACGAAAGACAACAATGCCGTTGCGAGTCAACCAGTGAAAGGGTCGGGTTCCATCCTGGTGGTGGAAGATGATGATTCCGTGCGCAAACTGGCCAGCCGTATCCTGAACGCAAACGGATTTACGGTTCTGGAAGCAAATCACCCTGAAAAAGCGATCAGTCTTTATCGAGAACACCAGGGTAAGATTCGCCTTGTGATAACAGACGTCATCATGCCTGGCTTAAGTGGCCGTGAATTATACCAGCAGCTGATGACAATCGATGGCAATATAAAAGTGTTGTATATGTCGGGATATACCGATGATGCGATAGTTCATCTGGGCGTGCTGGAAGCGAAAGTTCCTTTTGTCCAGAAGCCCTTCACGCCTGAAGTGTTGATGCTGAAAGTACACGAGACGCTAGCAACGACCATGTCAAGCACGACTGCCCCTTGAGCTTAATGAACCCTGTGGCGGACCATGCAGGTCCGCCACGATCGTGAATTCGATTAGTGTATTTTATCCGAGGAAATTCCCTTAAAGCCGTTAGATGATCCTGCGGTTGTTACAACCGGTCTTTGGAGATTCGAAGCCAATTTGAACTCCGCAACCAAACCGTGCAGTTCGTCCGCCTGGCTGCTCAATTCCTGAGCCGCGCTGGAAGATTCCTCGGCAGCCGCAGCCGTTTGTTGAGTCACCATGCTTACCCGGTCTATCGCCTTGCTTATCTGATCCGCGCCATGTTTCTGCTGCTCGGATGAGCCTTCAATTTCTGACATAACGTCTCTAACTTTGGCTACCTGTTTGTTAATCTCGGAAAGGTCGTGTAATACCTCTTCGTTTACACCGCCGCCGCTTTCGGCGTTCTTTACCGATTGTTCGATCAGGCTGGCGGTGTTTTTGGCAGCTTCGGCGCTACGGATTGCAAGATTTCGTACTTCTTCGGCCACAACCGCAAAGCCTTTACCGGCATCGCCGGCGCGCGCAGCCTCGACCGCGGCATTCAAGGCCAGCAGGTTTGTTTGAAACGCGATTTCGTCGATTGTCTTGACGATTTTTGCGGTCGATTTTGCTGACGATTTAATCTTGTCGATGGCGTCCGACAGCTTTTGCATGCTTTCGAACCCGCGTGTTGTCCATTCGTTCGCCGACTCTGTCAATCGCCTGGCTTCTCTGGCGTTGTCGGCGTTTTTCCTGGCAATTGAAACCATTTCCTGCGATCCGCTTGACATTTCCTCGACCGAGGCCGCCTGCTGCGATGATCCTGTGGCAAGGCTCTGACTGCTCTCGTTAATTTGGTAGGCTGCCGAAGTAAATTCTCCCGCGGCGATGGAAACCTGTTGAAGCACGGATGATAGTTGGTCCAGGGCAACATTCAGGCTGTTTTTGAGGGCTGCATATTCCCCTTTGAAATTTCCCTGAATTCTGGCGGTCAGATCCTGTTTTGCGACTCGATCGAATACCCGCGTGGCCTCATCAAACAGTTTTGCCCGTGATTCGCTGGCGGCAGTGGAGCAAAGGGCCATATCCAGATGAACCAGTCGGCCAAAGGCTCCGCTAAATTCTTCCAACTCATCCATCGAAGCTCCGGCTGTTTTTACCGCGTCATACATAAAGCGTTTGATGATCTCGTACATCGCTATGTACCAGTTCATATCCAGATTTATATTGTCGTGTGCAACCGCGACCGTCGTTCGGTACGAAATGTACTCGTCATCGACACGTCCGTTCAACATCGTACGCAGGTATTCGGTTATGCGTGGCCTTTGCTTTTCGACGGTTGTATATTTATTAAGAATGCCAAGTGTTTTCGGCGTCCCGCTTACATGCCGATAGAACTCCACGATCATTGGCTCAACGAATTTCTCGCACGTCGGCTGCCAGGATTTGATGACACCCAAATCCTTCTCGGTTAAGCCATGATAATTGATTTTCTCTCGGAGCTCTGGATTGCTTACGTTAATTGTTCCAGGTGTAACTGTTCTTACCGGTTTTGAGGACAGAACTTCACTATCTTGCTGTTTGGGTTGTCCTTTTCGCGAGAAAAGCCGCATAAACAACCTCCTTGTTCGTAGTTTTTGTCCCCATTTTTGCGAACGGTTTTGTGTCCGCTTGTCAGGCAACCGAAACTTACACAAGTTGCCACCCCACGTCCCTTATCGGTTGTTACGGAACGTACATTAGTGAGCGTTCCACCAATTATGAGTTTTATGAAGCTGTTTCAAAGGGTTAGAGACACACCCGGCATTCTTATGTCGTGAAGTTAGCGCAGAACCAGCTTCGCCAGCAAATCTTCATTCAGCCGTTACCGGAGACTGTCAATCAACTTGCTGGCAAGGACCAAAAGACGGCAGCAAGTATCGAATTCCCGTACCGGCACGACTTGTATATTTATTCGTAAACGCAATCCGCCGTGGAGAAGAATGGATCCCTCCGAAGTCATAGCCGTTGAACGGCTTACAAGCGGACTGTCACTCGCCGAATTCCGAATCCTGCAAACGAAACCGAAACCGGTGGACGGAACTTCCTGCGCGGCATTTCGTATACTATAATGCATACGCTCACGGAAACGCGGCAATGCAGTAGGTCGAAAATCAACCGCGACGAGCGTAGGGCGTAAAGATGAGCGCCTATTTCATTATACCAATTCTCCTCCTCGCGATTGTCGCACTTGCGATTTATCAGTGGCAGCGAACCTTATCCAATAAAGCCAATGATAGCCAGATAACTCCCGCGCGACACGGCGGACTTTTTTCGGTGGAGGAAAAATCTGAAGCGCGTGTACGCCCGCTGAAGAACAAGCAGGAACAAGAAGCGGAAAGACCTGGCGATCTAATTGCGCGTGCACGCTCAGGCGATATGACTGCGCTGGTCGAGGCAAATGAAAAGGGAGATCGTAATCTTTATTATAACGTGCTGGATGCCCTGGCGGACTGGGCTTCCGAATCGCCTGAGCAATTGAAATCTCTAGCCTCTTACGTCATTGAGAATGACGGGCTGCGCTCGAACAGAAATCTGGCGCAGAGCCTGATTGAAATCTGGCAATCCGCCCCCAGCCGCCGATTGACTGCCGATATGCTGCGTGTCGCTGCTCTTTCGGACGATGCTGATTCGTATGAAGAGGCTGTGGAAATGGCGCTGTTGTTCTGGCGCAATGATGCGTTCAGGATGACGGCGGACGAGCTTCGCTCGCTTATTGAAGCCGAGTACTGGTTACTGTCGGCGGAAGCGCGAAGCTCTGGCGCAGGGTTTATGTTGAAACGCAAGCTTGCCGAAGCTCGT
The DNA here is from genome assembly GCA_035652355.1 of Blastocatellia bacterium. Taxonomy (GTDB): domain Bacteria; phylum Acidobacteriota; class Blastocatellia; order DASRDY01; family DASRDY01; genus DASRDY01. The sequence continues at coordinate 14,169 of DASRDY010000355.1, forward strand.
CGCGAGTTAAGCGCGGCAGATCGTCGAGCTGTCAATTGAGAGATCATTAATCGCTCTATTCAGAAGTGCTCTCTCATCTTCTAATGAGAAACTGAAAAGCATCTCTAACAGTCCGATATTAAATCGAGGACAATTATGAACAATTCCAGTTTGGAAACTATTCTTCCGTTCCTTTTCCTTGGGTTCATCGCCCTGATTGTATTGCTCATCATATTGAGCCGCGTTCTGGTCAACGTCGGTGCGCGCGAAATCGCGATCAAGGAACGGCGTTACGTCGGGGCAAAGATGCCTCCGGGTCGAGTCGTGGCAACCGAAGGAGAAGTTGGAATTCAGGCCGATGTGCTGAAACCAGGGCTTCACTTTATTCGATACCCGTTCGAACGTGTTGTTAAAAAAGTGCCGCTTATCGAGGTCGGCTCTGACGAGCTCGGCATTATCGAAGCAGTAGACGGCGAGCCGATGCCTCCGGGGCTGATGTTCGCGCCGGATCGCGCGCAAAACGCTCATAATAATTTTCAGGATCCGATCGCGTTTATCAAACGCGGCGGTGTGAAAGGCATCCAGTTACGCGCGCTGCCGCCGGGACTGTGGCCGATTCACCCCTATCTGTTCAGGGTTTCTGTAGCCAAGACGACTGTTATTCCACAGGGTCAAGTGGGAATCGTTACCGCTGCTGGCGGCGCTCCGCTGGACTCGGGCAGACTGCTTGCTAAGGCAATCGAAGGCCACCTGGATTTTCAGAACGCTGAGCAGTTTATTGCCTCCGGCGGACAAAAGGGACCGCAGGTCGATATCCTGACGCCGGGCACATACAGGATTCTGACGGATTCGGTCTCTCTGGAAGACAAGCGGATTATGAAACCAGGGCTTTTCACGATCAAACTTTGGAATGCGACGGTCATCAGTGAGAATCAGATTGGACTGGTTGAAGCGCTGGACGGCGCGCCGCTCAATCCAAAGAATTACGTGGCCGAGCCTGTCGAAGGGCATGATAACTTTCAGGATGGACACGAATTCATAGGCCGGAACGGACAGCGCGGGCCGCAAAAGGATATCCTGCTGCCTGGCACTTACTACATCAATCCTTTGCTCTTTAAGGTAATCCCGGAAAGCGCCAAGGAAGTAAAGCCCGGCGAGGTCGCGGTAATTGTTTCGAACGTCGGCAAAGATCCATCCGAAGATGTGCGCAAACGGATGGCGGACAAAGTCCGGGAAAGAATGGAGCGCGAGGAAAAAGAGCAAGTCGCTACGATCGTCGCCAAACTGGACAAACTGGACGACTCTCGAAACATGGAAGAGATTAAAGAGGAGTTGATGGCTGGCGACCCGGCTGATCGACGCCTTGATGAAGGAGCCCACGAGGCATACGTGGTACCTGACGGCTATCGCGGCATACAGGAGACGGTCGTGGGTCCGGGACGCTATTACGTCAACACTCTGGCTGTAAGTCCCATCGTATTACCCACAACAAACCAGACGGTCGAATGGACAACTGAAGATACCGCGAACACGTTTAACCCATTCGAGGTGATTTCCAAGGACGGCTTTACGATGCAGCTCGAAGTTCGCGTAGTCTTTCGCGTGAAACCGGAAGACGCGCCGTTCATGGTTGCCAAAATCGGCTCGATAGACCGATTGGTTCAAAATGTGATGCACCCGCTGATTGACTCGATTTTCCGTAACCAGGCGTCGGAGTCATCGGCGATGGCGTATCTGCAAAACCGTCACGAGGAACAGGAACGAGCTGAAGCCAAGGTAAGGGCGCATCTGCTCAAATATCATGTCGATGTCGTGAATGTTCTGATCTGTCATATTCACCTTCCGGAAGAACTGATGAAGACGCAGACAGAGAAGATCCTGGCTGAACAGAAACAGGGCATGTTCGACGCACAGCGCGAAGCCGAAGAGAAGCGCATCCAACTGGAGAGAACAAAGGCCCACGCCGACAATCAGAAAGACCTGATGCACGCGACAGTGGGTGTCGAAATCGCCGCTAAGCAATCAGAGCAGCGTAAGAACCAGGCAGATGGTGAGGCGCATTACATTCTGGCAACCGGTAAGGCTGAGGCTGAAAAGGTCCGCCTGATGGGTGAAGCCCAGGGTGTTGCCTATCACGAGCAAGTTGCGGCTCTTGGTCCACAAGGGGTTGCTTTGATCGAGACCTTAAAAGTGATCGGCTCTGGCGGGATACGTATCACTCCGGATGTGATGGCATCCGGTGGTAATGGCGATTCCGGCGGCATCGGACAGCTGTTGTTATTGAATCTGTTCAAGGAGCGGATGGGTGGTCAGCTCACTGCTGAAAACGGAGCCGCAGCCATCGCGAAGAAGGGCAACTAGGTTTTTTTTGGTTCACAGTTAAACTGCCGGCCTGCTCGAAAGGGCAGGCCTTTATTTTTGTCATCGTGCCGATATGTTCTTTGAAGAGTTTTTTAAGGCCGCTTCGGATCTCAATTACGTAACACATGGTAGTGGCAGCCAAGCTACAAACAGCGAAACGAGCGATTCCTGCCTATCAAGGCTGGGCGCCGTTAATTGTGTTTCCCGCGGCAGTATTGATCCTTACGCCCGGCACGTGGCCACGCTGGGCTTTTATGTGGCTGCTGGCGTTTGTAATTTTTGCAGGCTGCAAATGGCTGACCTGGCGGCGCACTCCTGCGCCCGATGCAAAATGGTGGCAACATGCAGGGTATCTTTTGGCCTGGCCGGGACTCGATGCAAAGGCGTTTCTCAGCGCGCAACGATTGCCTAAAGATGCCCGTCCCTCTGCGCGTGAATGGTTGTCGGCGTTTATCAAGATCATCATTGGCGTTTTTACGTTGTGGATCATCGCACCACGCGTTTCAGTCGATCAGGTCATCCTGCGTGGCTGGCTCGGAATGATTGGATTGATTTTTATTCTTCATTTGGGTTCGCTTCATTTGCTCAGTTGCGTGTGGCGATCGGTAGGAATCGACGCGCGGCCATTAATGAAATCGCCATTGCTGTCCACCAGCGTCAGCGAGTTCTGGGGTCGACGATGGAACACGGCATTTCGTGATTTGACTCACCGCTTTCTTTTCAAACCGTTGAGTTCCAGTATCGGCCCGAAATGGGCAATTATCGCGGGCTTCATATTCAGCGGATTGGTTCACGATCTTGTAATCTCAGTGCCCGCTCGCGGAGGCTATGGTGGGCCAACGATATTCTTCGTCGCGCAATCGTTGGCGATCTTTATTGAGCGCTCGTCTTTCGGCCGGACGATAGGATTAATGCGAGGCTGGCGCGGCTGGCTCTTTACCATGGCGGCGCTGATTCTGCCGGCGTACGGATTATTCCATCCGCCGTTCATTAGAAACATAATTATTCCGTTTCTGCAGGCACTTGGCGCGCTCAAAAATTAGCAGCCGGAGGCAACGGTGAAATTAAGTTTGGTCACATTGATCTATATCGCCGGAGCGGGACAGCTATTCATTCTGATCGCCTCGTCGCTGGTGCCATTTCAATTAAAGTGGAAGACTGAGCTTGCTGTTCTTTCTCGATTGCATCGCCAAATGTATTGGGTATACGGCGGCTATGTTGTACTGTCTATTATCGCATTCAGCCTGATCAGTCTTTTCAACGCTAAGGAACTTGCCAGTGGCAGCGGTCTTGCCCGCGGCGTCTGCGCATACATCGCGGTTTTCTGGGGCATTCGTCTCGGGCTCCAGGCCATATTTGATGTTAAGGAGCACCTGAGCGCCTGGTGGTTGAAACTGGGATATTGCGGTCTCACTGTTTTATTCGCCTTCTTCACTATCTTGTACGGCTACATCGCTATCAGAACACTATAGTTGCCAAAAACGTAGACGCCTGCCGTAAAATCGCGTTACCATGATTTTCGCAACGGTCCACGCAACGATTCTCGAACATCATCATTAAGGCTGGGCACTGTGGAGGAAAAACGGGAACAACATGGCGCAGTGGCGCAACGAGTGCGCTCAGAGGAACCACTGGAGCCGAAGTTTTCTCTCGATGAGATTACTGAGATAAAAATTACTGCTCCCCAAAATTACGCTGGGGGTGTGCCTGCCATCATTGCCTCGATGAAACACGCCATCGGCGAGATGGGCGTGTTGCGCAGCGCGAAGACGTTATTAAAATTGAATCAGAAGGACGGTTACGACTGCTCCAGTTGCGCCTGGCCGGATCCAGACGGTGAGCGCCATACAGCAGAGTTCTGCGAAAATGGCGCCAAGGCTATTGCCGACGAAGCCACACTCTCGCGCGTTACGCCAGAGTTTTTCGGCCAATGGAGCATCGCTGACCTTGCGCAGAAATCCGATTACTGGCTTGGGAAACAGGGCCGTATCACAAATCCGATGGTGCTTCGCCACAACGCCACCCACTATGAACCGATAGGCTGGACAGAAGCTTTTGCTCTGATTGCAGGAGAACTGAATGCGCTCTCGTCACCGGATGAAGCGATCTTTTATACATCCGGTCGCGCCAGCAACGAAGCTGCGTTTTTATATCAGCTCTTCGTTCGTCAATTCGGCACGAACAATCTGCCGGATTGCTCCAATATGTGCCACGAATCCAGCGGCTCTGCCTTGAATGAAACAATTGGCATCGGCAAGGGAACCGTTAAGCTGGAAGATGTCGAAACGGCCGGGGTGCTTTTCCTTGTCGGCCAAAACCCCGGCACCAATCACCCTCGCATGCTCACGGCCCTGGAGAAAGCTAAACGAGGCGGCTGCAAAATAATCAGCGCGAATCCGTTGCCCGAAGCCGGTTTGATGAGGTTCAAACATCCGCAGGAAGTAAGCGGCATTCTTGGCAAGGGGACTTCACTCAGCGATCTTTTCCTGCAGGTGCGAATCAACGGCGACGCTGCTCTTATGAAAGGCATAATGAAACAGGTGCTGGAAGAAGAGAGCAAGCGTCCCGGACAGGTTCTGAATCATAGCTTCATCAAGGATAAGACCGCGGGTTTTGATGCATTTATCAGCGCCCTTCGCGAGGCCGATTGGAATGTGATTGTTGAAGAGAGTGGCATCGCGCGCGAACAGATTCGACAGGCGACTGAGATCATGTTGAGTACGGATCGTTTGATTACCTGCTGGGCAATGGGATTGACTCAGCACAAAAATGCCGTGGGTACAATTCAGGAGATTGTTAACCTGCATTTGATGCTGGGACAGATTGGCAAGCCGGGTTCAGGGCTTTGCCCGGTGCGGGGACATTCTAATGTGCAGGGAGATCGAACCGTCGGTATATGGGAAAAACCAAAACCCGCGCTTCTGGATGCCCTGGCGAAAGAATTCGATTTCGAGCCGCCACGTCGTCACGGTTACGATACGGTCAATGCGATCAAGGCGATGCACGAAGGAAAAGGAAAAGTCTTTTTCGCGTTGGGCGGAAACTTTCTTTCCGCGACTCCGGATACCGATTACACGGCTGAAGCGCTGCGCCGATGTCAGTTGACCGTTCACGTTTCTACGAAGCTCAATCGCGCACATTTAATCACCGGCGAACAGGCTCTGATACTTCCGTGCCTGGGCAGAACCGAAGTCGATGTGCAATCAGAAGGCGATCAGTTCGTCACAACTGAGAACTCGATGGGAGTGATTCAAATGTCCAGAGGTATTTTGCAGCCTGCCTCTGAAGAGCTTCGAAGCGAACCGTGGATACTGGCAAATCTTGCGATAGCGACGCTTGGCAACCGAACGACCATCGACTGGAAGTCGATGATTGCAAACTATGACCGGATCCGCGAATCGATTGAACGGGTTGTACCCGGATTTGAAAACTATAATAAACGCGTTCGTCAACCTGGTGGTTTTTATTTGCCGAACGCGGCTCGGGACGGAGTTTTCAAAACTGCAAACGACAGGGCAAATTTTACAGTTCACGACATACCCCGCCATAAACTTTTACCTGGCCAGTTTATTATGATGAGCGTGCGCAGCCACGATCAATTCAACACGACGATTTATGGTCTTGATGATCGTTATCGCGGGATTCATAACGGACGTCGAGTTATTTTCCTCAATAGAGAAGACCTGCGCGAAATGAATTTGAAAGAGGGCGACATCGTCGATCTGACCAGTCATTACGAAGATGGGCAGCGTCACGCTCACCATTTCATGGTCGTTCCCTATGACATTCCACGTCGATGCGCGGCGACTTATTTTCCAGAAACGAATGTTTTGGTTCCGATAGGAAGCGTGGCGGAAAAGAGTAATACTCCTACATCAAAATTCGTGATTATCACTATCGAGCTTGCCAAAGAACAATCAACGAGATTTGATTACGAGCATGCCGACGGCGGCGTTCGAGCGTAAATGAAGAGTTTCACCACAGAGGCACAGAGAAAGACAGGAAGGATTTTAATATCTGATTCTTACCTCCGTGTCTCTGTGACTCTGTGGTGAATTCTCTTATTTGAATAGCGCCACGGATTTCAGGTACGTCTGATAGATTCCCCAAACCAGAGGAATGCCGACCCACAACCAGGCGATTACAAGCATGATAATGGTGTTTCCGCTTATTCGATCTTTGCTCATGCCATTTTCCCTTCCGATTTTTGATAGTGCTTCTGCTCGACAGGGCTAACCAGGAAGTTGCAGATAAAACCGATCACCAGCAAACCGGCCATTACGTACATCGTGAAATTATATGAATCTGCCTTTGCGACTCCGTGATTGATCTGATATTCGCGAATGTAGTTCACCAGCGAAGGGCCGGCTATTCCGGCTGCCGACCACGCCGTCAGCAGGCGACCATGAATTGCTCCGACCTGGATCGTTCCAAACAGATCGCGAAGATAAGCAGGAATGGTTGCGAAACCACCGCCATACATGCTCAGAATCACCCCGAACGTCAGCACAAACAGAATGATGTTTCCCGATTTACCCAGCGTCGGGATCAATGCGTAAGTCAAAGCTCCCAGCGCAAAATAGATCATGTAAACATTTTTGCGCCCCAGGAAATCCGAAAGCGATGACCAGAAAAATCTGCCAGCAATATTGAACAGACTCAGCAAAGCCGTAAATCCCGCGCCCGCCGCCGTCACCGCGGCCAGCGCTGCTTTCTGGTCGGTGATTCCAGTCGTCAGTCTGCCTGAGAAAATTTCCTGCAGCATTAATGACGCCTGTCCGAGAACCCCAATGCCAGCGGTCACATTTAGAAACAGGACTAACCATAAGAGCCAGAATTGCGGAGTCTTGATGGCCTCGTCCGCGACCACCTGGCCGGTGGTTACCAGTTTTTCAGATTTCACCGGTGGCACGAACCCTTCGGGCTTCCAGTCTGGCGGCGGCACCCGAACGACCAGCGGACCCATCAACATGAACACAAAATATATGGCGCCCATTGCATAAAAGGTCGGAACAACGCCGGTAGATTGCGGTGTTGCGAATTTGGCCATCAGATTTGTTGCCAGGGGCGAGCCGATCAGCGCTCCGCCGCCGAATCCCATTATGGCCATACCTGTCGCCATTCCAGGTCGATCGGGAAACCATTTGATCAACGTCGAAACAGGTGAAATGTAACCAAGACCCAGACCGATTCCACCGACAACGCCGTATCCAAAGATGATTACCAGCAGCGAATGAATGCTGGCGCCAAAGCCGGCAATCATAAACCCCGCGCCGAAACAGCACGCCGCGACAAGCATCGTTTTGCGCGGACCTGACCGTTCAACCCATTTGCCGAATATAGCGGCCGACAGTCCCAGGACAACGATTGCCGTGCTGAAGATCCAGCCAAGGTCCGAGATTTTCCAATCGACGCCGTCCAGTGATTTCGTGATGCCGATCATCTGGCTGAGAGGTTTGTTGAATACGCTGAAGGCATAGGCCTGACCAATCGCCAGATGAACAGCCAAAGCTGCGGGCGGCACCAGCCAACGCGTGAATCCGGGTCCTGCTACTGTGTGCTCGCGATCCAGGAATGAAAAAGCTGACACGCTTCACCTCCGGTAATCGACTGCTGTTAGGGCAAAAACAGGGAGTAATTGATTGCTCTGACTAAACAATCGCCTTCAAATCAAAAGCGATTTGCATAGAGCACCTGGTTCACGAAAACAGAGCCCGCAGTTCGTGAACCGTTTAATTACCGGCGGTAAGGCTTTTCCGGTATTGTTAGAGACAAAAGATAAAAATCTTTGGACTGCAAAACGAAAACGTAATCTATCACAGTCCGGGTTAACAGATGATTCGATCTTCGGTAAATTCTATGCAACAAAAAATTCACATAAATGTCACGAATCGCGGAATTAATGTTCGGAAAAGGCGGCTTGGTTAATTGCCTGGTTTTCTTTGCCAGACACTGAAAGAGGTCTCTCGACCAGCACTGTAGACCTGTTGAAATAATTGGTTGACTTGAGGGTCGCGCAAAGCAGCGGCCAAATTCGAACGATCCTGAACGACTATCATTTGCTTATCGTTTGTCAGCGCTGAAAAGCTGTCAGGTTTCCATTGCTCGTTAAGGTAATAATCCAGGTCGCGGAACCGAAGACCGGATGGTGCCACTATGCCTTCCGCTTGAACATCCAGGAGTGTTCGCCCTTGCGGTAAATGTTTGGCTATATAATCCGCGACCCCATACCGCGCCTGCCATTCAGGATTGATGTAGTTCGACGCGTACGGTTCCTGAAATACCTTGATCGAATGAATTCCGTCAGCCCAGATTCCGATGTAACCGATCAGAATCAATCCCGCGGTTGCCATCAAGGGAATTATTTCCCTGCGGGAATAGACGTATGCAACAGCAGGGATAAATAGAGCTATCGGTACAAGGTAAGGCAGTCCGTAGCGAACGTTTTCAAGTCCGAGAAACACCTGAACTCTGATATTGCCGGTGTAGAGACTATAAAGATGAAAGAGTAGAGGAAACAGGTAAAGGAAAGTCGGTAGATATGAAATCAGTTTTCGACGATTGTGTACCAGGAAACTGCCTAGTCCAGTAATGCTGAGAATCGTCGCGACGACCCCGGCGCAAGACAATACCGCGCCAAGGCCCTCAATCGATGTCCACAACAGACTATGAGTCGTAATCGGATGGACATTCTGCCGCGCGTAGATCATTTTGGCCGAATAATAACCGTTGTAAAACTCGAGCGCATTCCCTGAAATCGCCCAGTTATGCCAGAACCAGTAGATCCATACTGCTGCGACAATCGATCCCCAAATCGCGCCGTCAATTGCCTTGCGCCAACCCACGCGGTTAGATAGCAGCAAGACGACCAGCCCCGCAAAAGGTGCAAGCGACCAGGCTTCGTATCGGGTCAGCTCTGCTAAACCTAGACAAACGGCCGATGCCAGCAACGTCTTTAGCTGATAATTGAATGCCCATTTCTGTAAGAAATAGATTGAACTGGCAAGAGTGCAGATAAAAAGCGACTCGGTCATTGGTGTCGTCTGCATGTAAAGCATGCTGGGATTAAGAACAAAAACCAGCGTGGAAACCAGCCCAAAAAGATATCGGTTTCGTTCAGACCGATAGATGAGACCGGAATGCTTATAAACAATTATTGCGGTAATGATGAAAGAGATACCGGAAACAATACTGCCAGCGAGACCGGTGCGCCACAATCGCTCAATCGAGACAAATGGGGCCATCACGAAATACGGCAGCGGCAACCAAGGGGTTCCGATTTGTAAATACCGTGACCACAAATCGGGATAATCCCAGTCAAGCAGTTTGCGGGTTCCGTTCAGCCGCGAAATTCCATCACCATAGATATTCGCCCAACCGTGAGAATAGAAATACCAGAGAGAAATCGCAGCAGCCAGCAGAGCGAAACCCGCAACAACAAAGGTTCCCGATCGATCCAGAAACGCAAAGTTGTTAATTTGAGGTACTGACTTGGAAGGTTGCGAGGATGCCATGCTTTTAACGATTCAGATTATATCTTGTATACATGGCTATTGGCGACCTTGTCGTGGAGCGTTTGTTTTTCAGGATCACTGAGCATCCACAGATTATCAATAAACAGGAAGATAACGCACGATTGCGCTATCAGGTGTTTAACCAATTCTCTTAGAAATGATTTGCCGAATCCCAGCGGCAACCCGTCGTTCCCCAGACACCTCAGCCCCGCCATACTTTTCCCGATCGTGGCTCCATTTTTGCCCTGTAAATAGGTGTTGAATAGAACAAAGATCAGTGCCCCAAGCGCGCACCCCAGAAATGCCATTGATCCTTCGAAACTAGGTCCCTCATTGTTCATTCCAGATCCCACAAGGAAAGCATATCCAATAGCCAATAGCACTGATGGAATGATGCCATCGAGAAAATATGCCAGGAATCTAATCCAGAATCCTGCCAGTGGCGCAGTCGGAACCGGGGTGTAAGGCTGCTGAAAAATCGGACCGTAATCCGGTAACGGCGAAATGTCAGGTGTCGAAATTGGAGGGAACATTTCGCGAATGGGCGACGTGTCCACTTGCGTTTTGAAGTCAGGCCGGGTTTCCTGCAATACAGTTCCACATTGTCGGCAAAACCGGGCTCCGTCGATGTTTTGCGTGTGACAATTTGGACAATTCTTTGGCATGCGAATTTCCGATAGCCCTCAGCGAGAGCTATGCTATCAGCCCGCTCAGCCTTGATTCAACCAATTGCCGCATCTCGTCGAGATGCTGCTGGTTGTCAGCCTCGAATCTAAGCACCAGAACAGGCTGTGTATTAGATGAACGAATCAATCCCCATCCATGTTCAAAAAGAATGCGCGCACCATCGATGTCTATGACTTCATTTGTTTTGCGAAATTCGTCGGTCAGTTGCTTAACCACGTCGAACTTTTTGTCGTCAGGACAATCAACTCTGATTTCCGGAGTATTCACTGTCGGAGGAAGATCACTGAGAAGCGCGGATAGCGGTTGATCCGTATTCGACAAAATCTCCAGCAGCCGTGCGCCTGCATAAGGTGCGTCATCATATCCAAAATACCGATCGGCGAAAAATTGATGACCGCTCATTTCACCCGCGAGCGCCGCTCCCGTTTCTTTCATTTTGGCTTTGATTAACGAATGCCCGACCTTCCACATAATCGGCTTCCCGCCGTGTTTTTTAATGTCATCGAAGAGAGTTTGAGAGCATTTGACCTCAGCAATAAACGTTGCGCCCGGGTTTTTCTTTAGAATCGACCGAGCATAAATGATCATCAGTTGATCGCCCCAGATTATTCGGCCATGCTCGTCGACAACACCAATCCTGTCGGCATCACCATCAAATGCTATTGCCAGATCGGCTTTGTGCTCTTTCACTGCGTCAACGGCGAATCTCATGTTCTCGACTACCGTCGGATCGGGATGGTGATTCGGGAAACGGCTGTCCGGTTCAGTGAACAGATCAATGACATCGCAGCCTAATTGGCGATAGATCGGAACGGCGACATAACCTCCCATTCCGTTGCCACTGTCGACAATGACTTTCAGCGGTCGGGAACCGAGCTTCACATTTGACGCAATGTAACTGCTGTATTCCGGTATCACATCACGTTCTTCCGCAGAGCCGGCGCCGCTGGCGAATTTTCCTGATTCAGCAATATCTCGGATCTGACGAATATCGTCGCCAAAGATGGTGCCTTTGCCCAGGCAGATTTTGAAACCATTATTGTCGGCCGGGTTGTGACTGCCGGTGATCATCACGCCGCCTTCGACCAATTGTGTGAACATTGTGAAATAGAGGACAGGAGTCGGCACCATTCCGACATCCAGAACGTCGCACCCGGTTTCGTTCAGTCCGCGAATCATCAAATCGCGAAATCGCGGAGAGCTTTCACGCGCGTCCCGACCAAGGCTGATTCTGCGAGCGCTGTTGTTTCGAAAATAAGTTCCAAGCGCTCGCGCCAGATCGTAAACGGCATCGTCAGTCAGATCGCGGTCGACAACTCCGCGAATGTCATATTCGCGAAAGATCTGCGGGTTCATAATTGCCTCCTCAATACAGTCCGCTTCGCCCGGCGCGTTTTAACATCTCAGGAAATTTCTTCACATCCTGCGAGCGATTCATATCCGCTATTAATAGTCCATCGGGCGTATCAACTATGACCAGCCCCTCAACACCGAGCAATGCAATCAGGCGCTCCTTGTTTGAATAAACCAGGTTGTTCTTTGAATCGATAGCGAGGGCGTCCGCGAGCAACAAATTCTGCTGGTCGTCGTATTCTTCTCGTCTCAGTTCATATAGAGCCTGCCAGCTTCCGACATCGCTCCAGCCAAAATCGGCTTTGAATACGTTTATTGGTGCTTTAGCTCGCTCCATCACTCCATAATCGATGGAAACCGATTCCAAGTCGGAATAAACGCTTTCAAGCACTCGATCGTAACTGTCTTTGCCAATGGCCTTGGCGATTGTATGAAGTCCGGCGTACAAATTCGGCAAGCTTCGTTCAATTTCCGCGAGGATCGTCTTTGGCGTAAAAATAAAGATGCCGCTATTCCAAAAGTAATTGCCGCTGGCCAGATATTTGAGTGCGGTCTCCAGATCGGGCTTTTCAACAAATCGATTCACCGCGAAAAACGGAGTCGACAGTGCCTCACCCTCGGCCTTGCCTGATTCTATATACCCGTAGCCGGTCTCTGGACGGGTTGGCGTAATTCCCAAAGTGACGATTGAACCGGATTTCGCAGCTTCCGCTGCTGCCCTTAAAACTTTTATAAAACCATCCGTGTCCGCAATGAAATGGTCGGATGGCAGCACAAACATGGGCGCGTTTTCGTCGAGCCTGGCAATATGAACAGCGGCAAGACCGATTGCCGCGGCAGTGTTGCGACCTATCGGCTCTGTCAGTATATGTACGCCCATTCCACCGATAAGATTATCAGTCAACTTCGCGTGGTTTTTGCCGACGACTACATAGATATCCTCTTTGTTGACTAAGGGGCTGATTCGGTTGGCGGTATCTTCCAGCAGAGAATTCGCGCTGGTTATGTTCAGAAATTGTTTAGGGAGACGTTCGCGGCTTGCCGGCCAGAACCTTGTGCCTGACCCACCAGCCATAATGACAGCGAACATCCGATATCTCCTGTTTCTGAAAGAGTCAAATATTTCGACGGGTACTTTAACAGGTTATTTAACAGTGAGGCAAGGTGAGCTTACCGCCGGCCGCTGGAGTAATTCAATAATTGATAATCTACTTCTGCCCATCGGTTTTCTGGGAATCCAGAAATTGTTGCAAGAGCTTTTCTGATGCTCGGAAACTGGTTTTCCTCAGTTTATCAATCACGGTGGGTAAATCATCGATCATCCTTTTTTTGTTGCGACAGCCAAGACGCCTAAGGTACCGGTAACGTTCTGTCCATACTCGAGAGCCGCGCGCCTTGCCTTGATATCATCCATTAGAAGCAGATCTGCCTTTAATTCCAATCCGAGTGCTATGGTCTCTCGTTCACCAGCTCCCAATCCCAAGGATAGATTGAGTGCCTGAACTGTTCGCATCTCCAACCATTCTGGTTGATGCTTCGTCCAATTTCGTACTTTTTGAGGGGTTCTGGGATTTTTCAGTTCGTTATGGACCGCCAATGGGATAATCACCCGCTTATACAGACGACGCAAAATGTCAGCCTGATCGATTAGAATTAGATAATTCAGGGGAGTAGTATCAGAGACGACAATCATCCCGGCAGAACTCGATCATTAGCGACTATATCCTGACGAAGATCTTCATCACTGTAGAGAAGATCAACTCCGCGCTCTTTCAGGAAAGATTCCGCTTCCAAAATAGACAGATTCAGCATTTCCGCTATCTGGCCGACACTTAGCGCCTCTGAGCGGTATCCTTCGATAGCTAACGCTTCCAATGCGCGGCGCGACAGGTTTCCCCATTCCGCTTGCAACTGGCGCTCGATCTCTGCCGGAATGTTTAATGTTATAGACATAAATCAACTTCTTCTAAACCATATTACCACGTTCAGCAATCTTACACATCTGATGAACTTTTGCGCTGGAGCGTGAGCAATGTGTTCACCACATCAAACGCTGCGCGAGGTCGCGCCAGCCGCTTCGCTTGCGCCTGCATGTTTGCGAAGCGATCCTTATCATCAAGCAATCTGTCGATCTTGTATGCGAGCGTAGGAAGATTGTTGCAGCGAATCGCCACGCCTTCTTCAAGCAAATGATCCGAGTTGCGTTCTTCCTGGCCGGGTATTGGATTGACTATCACGAACACTAAACCCCGCGCGAGAGCTTCGCACGTGGTAAGTCCGCCTGGTTTGCCCAGCAGAATGTCCGAAGCCGCCATCAGCTCATCCATCTCTTTCGTAAAGCCCACGATCTTTAAACCGACATTTTCTGATGGCTTCATCTTATCCAGGTTCGTTTTTAGTTCTTCGTTGCGACCGCAGATGGCGATGATCTGGGCGGGATGGCGCAGTTCCAATAACGTTTTGATCAGCGGCTCAATCGGACCTACACCGAGACCTCCGGCGGACAACAGGATTGTTGTCAGGTCGGGCTTCAGTCCGTGCCTGGAGCGCATCTGCACCCTATCTTTCGGTCTGGCAAAAACCGTATCTATTGGAATCCCGGAAACAGTGATTTTGTCCGGTAAAATTCCAAGTTTTTCCATATGGCAGCGAGTCTCGTCCAAAGCGACGAAGTAGTGCAAATAATGACGGACTAACCAGAATGCGTGAACATCGAAATCGGTGACTACAATTGCCTGCGGACAGTTAAGGTTTTCTTTTGCTGAAAGCCACGAGATAATCTCCGCTGGCAGGAAATGTGTGCAGACGGTGATGTCCGGCTGATATTCTTTCAACATTTTTACAAACGGCCGGGTATTTAATTTATCTAATGCCAGCCGCCGCCGTTCGTTCTTCCACGGTTTATCCATGTGATCGTAAAGCCACCCGAGAAAGTCCGGCGCTTTGTTCACCGCATCGATGTACGCTTTGGAATAAAGGTTCCTAAAAACTTTATTTGTGAATTGCAGGGTATCGACGTTGCGAACTTCCTCGGCCGCGTTCGATTCAATGAATGCGTGCTCAATAGCTTCGGCTGCGCGAAGATGTCCAGCACCGGCCGAAGCGGAGAGAATCAGAACCTTTTTGAACATAAATCGATCCTTGCTAAATCTAAACTGCCCACGATCATACTATGGTTTCGGAAATCGCTGCTTGTCATTTTCTGTTTTCAGTAAACGATTTCCCGATTCTTATCGTACTGGGTTATGATGCAGAGTTAAGACTATCCAGGAACGTTGAAAGCGAGGATTTGTATGTCTCCTGTTGCAAAAGTCGTCATCGGTATAGTTGTGAGTGTCGTCTTGATCGTCATCGTTTGTGTCGCTCTGGCTGCTTACTGGTTTGTCAGCCACAAGGATCAATTAAGCAAGCAATTTGTCGAAGGCCCTCAGAAGGCTATGGACGAGGGAAAGAAATACGGCAGAACAACCGACAATGATGGCTGTGTTGATAAGGCTTTTGAGAAGGAGAAAGAAGACAACAGCTTTGGCTCCGCAATCTCGAATGGAGTCTTTTTAAGAAGCTGCCTCGATAACAGTAAATCGACACCAAACTTCTGCGCCAGCGTTCCAAAACCTACCTCAATTCTCGACAGTTCTACGTGGTTAAAGCAGCAGTGCCAGAAGCGAGCGCCGGGCGATCAATACTGCACTCAACTGTTTCAGCAGGTCCAGCAGTTTTGTTACGTTGGCCATTAGACCGTATTTAAGCGCAAACCAAACAGTCCGAAAACGTATTGAAGAGCTGTGAGCTCGGAAACGGTAGCAAACCGCGTTATTTCCGCTAGAATTCCTGCATAGATAAAATTCTCTGCCAAGCAGATAAACTTATTTCCGATAGGAGCGCCGTGAAACCGAAATACAGCCGCGCGTTGTTAACTGGCCTTACTCTAATCAGTCTTTTGTTTACGCTGGGATCGCAGGCAAAGCAGGATGCTCCATCGCCGCTGCAAATCGCAGAAGAAGCCTTCAGTAAAGGAGACTATAAAAAAGCGAAAGAGCAATTTGAGCTGGCTTTTATGAGCGGGACCTCACTCGAGGCAGGAACCGGACTGGCAGAGACTTTGCTGAAACTGGACGATTGGAAAGGCGCCAGAGATACCGCAATGAAGGCGATGCGGATACGATCGACTTCGGCGGACGCAACTGCGATCTATGCCGACGCGCTGTTTCGCGGAGGCGATTTAAATGATGCGGGACTGCATTATTTGAGAGCGTTAAGTCTGGATCAGCAAAACGCGCGAGCCCTGGTCGGTTTGGCGGTAATGAAGCTGAGCCGTGGCGAAAACAGTGAAGCTCTTTCCTACCTGCGCGATGCCATTGCCGCCGCGCCGCAAACCGCGCGTGCCTATTATTGGATGGGAGTCGTTTTTCAAAATGAAGGCCGCTGTTCCGAAGCGGCTGACGCTTATGAAAAGTTTCTTTCGTTCAAACAGACAGGTTATCCTGAAAATCTTCTGTCGGGCCTGGATGTTTTCGCTATACCCCCGCTTCGTAGTCTAGGGCAGGCCACCCCATTCGCAGTCTCAGGACCTTCGACGATTTCAATTCCATTCGATTTTTCACAGAACGTCCCCGTTATCACTGCGGTAGCAAATGGCATTACGGTGAAGCTCCTGGTTGATATGACAATTCAGAACTTCGTCTATTACGATTCAGACTCGATTTCAAAGATAAAAGCAACGAAGTTCACTACTCATATTGCCGAGCA
This sequence comes from Blastocatellia bacterium, assembly GCA_035652355.1. Taxonomy (GTDB): domain Bacteria; phylum Acidobacteriota; class Blastocatellia; order DASRDY01; family DASRDY01; genus DASRDY01. Next base: position 30,812 of record DASRDY010000355.1, read on the forward strand.
CGGCGCTGACCTGGGAATCGGCATTTCGGGCAATCTTCGAGTCGGTGATTTAACTGTCACCAATATCCCTGTCCTTTCCGCGAATCGTGTCATGCTGGAACAGGATTTAGACAAGAAGCTAACCGGTATTGACGGCGCCATAGGACTGACGTGGCTGCGTTCGTCAGTAGTTACTTTCGATTATCAGAATCACACGCTCACGATCTCGCCTCCGTCGTTTGCGGACTCTTCACAAAGACTGATTGCTCCTAAGTTAAATGGCGCAGCGCCAAAGGTTTCTCTTCGGTTGCCATTCCAGTTGATTAACGGGAAGATTGTGTTACCTGCTTCAATAGGGGATACCAACATATCGGTGCTGCTTGCCACAGGGCAGGTTAATTCAACCGTCTCCGCCGATTTCGCGAACAATAACTTCAAACCCGAAGAGATAGTGAAAAGCGGCGATGCAAATTACGTTAAGAGCATGGTTCTGAATTTCGGCGGCCAGGAAATCGCTTCACCGAATGTCGATATATCCCAGAAGCTGGACGATGTAAGCAAGAGGACCGGAGTTCAGTTCGGCGCGGCGTTAGGCCAGCAGTTTTTACGCAACCTGTCAAAACTGTCCGTCGATTTCGCGAATATGATCGTGACATTCGAAATCGATCAGTCAAAACCCGCGAAATAAGGCTCTACTCATATCGAAGCGCGATCATCGGGTCGACTTTGGTTGCCCTCCGGGCTGGTACAAAGACTGCCAATAATGCGACGAGACTAAGGATTGCAGATACTCCAAAGACCGTTTGTGGATCAGTGCTGCTGACGCCGAACAGTAACGTGGTCATAACGGAATGCAGGCCTAGTGCTCCTATCAACCCCAATCCCACACCTATCAGAACCAGGCTCATTCCCTGTCCGATGACAAGTGCCAGAACTTTGCTTGCCTGAGCCCCAAGCGCCATTCTGATTCCAATCTCGTGTGTTCGTTGCGATACGGAATAGGCCATCACGCCATAGATTCCGACTACCGCGAGTATCAGGGCAATCGAAGCAAAAATGCCGAGTAACATCATCGTGAACCTTTGAGGTTTAATCGACCCGGTTAATCTATCCTCCATTGTACGGACGTTGAATACAGGTTGATTGGGATCCGCCGCCTTAAATACGTCCCGAATCATCGGAGCAAGCCTCTGCGGATCATCCGCCAGGCAGACAGCGACTAAATGATTAGCGTAAGTGTTTGGGTTCTGGGTGTAGGGCGCGTATATTTCCAGAGGCTCCTCGGCTTCAAGACTCTCGAATTTCATATCTCCAACGACTCCGACAATCTCTCGTCCGCCCTTTTCGACGGGCACGCCAGCAAATGCAATATGACGTCCCAAAGGACTCTCATTGGGAAAATAACGTTGCGCCATTTTTTGATTTATGATCGCAACCGGGTGCGAGTCCGCGCCATCGCTTTCATTAAACTCGCGCCCAAGCAAAAGCGGAATACCCATCGTTTTGAAATAACCGGGCATCAAACGCTGATCATGCGCGCTGAGGCTCTCGTCGGGGTCTTCGGGTCGTCCCACAATTACGAAAGATGTTGTTGTAATTGAGCCCTGGAACGGCAGTTCGTTTGTCGCCCCGACAGATCGCACTCCTGGCAAGACAGACAGGCGCTGTAATATGTCTTTAGCGAAGGCCACTCGCTGATTGCTATCGTTGTACCTTGGCTGAGACATCGTGAACTGCATCGTCAGGACGCCTTCAGGCCTAAAGCCCGGATTGATATTAGATAGCTTCAAGAAACTCTTTATTAAGAGACCGGCGCCAATCAGCAGGACCAATGCGACAGCAATCTCTGAGACAACCAGCATATTCCGCAGCCATTGCCGGCGAAATCCGACGGCCGAGCTGCGCCCTGACTCCTTAAGAGTCTCCTGCAGGTTCGTTGTCGACGCCTGTATGGCGGGCGCAAGACCGAATACTATCCCGCTCAGAACAGCGGCAGCGAAAGTGAACCCTAAAACGTAATGATCAATACCTATCTGATTTATCCGGGGTATATTGCCGGGAGTGATCCTTGTCAGCAGCGATGTTGCCCACAACGATAATAATAAGCCCAGTCCGCCACCGGTAAGGGATAAAACCATGCTCTCGGTAAGAAGCTGTCTGATCAATCTCCAGCGACTGGCTCCAAGCGCCGTTCTGACCGCAATCTCTTTTTTCCTGGACGCCGTTCGGCTCAGCAATAAATTTGCGACATTAGCGCAAGCGATCATTAATACTAATCCCACCGCGGCAAACAGGATTATCAACGCTGGTCGGATGTTCTTTACCATCTGATCATGCAGGCCGATTATGTAAACGCCGGTGTATTTGTTATTATTGGGATGTTCCTCTGACAATTGTTTCGCTACGTTACTTAAATCTGTCTGTCCCTGACTAACGGTGACTCCAGGCTTCAATCGACCGACCATCGACAGGTAATGGTTTCCCCGAGTTTCTTTGCTGAGATCGAGAGCCAATGGGATCCACATTTCAGCGCTATTGGGAAATTGAAAATCACGGGGCATGACTCCGATGACAGTGTATTTCTCCGTGTTGACTATGATCGATTGTCCGACGATCTTTTCATCCGAGCCAAAACGTCGTTGCCATAGACCGTAACTCAGAACTACCTCGTGATTATTTCCAGGGTTATCCTCATCCGCAGTAAATGTTCGGCCGATGGCAGCGCTGGACCCGAGCACTCTAAAGAAATCCGCCGAAACTGAATAAGCGACTAAACGCTCCGCCAAATCGCCGCCTGTCAAACTCAAATTCGAGCCTTTATAAGCCGACATGCACTCGAAACTTTTGTTCAGTTGTTGCCAATCGGTAAAGTTGTAGGGAGAAATGGACCCATCTTTCTCGCCGGTTCTCAGGTTCGCTTCCGATACCTGCATTATTCTTTCAGGATGATCATACGGGAGAGGCTGCAACAGGACCGTGTTTACCACGCTGAATATCGAGGTATTCGCCCCGATGCCGAGCGCCAGAGTAATTAAGGCAACCACTGTAAAACCCGGTCTTTTTATCAGCATTCGTAACGTGAATTTAAGATCCTGAAATAACGTTTCCATTATCAGTCCTCCGTACGCGTTAACATTTCCTGATTTTCGCCGCAAGGGTCCGGCATAGTCTGACCAACAACCGTGCCACTGCTGAGCTCCCGTTTAACCCTTTACTATCAAGGGGTTAAGCGGATCCGCAACCGGAATTAGTTTCGCGGAGGTGCCCGTTTCTGGGAAAAAATTTTCCCGCTACTGAAAAGTGTCAGAATCGAAAGTGTCACAGTCAGGTCCAACTGTTTTGTCACGGTTTTACAATTGATGTTGACGAGGCGTGGTCATGGATTATTCAAATGAAGCGTGAGACTCTACTGAGTTTTCTGGATGATTGCATTGCGTTTGGTGATGCCACCGCAGTCGTGCGCAAAGTTGGAGTCAGATTCACTCAGTGGTCGTATAAAGACCTGTCAACGTTGGCCTATCGAATCTCTCGCGAGCTGGAACAAAGAGACATCAACAAGGGAGACCGGATTATTCTGTGGAGTCAGAACGGTCCGGAATGGCTTGCAACATTCTATGGCTGTATGTTGCGCGGAGCTATTCTGGTTCCGATGGATGTACAGAGTACCCCTGATTTTATCAGAAGCGTTAACGCGCAAGTCAGGCCCAAACTGATAGTAACAGGAAACGGACTGAAGTCGGGCTTCGACTTTCAAAACTGCGTCGAGCTCGCACATTTCATCGAAAGCGCGAACAAAAGATCTGGCGAGCCGTTCAAACCTTCGAACATCCAAAGCGATGACTTGATCGAGATAGTATTTACCTCAGGAACGACGTCCGAACCCAAGGGCGTATGTCTTTCTCATCATAATGTCCTTGCGAATCTGAACCCAATCGAAAACGAGATCGCAAAGTATCGTAAATGGGAGCGATTCGTACATCCCGTCAGGTTTCTGAATCTGGTTCCGTTCAGTCACGTCTTTGGCCAGATCATGGGAATCTTTATTCCTGTGCTGCTTGGTGGCGAGATTGTGCTGCAGGAATCGCTGAATCCCTCAGAGATAATCGAAACAACAAAGAGAAACCACGTCTCTGTAATAGTTGCGGTGCCACGAGTACTGGAAACGTTGCGAGAAAAGATCAAACGGGATTACGCGTCCCGCAATCAGACCGAGAAATTTGAGCGCGAGCTTGAGGCGTCTGAATCATGGAATCCACTGAAACGCTGGTGGAGGTTTCGCCGGATTCATCGCCAGTTTGGATTGAAGTTCTTCGGGTTTGTCAGCGGAGGAGCAACGCTTCCCACAGAGATCGAAACATTCTGGGATCATCTGGGATTTGCCGTGATTCAGGGCTACGGCATGACAGAGACCGCGTCGTTGATAAGCGTAAACCATCCGTTTGGAAAGAGTCGGGGGTCAATCGGCAAAGTACTGCCTGGCCAGGAGGTGCGGCTGTCCGATACCGGGGAGGTGACGGTTCGCGGGGACAACATTTCCCGGGGGTACTGGAACGCATCCGAGCAAGCGGCGCAATCGAATGGTGACTGGCTTCATACCGGCGATATTGCGGAACGAGACGAAAAAGGAAATCTGTTTTTCCGCGGACGGCAGAAAGACGTTATCGTTACTGCGGCAGGACTGAATGTGTATCCGGAAGACCTCGAAGCTGCCCTGTTGAAGCAACCGGAAATTCGAGACGCATCGGTGATCGGAGTCGATGGACCGAAGGGACCGGAACCGCTGGCGGTGATTATCCCTCGCAATGAAACGTCGGAAATTGAACAAGCGATTAAAAGTTCGAACGATATCCTGGCTCCACATCAACAAATTCGCCGGTGGCATGTTTGGCCAGAACCTGATTTCCCGAGAACGGCTACCCTGAAAGTGGTTAAGCGAGAATTGGCAAGGAGGATTCAGTCAAAGCCAGCATCACTGACACCGGGGAATTGTCAGGATCAAGTCCTGGCCGAAGTGATAGGTAAAGTCGGTGGCGAGATCAATGGTGAGCTTTCACCATCGGCAAACCTGACAACTGATTTGAAACTGGATTCCATTGGTCGCGTTGAACTGCTGAGCGCACTGGAAGATCGTTATCAGATCGAACTTGATGACTCTGCCTTTACGGCAGCAACAACTTTCGGGGACGTTGAGAGGCTAATTCGCGAAAGTCAAAGCGACGAAACAAAATATTATCCATATCCAAAATGGGCTCTGGGTTTTCCCGCGACCTGGATTCGGCCGTTAGCTCTCTATCTGCTGATATTTCTGCCGACAGCGATACTGGGCTGGCCGAAAATTCGCGGTAGAGAAAATCTTCGAAATGTAAAAGGACCCGTACTGTTTGTTTCGAATCATATCGCGCGAGTCGATCAGGGACTGATTCTCTTCGCTCTGCCTTTGCGATTCAGTCATCGGCTTGCAATTGCAATGGACGGAGAGATGCTTCGCGGCTGGCTTCGTCCGTCGCCCGAAACGGGATTTTTCTCACGCGTCCTTTGGCAAGTCGTATATGTGCTGGTAGTTACGTTCTTCAATGTCTTTTCGCTGCCAAAAGCAGGGGGCTTCAGGAAGAGTTTTGCCTACGCTGGAGAAGCTATGGATCGTGGTTATAACGTTCTTGTATTTCCCGAAGGCATCCGTGCCGACCATGATCAAATGAATCCCTTCAAAAGTGGGATTGGAATATTGGCAAAGGATTTAGATGCCACCATAGTTCCAATAAGGATCAAAGGATTGGCAGATTTGAAAAGCCGCAGGAAACACTTTACAACTCCAGGACGAATATCGGTTTTCTTTGGGGAACCAGTACATTATCACGAAGATGTGGACGCGGCCGGTATTACTCGAGATTTAGAGAATCGAGTGAAATCATTAGGTGACCACAGCTTTATATCTAAACAATAGGGTATAATAGAAGCAAGAGCAGGGGATTATATGGAAAGAACCCGGGAAATCGCCAAAGTTGTAACCAAGCTACCTATTGATGATGTTAAAACCGATTTCGCTTATTGGCAAACCCGTTCCTGTCAGGAGCGCCTGGAAGCATTAGAGCAAATTAGACGCGAATATAATATTTGGAAATATAATGTTGAGCCAAGACTTCAGAGAGTTTATCGAATCGTTAAAAGATAATGACGTTCGCTATCTGATTGTCGGCGGTTACGCGGTAGCGATCCATGGTTACCCACGTTATACGAAGGATATTGATATCTGGGTCGAACACGATCCAGAAAATGCTAAGCGACTCATAAAATCGATTGTACAGTTCGGATTCGGAGCACTTGGTCTACAGGAGAAAGATTTTCTTACTCCCGGTCAAGTTGTACAACTCGGTTACCCGCCAAATCGAATTGATATAATCGGTTCACTGTCAGGCGTTGATTTCAATGATTGTTATGAACGCAGGCTTAAGGTGACAATCGATAACCTGGAAATAGACTTTATAGATATTGAGAGCCTGAAAAAGAACAAGAAAGCCTCTGGCAGGTTTCAAGACCTTGCTGATTTAGAAAATCTGGGCGGAATCTAAGAAGTTGATGTTTGTTTATGCTTTTTATGGTTATTGAAACCTTCAAAAACGGAGACGCTCGACCGGTTTATGATCGTTTCAACGACAAAGGCCGTCTCGCGCCAGAGGGATTGAACTACATATCAAGCTGGGTAACTACCGACTTGAAAAAATGCTATCAAATCATGGAATGCGAAGACCGCCACCTCCTCGAACAGTGGATCGCACAATGGAGTGATCTTGTCGATTTCGAAGTCGTACCGGTCATTACTTCAGTCCAGGCCGCTGAAATGATGTCGAAGTCTTAGTTGTCCTTTCCACCGAACCAGTTTCGCATTATATTAATCGCCCATTTCTGTAGTCCTTGTCGTTTTCAGGAGCTTCGTATGATCCGGATATTTGCAGCACTTTCGGTGTTATCATTTGTCGTTTTGCTTTCTCTCGGAGTTTGCGCGCAGGAGAGACCGAGCTTCACCGTCGGCACGGCCACCGCGTTCCGAGGAGAGAAAGTCTCGGGGACGATCGAAGTTCCCGCGGGAGTCGATCCTGCTCTTCACATACCGGTCGTAGTCGTAAACGGAGCGAAACCGGGCCCGGTGCTCGCACTGGTTTCCGGAGCACACGGAACTGAGTACGCATCAATTATCTCTCTCGAGAAACTGATTCAAACGCTCAATCCCGATGATATATCGGGAATCGTGATAATCGTTCCGCTGATCAATACTAATTCATTTGAAGAAAAACGGCCACACGTCAATCCCATCGATAACAAAAGCATGAACGGCTTCTATCCGGGAAATCTGGAAGGAACACAGACGGATCGCGCCTCGTATATGATCACGAAAGAAGTCGTCGAGCGATGCGATCATTTAATCGATCTGCACGGCGGTGATTTGGACGAAAGCTTGCGTCCTTACAGTTACTGGACCGTCACGGGAAACCAAAAACAGGACGATTTTTCGAAACAGATGGTTTTGGCCTTTGGTCTCAATCACATTATTATCTCGGCGGATCGGCCAAAAGATCCAAAGGCGTCGCGATTTCTGGAAAATACTGCATCGACTCGCGGCAAACCTTCAATCACAGCGGAAGCGGGTCACGCAGGAACAGTCGAGGCCGAAGACGTGGACGCCCTGGCAAATGGTTGCCTTGGCGTTATGCGATATCTGAAGATGCTGCCCGGTCCCGTTACAATGGTCGAACACCCGGTCTGGATAGCAAAGGTCTTAACCGTTTCCAGCGAGCAGACCGGCATATTCTATCCTTCAGTGAAACGGGGAACCTACGTCGAACAAGGAATGAAGATCGGTTACGTAACCGATTATGTGGGAAAAGTGATTTACGAGGCCCACGCTCCTTCGGCGGGAGTTGTCCTGTACGTGTGCGCAGTTCCTTCAATGAAAAAAGGCGCGACGGTCGCCAATATCGGCGTGATCGGTCATCAGTAAACCATCAATTCCGTAGCCGTTTGGTCATTCGTGAACCCACTGAAGGGTGATGACCGGACTGTCAGGATCTTTTACCTTGCGTAGTTCCACAACTATTTGTTTGCCAGGTTTCCAAAGCTTTGACAGGTCCAAAGAGGTGTCGCTTTCGCTGGCAATGTCTCCGTATTTTTCCGAAAGCGCCCTTTGCAGATCGGCAAAGACTTTATCCTGCTTTTCTGCGCAATAAAGCAGAACACCCATTTGACTAATGCCCGACTCGTTTGTCCGTACAGTTGCCCGTCCGGCAGTACCAGAGAACTTTCCGTCCCACGCAATTTCATTGTTATTGAATGTTGCCGGTGATGCGCCTGATTTGGTGATAACAGCAACTACGTCTTTGAAACCCATTTCCCATTTCAGGGCTGGAAAGTCCTTTATGACATCTGATGGGCCGGCCGTCGGTTTATCCTGAGTTGAGTCGCTGGTCTTAACAGTCTCCGCTGACGAAAGGCTAAGAGCTGCGAGAACGAAAATCCAAAAGAAGGCAAACCGAACCCTGGTGTTAAGCTTTACGGAACCGTTCATATAAATAATCCTAACCTTGACGGTGCAAGCGCGGATCACACTCGATGTTCTGACGAGCAAAAGCAGAACTGGCTATTATTGTCCGTAACTTGCTATAACTTTGCAACAAAGAACCAGTCATTCAAGCAATTGCATAATGTAGTCAATCGCTGTATCTTTTCGGCTCCAATCCAGTTATTACAAGCGACAACTTTCATCAATCAGGGAGCTTGGACTTGCAATGATAAAACGATTAGCGTTTCTGGCTTTTCTCTTTGCGGCCTTTTCAATCGTTTCGTTTGGTCAGAATTATCCCGCGCCAGTCGAAGGCGATTTCGTCATTAACGATTTTCATTTCGAAGACGGCGAGGTGCTGCAGAAACTGAATATTCATTACCGGACTATCGGCACTCCGATCAAGGATGGATCTGGTATTGTTCGCAACGCTGTATTGATAATGCACGGGACCGGCGGAGCGGGGACACAATTCCTCAGTCAAGGATTCGCCGGACAACTCTACGGACCGGGGCAATTGCTGGATGCGACCAAGTACTACATCATCCTGCCGGACGGCATCGGTCACGGTCACTCCAGCAAGCCGAGCGACGGAATGCACGCGCATTTTCCGCATTACGGTTACAACGA
>DASRDY010000356.1:0-10250 GCA_035652355.1 Blastocatellia bacterium
ATTCGCTATCAGCCGAAACATTCGGATGGGCGTTGCTCGCGGGAGGGCTTTCAATACTCGCATTGGCCGGAGCCTGGATCGTGCTATTTAAACTTGTAAAGATGCCAGGTAATCGTGCGCCCGATTTCTCAGCTTATCCGATTACAACCACAGCGCTGGTGCTAATAATGGCTGGTATCGTCGGTGGCGTTACAGAGGAAGCGGGTTTCCGGGGTTACTTTCAGAGCGCGCTTGAGCGGGATTTTAGCGCGCCTGTCGCAATCATGATTTCAGCTCTTTTTATGTTACCCGGACACGGTCTGTCACAGGGCTTCGTGTGGCCAATGCTGCTCTGGTATTTCTTCGCTGATGTAATGTTTGGGGTGACGGCCTATTTGACCAATTCGATTCTGCCAGGAATCGTGCTTCACTTTATAGGTCTTCTTTCATTCTTCACGTTGATATGGCCAGACGATCGATCGAGGGTGCTGGTTGTTAATGCCGGTGCAGACATATGGTTTTGGATCCATGTTGGACAAGCAATCATTTTTTCTGTATTAGCGATTCTGGCATTTGGACATCTGGCTAGAGTTGTCGACGGCAAGCGCGCTGATCTGATCACAATTGCTGCTGGAAATTAGGCCCATGCAAATCGCCTTTGCCGACGCTAAGATTAAGGACCTTTGCCACAACAAACACCGTGGCAGGCAGTCGATTTATTTCTCATTTCGTCAACGATGACCCGGGCATTATTACTCTCCTGCAATGAAGACCCTTCGTCGGCCGATAAAAAGCGCCCTAGCCCAACTTCGTCAGTAGTGGGTAAAACCCAACAAAGGTGAACAATGTCTCATAGGTCTTCCTCGAAAGGTAAGCGAGGATAGGGGGTTTATCTTTTTCTTAGCCTCCAATTTTTTCCTGGCTTCAGGGGGCAAGATTTTGGGCGATACCAATCCGACCGAATCCTGTAGTTTCTCCTCTGAGAAATCATACTCGCCGTGCAGATTGATATGCTGCCAGGTCACCACCGAGCCATTTTTGATCGCTTCAATAATTTCCTTGCGCTGCTCTTCGCTGGTAGCAGCATTTAGCTCCCTTGTCAGGTAAAGATAGTTCCAGCAGATGATCGCGTTCTTGATGAGCCGCCGACAGCCTTCAGCAATCTCTTGCTCTTCTTTCTCGCTCTGGATGAACTCCTGATTGTGCCCATACGAAATAGCTTTAGAAAACTTTTGCGAGCTTTCGATTTTGTTAAGTTGTTTCTCAATCGCTTGGCGGAGAATGGGGTCATCAATATATTTAAGGATAAATGTCCCAGATGGAACGGATCAGCGGTAGCAGACCGAAAGAAGTGTTTGTCGATCGAGGCTACAAAGGGAGTGACCATCATCCCGATGGAGTGGATGTTTACATAGCGGGGCGAAGGGGGTTAAGTCCGTCATTAAAGAAACACCTAAAGCGCAGATCGGCGATAGAACCGGTGATCGGGCACGTCAAAGTGGATCACCGGATGGATCGAAATTACCTGTTAGGATTAGACGGAGACCGCATCAACGCCTTGTTGTGCGGATGTGGCTGGAATTTGCGCAAGCTCTGGCGCATTTTCTTTTTGTTTATTTTCCGTCAAATGTTTTGGGGCGAAAATGGAAGTAAGAGCGTCGATTTCGACAGACCGAAGCAATCCGCTTTCGCCTAAAAAATGCTGTTTTTCAGGGACGACTAGTTAGCGTTCAGCGATTCGACCGACACTTCGAACTTCTGACCGTCACTGGAGGTGTGCAGCCGATCCGGCTCGCGCCTGTAGAGGTTAGGCATGTCGAGTTGATCGAGAAAACTGACTATACGATCATTGGCGGCTTGAATGGAAAAAAGCGAAAAATACCAGTTAATCGTAGTCTCAAGCTCACTCTCATCAATCTGCTTGGAGATGAAAGCGATCTTCTTCTGGCCGATGTCACAGCCATAGCCGATGATTCCAGCCAGGAAAGTCTTTTCCGGAGGGCGACCCTTCTGGTACTTTCGCTGCCAATGCTCGAACTCATCCAGGAAGCCGGTAGCCTGATTAACCGTGGCAAGCACTTCAAGCAATGAAATATATTTGCGCTCAGTAAAGAACGTCGATAATGGCGTACTGTCGGTTTCTTCTTCCTTTGGCGTATTGACGAAGAATGAGCCATCAGGCCTGAACTTGATAAATGCGTTTTCTCCCCGCTCTATCCGGTCGTTAGTTTGGTGGTACTGCTGATCGAGGAGCAGGCTTAGATCTTGCAGAGTCTGCCTGCAATCCGCAAACCGATTCAGCTCAGATCTGGAGAGGTACTGCGTGCGATGATTGGTCCAGTCGTCAGGTGAAATGAGATAGTCATCAAGTGAGCGGTATCTATGGGAATAAACCAGGTTCAATGCGCCGGACTTAATAGCATCCGCCACTTTGGCAAACAAGAGCGCTTTGTAGAGCGAAACCTGAAATCTGCCATCGTCCATCAAGGCATCGCATTCATCATCGGAAAGGAAAAGTTGTGGGGCGGTTTTGTCGATTTCGCCGTCCATTTGTTGAAAGTGAATAAGCGCGTCGACCAGCGCCGAAGGCGCGGAAGTAAAGTCGAACAGCGTATAACGCACAATATCAGCTACCCGCGTTTGCAGTTTGAGCGATCTCTTACTCAGTTGCGCAAAGAAATCAGCTTCGTGTTGCGCCGAGTCGGCCTCTCGCCCTAGCTGGCGGACTTGCGCCGTCACAGTCTCACGTTGCGGCGCTTGCGTTTCCAGGACTGACTCAATCGCCGCCAACTTCTCGTGCTCGGTTAATCCGGTATCGGCGACCAGCCTTTCAACCGTTTCCAAAGTCTGGAGAACGCTCTGTTCCAAGCCTACGACCAACTCTTTGATTGTCTGATGGCGCTGCAAACGTTCCTCGTAATACCGGTCCTTATGTTCCCGCTGCGCCCGTTTACGCTCGTTTGCACGCATTGCAGCAAGGTGTCGATTAAAGTGTCTTGCAACTTGAAGGTCTGATGAGCGATGAAGGACAGCAAATGTAGATACCGATCAGCCGTTGATCTTCGCGCAACTTGAAAGATTTCTGCCTTAATGACAGAGTTTGCGTAGTAACCAAGACCTTCATGGGTTAGCTTTAATGCAGCAATGGAAGAAGCCATCTCGCAATAGAGCCACTGAAGCTCGCGCAGATCGGCTAAATTAGCTTTGATTTTGGCCGGCTGAGTTGATTGATATGATTTCTTCAGCAACGTGAGGCGATACCTCTGAACTTGTGAAGGTTCACCGGCAGAATCGATCTCCTTTTCCTTCTCTAACAAATCATCGAGCATCTGTCGCTGTTTGAGAGTTAGATGCTCGTCAATAATGCTGGCCAACTCTTGTTGCTGACGTTTAATGGCGACTCTGACCATGCGGGCCAGTTGATAATAGCTGGGGATCGCGATTCTTCTCCGAACCAGAAACGAAATGGATTCCAGCAAGACCACCTTCGGTTTGACATGAGAACTTACCAATGACGCGATTTCATCCGCCTGCAAGACTCTCGCCTCATGGTCGAACTTTTGAAAACCAAAGAACTCTAATATATGCTGCTGATGTCTGAATGAGGTTTGCCGATCATAATCGGCGAGATTAATCTGAGCCGGTGTAAATCCGAGCCGAGTAGCCACAAACTCGATGTCGGGTGTCCGAAACTGTTTGCCGAAGGATTTGCGACGGGCCTTGAAGTAGCAGAGTTGGAGCGTGAAGCAAACCTGATTTGGGGGAGTATGAAGACTGGCAATCAAGTCTTCGAGTCCTAACGGCAGCGAGAAGAATTTTTTGCGCTCAACGCTGTTAAAGATCGGCGGCGACTCAAAAGCCTGTTCTTCCAGGAGATTGAATATTCTCATTCTGGCCATTGAAAAAAACCTTTTGAGGGATGTTGATGATTGCGAAAACTAACGTTTATCTTGTAAGGTATATTAAAAGAAAGAGACTGATATTCTCATAATGATACTTATAAGATAAAGCCGTTTTGTACCTTTTCATCGAATTTCATCCTTATAACGAAAAAAGCTCCCTCACGCAGCGCAAAGACTATTGGCTATCTCCGCGTCTCGACCGGCGAGCAGGAACTGGAGAAAAACAAGGCCGGCATTCTGCGACTGGCTAATCAGCACGATCTGGGAAAAGTGATTTTCATTGAGGAAAAGGTTTCCGGCAAAGTTCCCTGGCGCAATCGCAAAATCGCCGAAGTTCTCCAGTCACTCCAAAGCAATGACACAATCATTGTCAGCGAGCTCTCACGTTTAGGTCGCAGTATGCTGGAATGTATGGAGATACTGTCGATTGCCACGCAGCAAGAGGTTAGGATTTATGCAGTGAAAGGTAACTGGCAGTTAGGTCAGAGCATCCAGAGCAAAATCATTGCTATGGCCTTTTCGATGGCGGCCGAAATCGAGCGCGACTTAATCTCGCAGCGAACACAAGAAGCTCTTCGTTTCAGAAAGGCGCAAGGAATGAAACCTGGCCGACCTAAAGGTCCAGGTAAGAGTAAGCTGGATCAATATCGCCCAGAGATCGAAAGCCTTCTGGCTAACGAGTCCACTCAAAAGTTCATTGCTCACCGCTACAAAACAACAGAAGCCAATCTATCTAATTGGATTAAGAAACACGGGATGAAGGCACCAAAAGCGGGCGTGACCGATAAAATCCCACGTGACATTGTTCACCTTTGTTGGGTTTTACCCATTATTCCAGGAGCAGCTTCCCTCATGTAGGTCCTAGTTAGAATTGTTCTAATAGGGTATATCGGATCGATTGTTACAAAACGTTAGGATTAACCTTTATCTGTGGAGCAGGAACAGAGCACGTTTCATTGTTTCCTTAACGTGCTCGGGCATCGAAGTGACTTGAATTCTAGCTCTGCAGAAATAAACAATAAACCAAGGCGTTATTGACACATTTGAATAAAGCTTCACCTCTTAGCCCAAGGATTTTTCACTACTGGAAGGGGGGTTGCTTCAGCTATACAAAGGGACAAGGAGGTATGTTATGTCACGAGCAGTTGATGCTAATATTCTTGGCGCTTCGCACAGCCACACCACTGCCACCAGCGATCCAGCTTATCAGGCGTATCAGATTCTTCACGTCGCGTTTACGATAGCTCCAATCATAGCTGGGTTGGATAAGTTCTTTCATTTTCTGGTGAACTGGGATCAATACCTGGCCCCGGTGGTTTCCCGAATGCTTGGTGGTTACGGTCATCAGTTTATGCTGGTAGTCGGCGTGATCGAAATTATTGCTGGCATAGGCGTGGCGCTAATGCCCAAAGTCTTTTCCTATATCGTCGCAATCTGGATGTGGGGGATTATCATAAATCTATTGCTGATACCAGGTTACTTCGATATTGCCTTGCGAGATTTCGGACTCTCTCTAGGTGCTCTTGCTTTGGGGAGGCTCAGTCTTGAATTTGACCACAGCCGATCGCGTACTTAGTTACGTCAGGACCTTTACGGTTACATAACACCGCATCGCTTCCTTTCCCTCACCCTTGGTTATCGATTTGAGTGTGAAGGAATTGGTAAGCAAAACCTTATCTCAATTGGTTCGTTTGCGTCCCCGCGATGATACTTTGTACGTCAGTCAGAACCATACTGTCCTGGCCACAGGTCGAGACGGATTCGTCAACCAATTATCGGAGCATGGACTCTTTGTCTATGAAACCCGAGTTCTATCACGGTATTTTTATCTTATCGAAGGGCAGCGGCCGCAACCGGTGGCACTCTCAAATGTCCAGCAGCACTCCTGGCTCGGTTATTATATTGTCCTGCCTCCGGGAAATCAGGGTCGTGAAGGGGACGAAGGTAACCCGGCCCAGCACACTGTCGAACTGCGCCTTTCAAGGTTTATCGGTGATGGAATGCACGAGGATATTGACCTGACCAACTTCACTCAGGAGAAAGTCGCTTTTACACTTGAGCTAAATATAGATGCCGATTTCGCCGACTTGTCGGACCTGGGAAATAAAAGAGAGCAAACGGGTATCGTGAAGAGTGACTGGCGCAAGATGGAGGGAGCGACCGAACTAATTTTCGATTATGAGGCATACCACTCATATGATCATCAGGGAGAGATTGGCACCGCCCATATTCATCGCGCCGTTACTCTTCGCATTGAAAATGCTACAACGGTGCCTCAATACTCCAATGGCCGGGTGATATTCCGAATAGAACTTGAGCCACAAGGCACTTGGCACGCCTGTGTTAATGTCGTACCTCGCATTGATGGGAGATCGATGCCGCCAGTCTATGGGTGTCGTTCATTCAGTGGCACCGACAATGTGCGTGATCGGCAGCGCGACCTTTTCCTGAGTGATTCCACTATATTCACCACCCGAACCTGCGGGACTCTTTCGAATGTAGTGTTGGGCGCACTTGAGCAGGCCAAACGCGATCTGATTGCATTAAGGCTTTATGATTTAGATAACAGCGAGCAATCCTGGGTAATGGCGGCCGGTTTGCCAGCCTATGTTGCACTCTTCGGTCGGGATACGCTCACGGCATCATGGCAGGCGTCAATGCTCAGTACGGAGATGATGAATGGAACGCTTGCTGAATTGGCTCGCTGGCAAGGCAAGGTGGTTAACGATTGGCGTGATGAACAACCTGGGAAAATGTTGCACGAGGCGCATGCCGGCCCGGCGGAAATGCTGAACTTCAATCCCAGGCGGCGCTATTATGGATCAATAACGACCTCCGGGTTCTATCCAGTGGCAGTGGCTGAGCTATGGCATTGGACCGGAGATAAGGAGCTGGTACGCCCATTGATAGAACCAGCGCGCAAGGCGCTGCGATGGCTGGACCGGTATGGAGACCTGGACGGTGACGGCTTCTATGAATACCAGACAAGATCCACTCAGGGTTTAAAGAATCAGGCCTGGAAAGATTCGGGTGATGGAATAGTTTATGAAGACGGTTCTCAGGTAGATGCTCCAGTTGCTACCTGCGAAGAGCAGGGATTTGCCTATCTGGCCAAACTACATTTATCAGAAGTTCTCTGGTGGCTTAATGAAAAAGACGAAGCCAAAGAGCTTTACCACCAGGCCAGCGAGTTGAAGAAGCGATTCAATGATAAATTCTGGATGAAAGAGGAAGGCTTCTTCGCTATGGGACTTGATTCTCAGAAACGCCAGATCAGATCAATCGGCTCTAATCCCGGGCATTGCCTTGCTACGGGAATTGTTGACGAATCACTTGTTCAGCAAACATCGAACCGTTTCATCGGTGACGATCTGCTGACCGGCTGGGGCATCCGAACGCTATCATCGAATCATCCAGCTTATAATCCCTACAGCTATCACAGAGGGTCGGTCTGGCCCGTGGAGCACGGCACATTTGCTATCGGCTTCATGCGTTACGGGTTATTACAGCTTGTGGAGTGGGTCTGTCGAATGCAATTTGAGGCTGATTCGTTGTTTGATTTCTTCCGGCTGCCCGAACTCTTCAGCGGACATCAGCGTGATGACGATCACCCGTTTCCATCCCTGTATCCGCAGGCGAATTCGCCGCAAGCATGGTCGGCGTCGACGATCTTCTGTTTTTTGCAGGCCCTCCTGGGCCTATATCCATATGCGCCGCTTAACCTGCTTCTAATTGATCCGCATATGCCTGACTGGTTGCCTGAGATTACATTAACCAATCTGCGAGTTGGAAAAGCTATTGTCACGATTCGCTTTTATCGTACAAGGACAGGGAAAAGCAGTTATAAAGTACTCGCGAAAGAAGGGCCGCTACACATTATTAGACAAGCCAGTCCCTGGTCGCTGACCTCGAATTTCATGGAACGAACGACAGACCTGCTAACAAGTTTGCTGCCCGGCATATTCTAATTGAACACAATTGGGTATTTAAAAGACAAAACTCTGCCGAATCAAATTTTGAATATTGCCAATCCTTTATTTTAAAATAGAGCGCATTATTCTTTCTGGTTAGGACAACAATATTGGTTTGGATGGATAGATTATGATCGCCGAATCGAGGGCAGTGATAGAAAATAAGCGGCGATCCGCACAGGTTAAACCTGGAACCGAAATGGATCAAAGAAGTTCGCTAGTGTTCGATCAAGTTGTGATTTCGACGGATGCGCATTCGATAACAGATTTGGATAACCCAAAGTTCGGAATCGGCATCGCAAGGCGCGGCGGTGTCAGACCGGTGAACTATTGAACACTCTTTCCCCAGGATCTAATCGAGCTATCGGCAGAACGTCGTCTAATTCAGATCATTATTAACAGATGCCTGTAATTTGAATGCTGGAGCAGGTCCACGTTGGTCACTGACAAACTTGTGACGCCGGTCACAGACTCATGCTAGAAATCACGATAGGATTGTTAGGATGGGGATCATCTCTCCTGTTTTCTAGACCTTCGTGGGTTGGGGTTTTCAATGGATTATAGTAATGAAAACTGTGTGCCGGAGAACTGCTTCATTCTTGAGCACGGCGCATTTAAGAAAGCTCAAATACGACGCCTGCAATCCCAAAACGGATCGCTTGGGAGTAAAGTGTGTATAATTGATTTGGCGGAGCTTGATAGTGCCCCTGAATCCAAAGACATACACTGTCTCGTTTCGTGCTTGAATAAATGTCACTTCAACTGGACCGTGTTCATAGCTCCTGAGGCGGCGCAGTTTGGAATGATTCGCATGCTCCAGGCTCTGGCCGATGGTCAGAGAGACAAACCTCATATAGCGGTATTCCACAATATCAAAGAGGTCGAGGAATGGCTCAAGACTCTCGCAATTCAGATCGGCTAACCTTTTACAACTTTAACTTCAGTCCAGCATTCAGGAATCGCGACGGTTTCGAAGACCAGATTAGAAGATGTCACCGGAAGCATCTCGAACAAAGAATTCGCAACAACGTAGTGCACATCGTTACTGTCTTTAAACACTCGGCAGCCAATCGAACAGAGGAACAGGGCCTTTTCCTTCGTCTCGTCCGAGGTTCTGGATATAATCGGCATAACTTCCATTTACGTAGCACCTTCACTACAAAAAGGTTAAAACCATTATAGCCAAAATACACTCGAATTGATGTGATCTACGTCACCGATGCTTTATATGAAAGACAGACAAGATCGCAGTTGCGACGCATCATTCGCAATCGGGATATGATCATCAAACCACTGGTTTGAAGATATCTCTGCAGCTGTATCAGCATCGAATTGTATTCGAAGGAGGCTAATCCGCTGATAATTAAGCAGCTTTTTGTTCGACTGTTTGATCGATTGTGTCTGCTAAAATATCGAAGTCACCAGGTTTCCGTAAAACGACATCAACTCCGGCATCTTTTGCTTGAGCAATGAAACCCTCGTCGGATGCTGTCATTGCAATCACTGGCAGGTCTTTTAGCTCACCGCAATTCCTCAATTGCCTTATCAACTCGATCCCATCAACTCCCGGCATCATAAGATCAGTAACAACAACATCAATGGTTTTCTTTGACTGAAACAGAATTGTCAATGCTTCACCCCCATCGGTCGCGACCTTGACGCTAAAGCCCTGGCAGTCCAAGTACAATCTAAGCGCTTCACTCAGATCGGAATCATCCTCAACCAACAGAACGGCAACGTTTCTCATAGGATTGCCTGATGTCAATCTTCATTCCACGGGCTGATTGACAGAGACTATTTCTGGTGGACAATCATTTAATAGAAGGTGAAACGTCTTTGTTCTATGATACGTCATTGACTGTAGGGGTAATGACGTCCGGAAAACTGAATTAGGAACGAATAAACATCGAGAGCTGTCTAGGAGAGTGATGGAACTTAAACGCCCGGCTGTATTGCGTTACGGATTGGCCATAGTTGCGGTGCTGCTGATCACCATCGTTCGTTTTCCGATCAACCAAGCGCTTGGTTCCACATCTGTTCCTTTCCTTTTTTATTTTCTCGCAATTACCTTCGCTGGGTGGTACGGTCGGTTCGGACCTGGTTTGCTAGCTACAATCTTGAGCGCAGCAGCAGCGCGCCTGTTCTTAATTGCGCCACTCTATTCCTTTACCTTAACCAAAGGCGATGCATTGCGTATGTTTCTTTTTGCAGTTGAAGGTACGGTAATCACTTTGGTCAATGAGGGCTGGCATCGATCCCAGGGCAAACGCATCTTAAGTTGTTAAGACTTTTATGAGATAGCTGTCCAGCCAGCTGGCCTTGAGACGTTTGGCCCTGATCCCTCTCTTACAGGTCTTTTCCTGTTTTAGCAGAGTCAGAGCTAAACGTCTGAGGATGG
>DASRDY010000357.1:0-3058 GCA_035652355.1 Blastocatellia bacterium
CTCGATCTCTGCCTCGCATGCAAAGGCTGCAAAGGTGATTGTCCGATGCAGGTCGATATGGCGACATACAAGGCAGAGTTTCTGTCGCGTTATTATGAAGGTCGATTGCGCCCGCGCCACGCGTATTCAATGGGATTGATCTACTGGTGGGCGAGGCTGGCTTCATTGTTACCGGGAGTGGCGAACTTCTTTACGCAAACTCCCGTTCTGAGAGACATAGCAAAATTGCTTGGCGGGGTTGCTCGGCAGCGTCAGATGCCGCGTTTTGCCTCAAAGACATTTAAACAATGGTTTCGCGAGCGCCCAGTCCGCAACCAGGGAATGCCTCGCGTGATCTTGTGGCCAGACACTTTCAACAATCATTTCTATCCTCAGGTCGCCCAGGCTGCCGTCGAAGTAATCGAAGGCGCGGGGTATCAGGTTGAAGTACCGCAAGCGTCGCTCTGTTGCGGCAGACCCCTCTATGATTTTGGAATGCTGGATACAGCTAAGGGGTTACTGGAAAATCTTCTGCAAACACTCAAGCCGGAAATAGAAGATGGTGTGCCGATCATTGGCCTTGAACCAAGTTGTGCGGCCGTGTTTCGCGACGAGTTAATTAATCTGTTCCCAAATAATGAGGATGCAAAGCGACTCAGCCAGAAGACGTATCTGTTGAGCGAATTTCTGGAAAAAGTCGCGGGCGATTTCAAGCTGCCTCAACTCGACCGCAAAGCGATGGTTCACGGACATTGTCATCACAAGGCAATAATGAAAATGGATGACGAATCAGCAGTGCTGAAAAAGCTTGGGCTCGATTATAACGTTCTGGACTCGGGGTGTTGCGGAATGGCGGGTTCGTTCGGGTTTGAAAAAGATAATTACGATATTTCAATCGCGGTGGGCGAGCACGAATTGTTGCCATCAGTTCGCAATGCTTCGAAAGACACAATTATAGTCGCCGATGGTTTCAGTTGTCGCGAACAGATAATGCAGACCACCGACCGCAAGGCTCTTCATCTCGCTCAGGTAATCCACATGGCTATGAGCGATGGTAATCTCTCACCGGCAACGGATTACCCTGAGCGAGAGTATTTGAGTCGCACAAATCCCGAGTCGAAGCGGTCTCCTGGGAAAACCGCCATTATGATAGGCGCAGGTGCACTTGCGGTGGGCGCGTTGATTTGGGGAATAAAACGCATGAAGCGATGACGAGGTTCGGACGTTTTGAAGTTGCCCTGGGGTGGTGTGCCGTCTGCCGGCAATTTGACCGTACCTCTTGTTACAAATGCTATATCTATTCTAAATGCTCTAAAGATTGGGGCATCCTCGGCCGATTAATAAACTGACAAGGACCGGTGTATCTGGAATCGAGCGTTAGCCTGAGTGAACGCCGGTAAAGCGCAATCAGGGGACTTGGGTGGTCTTGTGCCTGTTGGTCAAGATCGTCAAACGATTGCTGTTGGAGCGTTATATTTTGCAAACGTCGAAGACACCAATCAAGACCGCTCGATCGCGAATTTTGGCCCTGTGTCGTGTCGCACTCGCACTGCCATTCCTGCTGATGTGCGTATCGACCAATTCGTTTGGACTGGATCCCAACAAACCGATAAACCAGTTCGCGCTCGCATTTTGGAATAAACAAAATGGACTGCCGACTAATCTTGTCTCATCGGTAGTTCAAACCAGAGATGGCTATATTTGGCTCGGGACCGGTGAAGGACTGGTCCGATTCAATGGCGCTCAGTTCACGGTTTTCAACAGAAAGAATACGCCGGGGATCAGTGACGACGTTATTCTTAATATGATCGAAGCCCGGGATGGCGCGCTTTGGATAGCGACGGGCGCAGGACTCACGCGCTATAAAGATGGACGGTTTTCAAACTACACCACAGGTGACGGTCTTCCCAGCAATACCATAAGCTCATTGTATGAAGACAATAGCGGCAATATCTGGGCAGGGACTTTCGGCTCAGGAGTCGCATGCTTAAGTAATGGCAAATTCACTAATTACAGCAAAGAACAGGGTCTGCTGAATGGAATGACACTATTTATACAGGGTGATGCTGAAGGTGGCATTTGGTTTGGAACGTATGACGGGCTGTTTGAATATAAAGGAGGTAAGTTTCTTCATTATAGAGATCCCGGGCTTGGCGAGGACATCATTACCGCAATGCGTGTAACAAACGATGGGACCATTTTTCTCGGGAAAGGATCGAAATTGTATTCCTTTAATGGCGGCATCTTCACTGAAATCAAGCCGCCAGGTATGGGCGACTTCAAGTACTTTGGCGCCATTTATCAGGATCGAGAAGGGGGCATCTGGTTTTCGGATACCAACAAGCTTACGCGATATTACAAAGGTGTATATCAGTATTACGATCTGAAAGACACACCTTTTGAAGGCAATGGATTTGCGGTTCTGGAAGACCGTGAAGAAAATATATGGTTAACCTCTGCGAATGGAGTAGGCTGTCTGATCGATAGGAAGTTTGTGACGTTGACAAAAAAGAATGGTTTGCCGCTGGAGAGGCCAGTCCTGATCATAACAAGCCGGGATGGCAGTATGTGGGCAGCGCACGACGGAAAGGTAACCCATTATCGAAACGGCGTCATCAATCCGACCACGGGACTTCCCCTGGAACAAACCGATCTCGCAATGCGCGAAGCAATAATGTGTTTATATGAAGCGCGGGATGGGAGTTTGTGGATAGCAACGCATAGCGGCGTCAGGCGGTATCGAGCAGGAAAGATGACTTCCTTTACCATAGCGGATGGTCTCCCATCTAACTTAACCTGGTCCATCACCGAAACGCCTGACGGCGTGATTTGGGTTGCTACTAATAATGGACTCGGCAGATTTGATGGCGCACGATTCTCGACTATCGCAAGTATCGACAATGTTTCGATCGAATACCCCGGACACCTGATTAAAAGCAAGGACGGCGGCTTCTGGATGGCGACGCTGAAAGGACTTTGCCATTACAAAGACGGGCATCTATCTCTTTACGGGTCTACTAAGGATCAAGACTTTGGCGCGATTTACGAAGACGATGATCAGGTCGTATGGAGCACTACG
>DASRDY010000358.1:0-3059 GCA_035652355.1 Blastocatellia bacterium
ATAGCGATTCAATAAGTCAGAGGCAAAGAATTAAGACGATGATCCGCACTTATTGGTCAAAGACAGATTTTCTTCCAGAGTCTGGCAAATGACCGGCGATTTTTATGATTGTTTCACAGCTTCAGAGGTTTTCCGCAAAGGCAGGGCGGCAAAGCCGCAGGAAATATCCTGGGTCGGCGCACTCCAAAACTGCGACAATCTGATGGTTGTTTCAATCTGGTATTCGATTGGTATTAGTGGTTAGGAGCTTTGCGTAATCGCGAGCGCTCTTGATAATAGAGACGTGACGAAATTTTTAAAGTTCAATTCTTCGATGGGTTCTTTGTAATTTCCTTTCAATCCCATGCCAGCTTCGGACAGAATCAGGCAAGCTGAATCGTATAATCGCTCTCGAACCAATTTCAGCAAAAGCAATTCGTATCGTTTGGCGTATGAAGCGCCTTTGAATTCAGGAAATACTTTGAAGTGAGGTTCCACAGCCTTGACGGGTCGGGTTGACAGCGGCGATTCTTCGAGGAGCATCAGATAACCCAACCAAGGTCTTGCCGAAGGTTTGAATGCTCCCTCACGGTACCCGGCCCAGAGATCAGTAGCACTGCCGATAGCCTCTTCTGTAAGGCGATCATAATTGCTTTCAAGCGCGTCAAATGGCGACTTGAGGTCGATCGCGGCCAGGAGTATTTCGTTTGAAAAAATCAGAAGATCCCATTTCTTTTCCGGTCGGAAACCGCCGGGCAATTCCGCGTTTTTTTCAATATAAACATCAAGTAGGAATTCATTGAGCAGATCACAAAGCAAATGGATGAACTTGTTCATCGCCGCTCCACTTGACGGCCTTCTGACACTGCGACCGCGCGTTCTTGAATGGTTCTCCTGTGTTTGTTCACGATGAATCATCCAGAAGTATTTGACCGCCTCACGCAGTGCATGTCTAATCGGTTTATTGACTCTCCAGTTCATGTTGTCTTCATCTAATAGCTGAGGAACGCCTCACCCAACTCTAACAATTCTCTCCATCCGGCAAACGTCTTCCCAGCGATGGCCGAGTGTCAGGCTCTTTGTAGCTGTCGTCGCGCGTTCCTGATAAATCAGAGTCACCCCGAAAACATACCAGTCCAGAGTCGTTAAATACTCCCAAAGATCGCTAATACTGCCTTGGGCAAACCGGATCAAATAAACATCGTATGGAGCGCTCCCAATCGGAAAGCCGGTGAAATTCGTTGCCGGTGATATGCAGTTGTCTTCGCAATATTCATGAAGCCAGATTTTGATCTTTCGGATCAAATCTGCCGCGCGCATTGTGCTGGTGACGCTCTGTGAACGAGTGATGATTAACAGGATAAAACGATCTGCCACTTCGGTTTGCATGCAATAACTCCATATTGTTATTGGTTCCTGTTGCGGCAGGGAATCGAACTATCTCGGATGTTTGATGGGCTGATAATAACAGTTTCCGCTTGCGTGTTCAAACCCCGGAGCGAGGCATTTCGGCCGGTGGCTTTCGTTATTTTATTATTCTCATTATTCGATCGTCATCTGACGTTGGTCGGCCGCGGCCGTCACGATTTGATGTTGAAAAATAAATGGCTCCATCCGGACCTTCCGCTAAAGCTCTGATCCTTCCATATTGATTTCGGAACATTCGATCCTGGCTCACGACTTTACTGCCGTTCAGGACGACTCGCATCAGGCTCTCGCCTACCAGGCAGCTGAAGAAAAAGTTATCGTGAAATTCCGGCAGAGCAGTTCCGCGATAGAACATACCGCTCGAAGGCGCAACCGCCGGAGTATATTCCAGCAGCGGCGATACCATTCCTTCGTGGCTTTCGCGATGGTGAACGACAGGCCAGCCATAGTTTTTGCCGCGCTCAATGATGTTGACTTCATCGCCGCCGCCCGGACCGTCAAATCCAGAGGGCCCGTGCTCAGTTTCAAACATCGTGTTCGTTCCCGGCTGCCAATCAATCCCTTGTGAATTGCGATTGCCGTAACACCATATTTCCGGCCGCGCATCCTTTTGTCCGACGAAGGGATTATCCGGCGGAACAGTGCCGTCGTCATTCAGGCGGAGAATCTTTCCTGCAAGCGAATCCAGACGCTGGGCCAATTGGCGCTCGGTCGCATCTCCAGTCGTGATGTAGAGCTTGCCGTCTGGTCCGAACGCCAACCTGCATCCGGCGTGAAATTGCGCGGCCGGAATGTTATCGATGATAATTTTCGCATCGGTGAGCCCATCGCCTGTCTCGCGATAACGGACGACTTTCACTCGTTTGCCATCGCCGCGATATGCGTACGACAGATAAAGCAGATGGTTCTGCGAAAAGCCTGGATGAAGCGCCAATCCCATCAGTCCGCTTTCGCCGCTCGGCTCGACATCGGCGATTGTCGCGAGCGGAGTTGGTTGCAGCTTGCCATCTTTCACTACTCGGACGCGGCCTGGTCGTTCTGTAACCAGCATTCGACCGTCAGGAGTGAAAGCGATTGACCAGGGAACCTGAAGCCCGGTAACGACGGTTTCGACTTTGTATTTGGCATCGCTCTCATGAGAATCTATTGTATCGTCGCTATTCTTTGTGCCGCGAGGAGCGCTACAGGAAAGAACGGCCGTCAGTGTTAAAGCAAGAATCAGTAAAGTTGTCTTCATTGTTGACTTCTCTCGAATCTGTTCCCTTGGTTTAGACGTGTTACGGGGAGAAATCAATCCATGAAATATGAATTATACGACAAATTACAAAAGATGATTTGGTGCCGGAGGTCGGAATCGAACCGACACATCCTTGCGGATACCGGATTTTGAGTCCGGCGCGTCTACCAGTTCCACCACTCCGGCACATTCAGACTGTCAGTTCAAAAGAGTGGTCAAAAACGAGGTGGGATTGTATTGAAAACTTTTCCGTAACGCAACCCTTTGTTCAGCCATTGTCGTTAGCAAATGAAGTGACCGGTCGAATTAGCAAATGAAATGTCCGCTTTTGAGCGGTTGCGGTAGAACTTCAGTATGA
This sequence comes from Blastocatellia bacterium, assembly GCA_035652355.1. Lineage (GTDB taxonomy): Bacteria > Acidobacteriota > Blastocatellia > DASRDY01 > DASRDY01 > DASRDY01. Next base: position 3,003 of record DASRDY010000358.1, read on the forward strand.
AGTTTTATTGTGAGACCGCAGCGGAGCGGGCGATGAAGATACAAGAGGTCATTTTAC
>DASRDY010000359.1:0-6756 GCA_035652355.1 Blastocatellia bacterium
CCAGACTGGCTATCCAGCCGGATTCAGCGCTGCTTCCAATGCAAATGATTTTACAGGATTGCTGACAAACGGTCGCTCTCCAAATAAGCCCGCGCCAATTTCGGCCGCACTGAAAAAGCAATGGCAGATTGCCTCGCAAAACGCGATCAAGATCGCGGTCAACAAAACTGGCTGGTATAAAGTCAGTATCTTTGACCTGATGACCGCAGGGCTCACAGGAAAGGTCATTCCGGCTAACCTGCAAATGTTCGTCGGCGGAGTGGAAATCCCAATTATCGTAAATACCGCGAGTCCTGACGTACTGACCTCTAACGATTCAATCGAGTTTTATGGAACTGCGCTCGATACGCCGACAACTAATACTCAAATCTATTGGGTGGTCACGGGATCACAACCTGGCAAGCGCATAAGTACAGAGCAATCGCCCGGATTAACCAATAATACCGGTCCGACATCATTCCAATATACAGTTGAACGCAAAGATCGCACTCTTTACTTCTCAAGCCTATTGAATGGAGATGCGGAAAACTGGTTCGGTCCTGTTGTCAACACCACGCCGGCATTGCAGGGATTGACCGTCACGCATCTCGATACTGGCTCGTCAGAGATTGCCACAATTGAGATTGCTCTCCAGGGAGTAACAACGAACGCGCATCAAGTGAACGTGATGCTGAACGGTAATGCGATCGAAAGCATCTCGTTCAACGCGATGGACCATAAAGACGCGACGCTATTGATCCCGCAATCTTCGTTGGTCGAAGGCAAAAACGAGATCAGCCTGGTCGCGCAGAACAGCGGAGACGTGTCGCTGGTCGATTTCGTGCGAATTACTTACGCGCATACTTACACCGCCGATAGCAATAACTTGTTTGCTCCAGCGGCAGGAATGCAGCCAGTGCAAGTATCCGGATTCACCTCTGATCAAATCAGGGCAATCAATGTGAAGAATCCGAATCAACCGATAGAGATTGAAGGAACAATCGGCGGCGACGCTGGCAATTACTCGATCGGTTTTGGTCCCTCGAAATCGCGCGATCTGTTGTTGTTTACGCCTGATCAGACACTGCGGCCCGCGTCGATCACAGCCAATCAGCCGTCGGGTTTGAATAGAGCACCCGGCGCGAATTTCGTTGTTATCACGTACAAGGATTTCGTGCAGAGCGTTCAACCATTCGTGTCGTTTAAGCAAAGTCAGGGATACAAGGTAACTCTAGTCGATGTTGAAAACATCTACGACGAATTCAGTTATGGCGTCCACAAGCCTCAAGCCGTGAAAGATTTTCTCAATTGGACCTATCTGCATTGGCCTACACAACCGCAGTATGTGCTGCTGGCGGGAAGCGGCTCACTGGATCCCAAAAACTACACTGGGCTCGGCGACACCGACTTGGTCCCCGTGAAACTGATCGACACCAGCAGCCTGGAGACGGCTTCGGATGATTGGTTTGTAGATTTCAATGATGACGGTCAGCCGCAAATGTCGATCGGCAGACTGCCAGTCAGAAATGCGCCAAATGCCAGTGATCTGGTTGGTAAGATCATTGACTATGAACAATCAGGCAACGCGGACACTGCGGTCTTGGTGAGTGACATCAGCGACAATGCCGATTTCAGTACTCCCAATGCTCAGCTCAGAGCAATAATCCCATCACAGATGAACGTCGTGAGTATAGTCAGAGGTCAGACAAATACCGATGCAAGGACAGAATTGGTGGATCAACTTTCGCAAGGAGGAAGAATTGTTAACTACGCGGGTCACGGATCAGTAAATCTTTGGCGAGGCAACCTGCTGACAAGTAGCGACGCCACGCTGTTCACTAATCAAAAGATATCGCCGTTGCTAGTGACGATGACCTGCTTGAATGCCTACTTTGTTGATCCGAGGGCGGCCAGTCTTGGCGAGGCACTGATAAGAGTTCAGAATGGTGGACCAATATCGGTCTGGGCCTCATCGGCAATGACGGACACAGGCAATCAAGGAGTGCTGAATCGGACATTTTTCCAGCAGATATTCGGCAATCCAAAAATCACTATTGGTCAGGCAATCAGAGAAGCGAAGACTGCCACGACAGACAATGATGTTCGTCGGACGTGGATATTGTTTGGCGACCCAACCATGAGAATTCAGAAATAGATTTATCACTAGCAAATGTTAGTACCGTTCGCGGTAACCGGTGGATTGCCGGCGAAGGCAGACCCAATCACTACTGCGAATAGTACTGACCTTGACGGAACAGCGAATGAACGGAAAAAACAATATAAGCAAAAGTCAAATGCTATCAGCGCGCAAAATCGGACTTGTCATAAAGAAACTCGGTATTGGGGAGCAATGGAACAGAAAACTGGGTTAAGGGTTTCAGACGGACTTATTCAATAGGTCATTTGCTGTGCGTAATGGAGGTTTTCCGGTACGAGCGTCGTGCCGATCTGGCAAGAATATGAAGAGACGGTAGGCGGCCCTGTGGATCAAGAGATTGAGCGGAGGATAGCGGGTTCAGCAGCTTTGTTCGTGCTTCTCAGCGAAAACATTGAGAGCCTCCATTACACGAGAGACTGGATCCTCTGGGAGTGCGGGAAATCAATGAATAAGGAGATATGGGTTTTAGAGCCCGATGAATCCCTCGACAAGATCAAAGTCGTTGTTCCGCGATTTAATCACTATGTCCGCTATGAACGGACGAAAGCCTGGCGCGATTATATCAATTACCATAGAATCCTATATTGAGGTATCCATTGCTTTTTCCAACCTAATAGGATTGAAGGTCGCTAAGCGCGGGCGTGAGTGCGCTTCCGGCCCCTGGGGCTTGGGTTCGGCTCAGCCTCGGCAATGCCCGACAAGACGACAGGCTCGCGATACGGGAATTGAGCTACCAGCGACAGTCTCCCACCCATGGCCTCGACGGTCTTCCGTAAGGTGGAAATCATCAGGTCGGCGCGTTTTTCGAGCTTGGACACACCCTCTTGCGCGATGCCCAGTTCCTTGGCCATACGCACCTGCGTAAGCTTGCGCGCGCGCCGGAGTTCTTGTAGCGTCATTTCCTCCGCGATCACCTGAGCCGCGCGCGCCTCAACCTTTTTGCCGCGGGCAGGGCTTAGCTTCTTGATAATGTCGTCCACATTTCTAGGCATGGTTACTTCCTTTCTTTCTGATCCTCTTTTTTCAGCCGGGCAAGATGCGCGTCAAATCGTTTGTCAGCCTTGGCTATGAGTTGCTTGTAAAATCGCTTTTCGCTTCCGCCTGACTTACCGCCGGCTACCAGCAGGATAGCCTTGCGCTTCGGATCAAAGGCAACGCTTTTTCTGTGCGGCTAAGCTACTCCCCTTACGTGAACGACTACTTTACTTCAAAATCAGCATAAATAGCCACCGACACGGTAAGATTCATTCTGGTGAACGCGGCTTAGTTTCAAATAGATCAGGATAATCCTTTCTCAGTTTTGGTGTGATGCGATAACCTGCGTTCTCGAATGCATCGCCAAAATCGTTCCGCTCGCCGCCACCCCGTCCTTGGTGGCAAACAGTGCATTTGCCACGCAGTTCAGCCTTTGAATATGGATCGCTATCATAGCGATCCATATACGCCGGCTTTGCAAATACCACAATGCAGGAGACCACCATAAACAATATTGCAACAGATACTTTTAGTCTTTTCTTTGTCATAACTTTTCAAAACACATACGCAACAGAACCAGTAAAACCATTTCTTCCATAGTTCAGAAAGGGCAGGGGACTTACACCAAATATCGGACCGCCGACACCAGCCGGGACATTAGGCACCGGACCAAAAGTGTGATTGAACAGATAATTCATTTTAAATATGACCGTCGACGAAGGGGCGAAATTCACTCCAACTGTCGTTCGCGACCGGTTCAAATAAAAGTTTGCAATAGTACGATCTAGTCTGACCGCCTCGTACCGCAGGACCGGCGCAATGTACGCGCCATCGTCCAGGTGTTTTGCTAAAGATCGCGGAGCATTGAAATTGTATGCTCCTTCCACGTAGAAGCCATCCTGACCGGGAGAGCGTTCTGTCGCAAATTCGGCCAGTGCTTCGATGCTTGCCGAGTCGCTGGGATCGACAACCGGCGGAGCAGGACTTCTGCGCGGTATTCCTCCACCTACAATATTGGAACGCGCATATTCGCCATTGATTGCCAGCCGTCCGCGATGATAAGAACCATCCAGGAACAGAATTGTCACCGACTGGGCAGGATCGCCGAGATTGTTGAGATTCCCGTTGTAACCTGATGCTCCAAACTCCAGACCGTTGATTGGAGAAAATCCAATTCGTCCGGCCACGGCTTTTCTGCGATTTATCGCCTGAAAAGCGATGAGGCCCGCCTCTGCGGCCGAAGACTGCCCGACCAGCCGTGAAAACGGAGTTGGTATACCATCAGCATCTTGTCCTTGCATGCCGTTAAGTATGTCTGTCTCATAACTCAGTTTCATTTTGTGAGGCAGCTTTATCCGACCTCGTACACCAATGCCTGCGTCACGGTATGCCGTTGGTAAAATAAATTGGTTAATCAGCGGTCGTATCGTGGTCAGATTCAGATTAGAATCGTGATAAGTATTGAACCGGCCTATAGCCGGAACGAAGATGCCGCCGCGAAAATTAAATTCAGGGCGCATTTTCCATTCGACAAATGCTTGCTCTACATCTATTTCTCTTGAGCCAAATTCATATTCAATCTCGGAATTGAAAACAATATTCTGCTTTTCAGCTAAAACGGCAGCGATGCCTAAAACGAACCTGGTGTTCTGGAAAGTGGGAGTGCCGCCTCCATCAGCGCGTTCATTGATTGAAGATTCTCGAAATTGAAAATCACCGTAACCCCCTATCGTAATACGATCAGTTCGCAGCAGATTTCCAGCGCCAGAAAGATCACCACCCTGGGCTTTCGTTGCAATCGCTATGTTTGGATTGTCAGGAGTAGCGGTTGATTGGGTAGTACTCTGAACTGGTTGGTGTTTGTCTTGATGAGGAGTCTGGTTGGTTGTTGTTGCCGATGGTGCCGGTTGCTTGTTTTGGTCCTGTATTTCAGAGCGAAGCTGCTCAAGCTCCTTTCGTAATTGATCGACTTCAACTCTTAGACGTTCTACTTCGCTTTGAGAACCCGAGCGGGCAGATTGTTGCTCCTTTTCTGAGCGAGAGTCAGTACTTTGTGAAAACGAGGGCTGGGATAAACAGAGCCCTGTCACTATCAATAATCCTAAAGAAAAAACCAATCTGGAAAGTGATAAAAATCCTCGACTCTTGATACAGCGGACGTTCGTTTGAATAAACCTGTCAGTCATTGAAGCTCCTCCATTGGAAAGCCACGGCTGACGAGGATACAATATTAGAGATCGTCAGCCGTATTTTTGGTTGCTGATCCGGGAGTCTTACGGTTCTTCGCCAAAAGTTCCCTGTGAGACTCCCATCTACTTTTCGATCTAAATGATAATGAAAATCGTTTTCATTATGTGGCCACTCTAACCCTAAGATTTTTTCAAGTCAATCGTTTCTTTTACAAGTTGACGATGAATAAAGGACAGAAGGCGATTCATTATTGAATCGGATGTGTAAGCGCCTTCTCATAGATGGCCCTGTCCATCTATTGTTCGACAAAGCGGCCGGTGAGAATCAAAGAGCTGAGAGTTTCTTTCTTCACACTTCTGTAAAATACATGGCTGTGTTGCAACGGCGATTCGAAATCGCAATCATCAGTGGGCGTCACGTTCAATCGGTCTTCTGTGCAAATCAGGCACATGTCTGGTCAAGGATGCCAGAGATTGCAGCAGTCTTTCGCTAAATCCGAATGTAAGGATCGTCGCCTCAATAACTGGTCCTGGAGCAAATATCAGGTGACGCAGCCATTTGCAAACTCGCAATCGCGAACTAAATGTCTTCAAATAACGAGCGCGGTATTCCGCAGCAAGTTCTGAAAAGCAAGCACCCGCCTTCAAGGCAGGCAGCCAGCGGAGGATCACCTCGGCAGCCAATTCGCCACTTTCCAGAGCCATCAATATTCCGCTTCCCGTAAAAGGATCGATAAACGACGCAGCGTCACCGATTGCAATTAACCCATTGGTAGCTATCAGGTCGTTGCGGCCAAAAGCATCGATTGAAACCGATAACCAGGAAGATTCAGCGCGCCTATCTCTCAGCATTTCTGACGCCCTGAAATTTGAGAGCACATAATGATGCATCAATTCCTCGGGATTGCCCGCGCAGGCTTGAACCTCTTCAGCAGGTACGATGAAGCAGAGATTGCTCATATTGTCCTCGACTTGGCTTAAACCGCCGTAACCACCAGGATAAAAATAGATCTCGCACCCGTTCGCCTGGACAAGCTTTTCCTTAAAATGAGCTTTAAATGCTACCAGTGGACCATGTCGTCTGCTGTTGTTGGACTTTCTACCGAGACTCGTTGAGTGTTTTCGTGACAAAGCCCTGGCTCTTCCTGTAGCATCAATCGTGAGATCCGATCGATACTCGGATATTTGGCCATCGTGCTCTAACAGAACTCCGCGAACTTTTCCGCCTGCAATTATCAGTCCCTTTACCTTTGCATCTTCAAGTACAGTAGCGCCAACTTCGCGTGCCCGGTCAAGGAGGTGAAAATCCATCTCGGCCCTGCTCAGACTAAGCGCATTTACCGGCCCAAGCCACTTGCTTGGCACAGACACCGATCTACCATGGGGTGAATAAAAGGTTATCTTGGTGATCTCCGGCCCGCCTGCTGTCATCAGTCGTCCCAGAACCCCCAGCCT
>DASRDY010000360.1:0-1732 GCA_035652355.1 Blastocatellia bacterium
CTGTTCCGATGCCATCGACAATTCTGCCGCTTTATTCTGTTCTTGAATCTTCTTAAGCTCGGTAATTTCCTCTGGTTCAATAACCCATTGCTCAAGCTCAATAACGCACGATGTGCTGGCCGGCAGTTCCGTTTCGAGTTCGGTGTCTGCGGGCTGCTCTTCGTTTGTTTCGTCGGTGTTGGCTGAACCAATTACCGGATAGCAGGCCAGCAATTCGGTAATTATGGTCGTTCCTTTCTCTTCATCTGTAGGAACAAAGAAAAGCTGTTTCCAGTTGATTTGCTCGTTGATTAATCCGATTTCTCTGAGTTGCTCAAATTGCTGGGGATTGGCTCCCAGCAATTCAATCGTCGGCTTTCCATAAAGGTGACCCTGGCGCAATAGAAGGCTTCCCGCCAAAGTAACCTGGTCGGCTTCGTCTTTTATCGCCGTGAATATCTGTTTGGGATCGCTAAGAGTTCTGCAAATGCCTAAAGCTCTCAGTACCTGCCACACTCTTTCAGTTGCTATCTTCGTTCCGACAATCCTTTGGCCGTCGTCGGTGGTCACTCTTACAACCTTTAATTGTGCGTCTCGTGTGGTTTTAAGTCGCTGCCAAAGCGGGATAATCGCTCCACCGATGATGTGCAATTCCTCAATCTGAGTGGGCGGTAATTCTGCGTGTCGTCGTGTCCACCAATCGCGGACGGCTCTGGGCATGACTACGCGGTACCGCTCGTTTAAATCATCTTCGTGAATATAGTCGGTTCGCGCCCCTTCTGGTCGCCATACCGCAAAGGTTTGATAGCTTCTTCCAGTTCCGGCATCGGTGTGGCGGCCGGATTCTGTCGCCATAATAAAGCTGCCTTTCTTTTTGTTCTCAAAGAAAGCGCCGCTCTTTCTGCGTCGGACTTCGTCGGCTTCGGCAAAGCTAATTAATTGCGTCGGCATTTCCACTGCAAGGTTGTAATGAGTGGTTTCCGCTCCGGTAATTCTATCGATGTGAACTACATTCGGAGCATTGGCTAGTTTTACCGAAAGCGCTTTAATGTCGGTCACACCTTCATCAAACGTGCCGTTTGCTTTCGCATGCCTTACGGTCTGGTCAAACAGATCGGCAAAGTAATCAAAGAGTGCGTTCTGATCTTCAACATTAAGCGCCAGCAAACGATTAAGAAAACCTGGGGACATTGTACTCATCTTCCTTTCTAACCTCTTCCGCTCCCTCGCGGATTACAATCAAACCGATGTCGCGCAAAGTCTGACGTGGGTTTGTCAGTCCCGGTATTTTTGCGCCAGACATAATACGGCGAAACATCAGGCTAAGCGCTGCTCTGCCTTCCTGGGTTTCAAAGTTGTATTTGGCTAAATCTCCGGTATCGGCTGCGCCACGGTCGCCTTTGGTCAATGCGCCAAGACTGCCCAAACGTCGGGCAATGGTTGAGCTAAACCGTTTTTCTCCGGCAAGCTCGGTCGATAGCAAAACATACTCGGGCGGTACTGCCTGATCTGATCGGTGGGTTCTGCCAAACGTCTGCATCTGTTTATCTGCCGACCAACCAAGCTCAAGCGTGATGTGAACGCGGCGCTGTTTGTTATTCGCTCTGTTTGAAGAATGCAGAGATATTCCGGTAGAGGCTGCATCGCTGATAATTGCAATCCGTTTTCTGCCCGATTGGAATTGCTCCATTTCGTAAATATTGGCTCTGTCCATCGCTACGCCTTCGGGTACTCGCTTGCGGTATTCAATCCG